>CAKQED010000086.1:0-1942 GCA_934229835.1 uncultured Oribacterium sp. | reverse complement strand
GAGCCGTCCTGAACGACGGTACCGTCACCGACTGGGCACGTGAGGGCCAGGCTGTCGGTGTTGTCGGTGATCCGAACCGCTACATCTGTGCGATCAAGCTCGCGTACTGGCGCAAGGACGTTCCGTTCCCGTATGAGACCACCAAGCCGCTGGACAATGCAAACAACGAGGGTGTCATCATCACCTCGGAGGGCGCACGCTACATCACCGGTGATGGCCGTGCCTATACCGGCTGGGGCTTCGATGAGGATTCGAACCAGTACTACTTCGTCGATGGTGTCGCGCTCACCGGCTGGCATGCCGTCGATGGCTACAACATCTACTTCGACGAGAAGGGTGTCGCACTGAAGGATCTCTCCGGCGTCATGGGCGCACAGTCCAGCTACGCGATCCGCATCAACAAGGCGACCAGAACCGCCTATGTCATGACGAAGGATGAAAGCGGCAACTTCACCATCCCGTACAAGACCCTGATGGTCACCGTCGGTACGGATACACCGCTCGGCTCCTTCAAGATCTACGCGAAGTACAGATGGCACTTCATGCATAAGGGCTGCTACTGCCAGTTCCTGAGCCGCTTTAACGGTCCGTACCTGCTCCACTCGCTGCTCTACAGCTCACCGGATCATAACACGCTCGACGCCATCAACTATAACTACATGGACGACGCGGTTTCCGGTGGATGCATCCGTCTGAAGGCCGTCGACTGTGCATGGATCTACAACAACTGTGGAAACGGCACACCAGTCATCATCTACAACGATATGTGGGATAAGGGCCCGATCGAGAAGGATGCCATCGAGCAGCCGATCCCGAGAGACCAGACCTACGATCCGACTGATCCGGTCGTAACCGCACAGCAGGATGCTGCTGCGCGCGCCGCGGAAGAGCAGGCCGTGAAGGAAGCAGAATCCGCTGCCGCAGCCGGCCAGGGCGAACCACAGTAAAATTTGTTTTCAATTTAATAGTAAATAACACGGGCTGCCCCACGAACGGTGTTCACCGATCGTGGGGCAGCCTGCCTGAACTGTAACTGCCGTTTTCTGATCCTATCCATCATCTGAATCGAGGTATCTATCTATGCCGACATCTGAAACCACACACAACACGAGCCGTACCCTGGTCGTGATTCCGAACTACAACGGTCTTCGCTTCCTGCCGGACTGCATGGAGGCGCTGTCCCGTCAGACGGTGACGGATTTTACGACCCTCGTGATCGACAATGCTTCCGGCGGAGAGGATATCACCTGGCTCCGCACGTGGCAGGCGGAGGATCCTGCGCGACGGAAGCTGCTTCAGAATGACACGAACCTCGGTTTCTCCGGTGCGGTCAACCAGGGCATCCGACAGGCGCTCGAGGAGCACTACGAGTTCACGCTGCTGCTCAACAACGATACGAAGGTCTGCCCAGACTTCATCGAGGCCCTCGAGAAGCGCATGGATCAGGATCCGAAGGGCCGTGTCTTCGCCCTCTCCAGCAAGATGGTGAAGATGCATGATCCGCACGAGATCGATGACGCCGGCGATGCCTATACTCTCCTCGGCTGGCAGTTCCAGCATGGCCTCGGCGAGTCTTCCGAAAAACCGGCATGGAACCGGGAAGCATATGTATTCTCTGCCTGTGCGGGGGCCGCGATGTACCGGACCTCCCTCTTTAGAGAGGTCGGTCTCTTCGATGAGCATCACTTCGCCTACCTCGAGGATATCGATGTCTCCTACCGGGCGCAGCTCTATGGCTACCGCATCCTCTACTGCCCGAGTGCTGTGGTCGAGCATGTCGGCTCCGGCACGAGCGGTTCGAAGTATAACGCCTTCAAGGTGCGGCTCAGCGCACGGAATTCCGTGTATCTTCTCTATAAGAACATGCCAGCGCTCATGCTCCTCGTAAACGCCCTCCCGCTTCTCCTCGGCTTCCTCGTGAAGCAGCTCTTTTTCACGAGAA
>CAKQED010000085.1:0-2827 GCA_934229835.1 uncultured Oribacterium sp. | reverse complement strand
CGGTGGTATCTCGCTCGTACTCTACGGTATGATTTCTGCCGTCGGTGTGCGTAATGTCGTCGAGACGAAGGTGGATTTCTCCCAGTCACGTAACGTCATCATCGCAGCACTCATCCTCGTACTGGCGATCGGTATCAACTACTCCACCGCAGGTGCGATCGTGATCCCGCTCGGTGCGATCACCATCAACTTCTCCGGTATCGCGACCGGTTCACTCGTCGGTATCCTGCTGAACGCGATCCTCCCTGGTAAGGATTACGAGTTCATCGAGGACGAGCCGAACGACACCGGCGTCAACTTCGAGATCGCGCAGGGCGAGTCCCTCGTATGGCAGCTCGCGAAGAAGGCTGGCCAGCAGAACATGATGGACGACGGCAGCACGAAGGAAAAGTAATTTCGTTCTCACATCATCCGGCATGAAGCGCTGCTGTATGAAGCACAGCTCCGATGCCGGAAAGTATCTCAGGAGACGGTCACACGGCCGTCTCTTTTTTGATGCGCTCATCCTGTAAAGAGCCCATCTGTCCGTCGGCCAATGCAGGCGACCGCAGCGTCATCACTTCGCGAAAAACGCTGTTCTGCCTCCGTGAAAAAAATCGGAATTCTATGTAAAACCTTTGTAAAATCGCAGACATGCAAGCGTGCGCCATGTTAAAGTAGCAGGGTATGAAGGTAAACAGGTATCACATGACCGCACGTACGGATTCCTGCATCGAGCGATACTTTTATGCGTGAGCAGTATACGCGGAGAGGGTCTGATGCAGTCATCTAAGGAGAAGAAGCGTCTGCGGGTGGAAGTGCATGTGAAGAAAGAATGAGGTGAAAAATGGAACAGTTTTCAAATATCGATTTTAATGCGATCAAGGGCTTCATCTGCGATATGGATGGTGTCATCTACCACGGAAATCAGATCCTTCCGGGGGTACGGGAGTTCATCCAGTGGATGCAGGATGAAAATAAGGAATATCTTTTCCTGACGAACAACAGTGGCTATACACCGCGCGAGCTTAACCAGAAGCTGGCACGGATGGGACTCGATGTACCGGAGGAGCATTTCTATACCAGCGCGCTGGCGACGGCCGCTTTTCTCCGGCAGCAGGCTCCGGGGTGCTCGGTCTTCGCGATCGGCGAGGCGGGGCTTCTCAACGCACTCTATGATGCCGGGGTCACGATGAATGATGTCAACCCGGATTATGTCGTCGTGGGAGAGGGGCGTGCGTACTCCCTCGATACACTGACGAAGGCGACGAATCTCGTGATGAATGGCGCGAAGCTCATCGGTGCAAACTCCGATGTCTCCGGTCCGATCGAGAACGGCATCGCACCGGCCTGTGGTGCACTCGTGGCTCCAATCGAGATGGCCACCGGTCGAAAGGCGTACTTCTGCGGCAAGCCGAATCCGCTGATGATGCGCACCGGACTTCGTCTGCTCGGCTGTCACTCCGCGGAAGCCGTGATGATCGGTGATCGTATGGACACCGATGTCATCTCCGGCATGGAAAGTGGTATGTCCACGGTGCTCGTTCTGTCGGGTGTTTCTACTCGTGAAACACTGGATACCTATGCGTATCGTCCGAGCATCGTCCTGAACGGTGTCGGCGATATCCCGGGACTCGCTGTGCAGAAGAACGGATAAACGAAAAGAGCCCGTGGAACGTATGCTCCACGGGCTCTTTTATGAGCTGTCTGAACGGTCCTGTGAAAAGCAGTGGCCCCAGGACATCAGCAGCTCGTCTACTCATTTCGTTTAAAATCAGATGTTCGCGCTGCCCATCATGAAATCCACGACGCGCTTCATATCCTCCGGCTCTGCCACGATGAGCTCGAGCTCGTTGATGTTGGCCTTCGTGAAAAGATTTGCTGTGAAGAGCATCTGGGAAAGCTTAGACTTCAGATTGATACGATCGCCTTCCTTGGAAACGAGATATACATCACCCTGGCACTTATCGAGCACCTCGAAGAGACCTTCTACATTATTGACATTTACAAGCTTCATAACAAACCTCCTTCGTTTGTATTATCGTTCGTGTTTATCGACACTTCCTAATACAGTGTTCATCTATCTGTATCATGCACTGATGATATAGCATATTGTACAAATATACAAGTAAATATTTGTACACATTTACAGCCCGCTTTGTGGCGTTTTTCTTAGGTATGTGACAGTACGGATTCACCTTCATGTAAAAATTATGCTATACTGCAGGTGAAACAGACGAAAGTTTGTCTAATTATTAACAAAAGCAAAGGCGCATTCAGCAAGCGGACGAGGAGAAGGAATCATGAAATTAGTCATTGGCAACGATCATGCAGCGATTGAGATGAAGAACGAGATCAAGGAGTACCTCGAGGGAAAGGGCGTCGAGGTGATCGATGTCGGCACGAATTCTCCGGAGAGCTTCGATTATCCGATTTCCGGCTACCGTGTCGGTAAGATGGTCGCTTCCGGTGAGGTCGATGGTGGTATCGCCATCTGCGGTACCGGCGTAGGCATCAGCCTCGCATGTAATAAGGTAGAGGGGATCCGCGCGTGCTGCTGCAGCGAGCCTTACTCTGCAGAGATGAGTAAGCGCCATAATAACTCGAACGTCATCTGCTTCGGTGCACGTGTCATCGGTATCGAGACGGCGAAGCAGATCGTCGATGCGTGGATCGGCGCAACCTTCGAGGGTGGCCGTCACCAGAGACGTGTCGATGAGATCATGGAGATTGAGGCGACGCAGAAGCTGAAGGTGGCAGACGAGGCATAAAAAAAGGGGCTGTCGCACTAAATGAATGGTGCGGCAGCTCTTTTGCGTGAGCCCACCCATCGTTGGTGTATGAATGA
>CAKQED010000084.1:0-2960 GCA_934229835.1 uncultured Oribacterium sp. | reverse complement strand
TCGACAGCCGTGTCGCTGAGATCAAGAAGCAGATCGAGACTACAACTTCTGATTTCGACCGCGAGAAGCTCCAGGAGAGACTGGCAAAGCTCGCTGGTGGTGTCGCTGTCATCAAGGTCGGCGCAGCTACGGAGACTGAGATGAAGGAAGCAAAGCTTCGTATGGAGGATGCGCTGAACGCAACCCGTGCCGCAGTGGAAGAGGGCGTCATCGCAGGTGGCGGATCCGCTTACATTCACGCACAGGAGGCTGTGAAGAAGGTTGTCGAGTCACTCGAGGGTGATGAGAAGACCGGTGCAAGAATCGTTTACAAGGCACTGGAGGCTCCGCTGTTCACCATCGCTTCGAACGCAGGTCTCGAGGGCGCTGTTATCGTCAACAACGTACAGAACACAGAGGTCGGCCATGGCTTTGATGCACTCCACGAGGAGTATGTCGACATGCTCGAGACCGGTATCCTGGATCCGGCGAAGGTAACCAGAACCGCTCTTCAGAACGCGGCTTCCGTCGCTTCTACACTGCTCACCACTGAGAGCGTAGTCGCAGATATCAAGGAGCCAGCACCTGCTATGCCAGCACAGCCACAGGGCGGAATGTACTAATTAAATAAAAAGAGTTATAATAAAGGTCTGGACTGCATTTGCGGCCCGGACCTTTGTGGATGATAACGATCTGACGGGAACATCGGATGAAGAAATGATGCGAACGGATAGCTTGCGCGAGAGGATGTTTGACGGACAGAGACATTGACCGACAGAACAGGAGGATGACAGATGGATGATTATATCGAGCACATGACGAAGGGAAAGCAACCGGCCTACTGGACGGTGTTGCTGGTGATCGCGGGCGCGCTGTCCGTACTGTCACTGCTGTTTGCGTTTTATAACGTGTTCGGCATCCTGCTGTTTATCGCGGTGAGCTTCGGCACCTACGTGGTCTGGCTCTTCTGGAAGGTGGAGTATGAGTACAGCTATATCGGTGGCGCGTTCACGATGGAGAAGATCCTTAACCGCTCGCATCGTCGCCCGGTCGCCGATACCAGCGCGTCCGAGCTGATCGTTCTCGCCCCGCAGAACTCCGACGCGGTCCGTTCAGAGCTCCGGAACGCGAAGATCATCGATTGCGCGGGCGAGTGCCCGGCTGATCGCAGGTTCGGCTATGTATACAACCATGCGGGACAGAAGACCTGCCTGTACATCGAAGTGACTGATGCGCTGCTGCGCGAGGCGAGAAGATGCACACCGCAGAAGGTAAAACTGAACTGATTTTTGGATGAAAGACGGGTTGAAATTCAATCCGCCTTTTGTTATACTCGTTTAAATTTTATGAAAAGTCGCGATTTGAAAGGAGATTCTTCTATGGCCAAGATTATCGGTGATGGTATTACGTTTGATGATGTGCTGCTCGTTCCGCAGTACTCCGAGGTCGTTCCGAACGAAATCGACGTTTCCACTTATCTTACGAAGTCAATTCATCTCAACATTCCATTCATTTCTGCAGGTATGGATACCGTTACAGAGCATCAGATGGCGATCGCCATGGCGCGCTGCGGTGGTATCGGTATCATCCACAAGAATATGTCGATCGAGCAGCAGGCAGAGGAAGTCGACATGGTAAAGCGCTCGGAGAATGGTGTCATCACCGATCCGTTCTTCCTGACTGCAGATCACACCCTGAAGGATGCCAATGATCTCATGGCGAAGTTCCGCATCTCCGGCGTGCCGATCACCGAGGGCAAGAAGCTCGTCGGTATCATCACGAACCGTGACCTCGTTTTCGAGGAGGACTACACGAAGAAGATCAGGGAGTGCATGACGAGCGAGCACCTCGTAACGGCGAAGGAGGGTACCACCCTCGAGGAAGCGAAGCAGATCCTCGCACGTGCGAAGGTAGAGAAGCTCCCGATCGTCGATGATGAGGGTAATCTGAAGGGTCTCATCACCATCAAGGATATCGAGAAGCAGATGAAGTATCCGAACGCGGCGAAGGATGCACAGGGCAGACTCCTCTGCGGTGCTGCACTCGGTATCACAGCCAATGTCGTCGAGCGTGCACAGGAGCTCATCAACGCACATGTAGACGTCGTCGTTCTCGACTCTGCACATGGCCATAGTGCAAACGTTCTGAAGTGCGTCAGCATGCTGAAGGAGAAGTTCCCGGATCTTCAGATCATCGCAGGTAATGTCGCGACCGGTGAGGCGACCGAGGCCCTCATCAAGGCCGGCGCCGACTGCGTAAAGATCGGTATCGGACCGGGCTCCATCTGTACGACCCGTGTCGTTGCTGGTATCGGTGTTCCACAGGTATCTGCGGTTATGAATTCGTTCGAGGTAGCCGACAAGTACGGTATCCCGATCATCGCCGATGGTGGTATCCAGTACTCCGGTGATGTCGTGAAGGCGATCGCTGCAGGTGGCAGCACCGTCATGATGGGTTCTGTATTTGCGGGCTGCGACGAGGCACCGGGTGAGTTCGAGCTCTACCAGGGCCGTAAGTATAAGGTATACCGTGGCATGGGATCGCTCGGTGCGATGAAGCAGAAGAACGGTTCTGCGGATCGTTACTTCCAGGCGAACGCGAAGAAGCTCGTACCAGAGGGTGTCGAGGGTCGTGTCGCATACAAGGGCCGTGTAGAGGATACCATCTTCCAGTTCGTCGGTGGTCTCCGTGCAGGTATGGGCTACTGTGGTGCGAAGGATATCACGACGCTGCAGCATAACAGCCAGTTCGTGAAGATCTCCAGCGCTTCCCTGAAGGAGTCACATCCGCATGATATTCATATCACGAAGGAAGCACCGAACTACTCGGTAGAGAATAACGACTAAAAAACAGTTCGTATGACCGGAGTGCCGCCAACAGAAGCACAGTACTCCAAGCTCGGAAGAATCTAAGCCGGGGACCCTAAGCGGCACTAGGCCCTCTGCAATCACTGAGTTTTCTTTATGAAAACTCAGCGTTGC
>CAKQED010000083.1:0-4417 GCA_934229835.1 uncultured Oribacterium sp. | reverse complement strand
GCCCCAGTCTGAACAGTTACAATTTCACCCCGCGTTTCGCCGGTTTTCGCCCTTTTCCGGCTTGTTTCCCGCCCCGTTCTTCCTATATAATGGTTAAATGACATTATAGAAACGAAAGGGGGATCGCGATGACGGACATGTATTTTCTCGTGCTTACCGCGATCAATTTATTCGCGCTCGCATTTATGTGCGTGCTGGTGAGCCTGAATGATACCTTAAATCCGAAGCAGACCCGTGGATTCCTGTATACCTTTCTGCTGATTGCATTGATCTCGATCCTGGAGCTGATCACGGTGCTGGTGGACGGAGGGCCACGCTGGATGCGGCCCATCAACATCATCTCAAACTACCTGGGCTTCAGCCTGACACCCGCGGTGCCGCTCGTCATGGTCTACACGATCGATCAGAGCGGACAGACCAGCGAGAGCCTGAAGGTGGCGACCGCGCTGGAAATCGTGTACTTTCTGATCATGACCGTCTCACTCTTCACGGGCGGACTGGTGTTTATGGTGGACGCGGCCAACCACTACTCGCGTCTGGGCGGCTTCCCGGTCTACATGCTGATGTACTATTCGGGCATCGTCTTTCTGATGTACCATCTCCTCGAGATGGCGCGCTTTTTCCAGAACAGCGGCCGGGAGCTCATCTATGCGCTGGCTCTGTTTCTCGCGCTGGGAACGCTCGTGCAGATCCGGCTGCCGGGGATCCACGTGACCTGGCTCTGCGTGACCATGCTGTCGATCCTGTACTACCTCTACTGCAACGAGATGTGGAACCAGCTCGATGGTCTGACAGGACTGCTCAGCCAGAAAAACTACCTGAACCGGACGCTGAACCTGCATGAAGAGGACCGGATGCTGATCGTACTCGACCTCGACGATTTCAAGCATATCAATGATACCTACGGGCATCTCGCGGGTGACCGCTGTCTCTGTGAAATCGCGCAGTGTCTGAAGAAGGCCTACAGCCGCTATGGCAACTGCTACCGTATCGGTGGTGATGAGTTCTGCGTGCTGCTCTGGAATCCGGAGAAGGAGGTCTTCTGCCGGGAGAAGTTCTACTGGAACCTAACGAAGCAGCGTGTGAAGACCTCGATTCTGCCGAATGTTTCGTACGGAAGTGCGCTCCTCGATACGTATGAGAGCATCCGCGATACGAAGGCCCGCGCCGACCAGAAGATGTACCAGAATAAGAAGGAACATAAGGCAGAGAAGCACTATTCATAAAATCGTAAGAAAGCAGCTGATTGACAATCGGCTGCTTTCTTTTTATACTTCAACTGTACTAATACAATTAATACACTTAGTTCACAGATTCAGGAAACGTACTGGAAAGGGGATAGCGGATATGATTCTCATCGATTACAAGGATCGACGTCCTCTCTATGAGCAGATCGTGGAAAAGCTGTCGGATCTGATGGTCCGGGGCGTGCTCGCGCAGGACAGCCAGCTGCCGTCCGTCCGAAGCCTTGCGACGGAGCTGTCGATCAATCCGAATACGATCCAGCGGGCGTATGCGGAGCTCGAGCGACAGGGCTATATTTACTCGGTGAAGGGACGCGGCAGCTTCGTGGCGGAAAATCACCAGATTCGTGCGAAGAAGCAGGTCGAAATCTGGCAGGAGCTCGCACTGCTGGTTGAGGATGCGCGGAACGCCGGCATCACGATGGAGGCATTTCAGGCGCAGGTGGCGCAGAATTACGAACAGGATCCGGGCACAGGCGCAGGAACAGGACCTGGCGCAGGCCAGGACGCAGACTCGGAATATGAAACAGAAATAGGAGGCAGAAGATGATAAAGGCGGACAATCTGACCAAGCGCTTTCAGGGCGTGACCGCAGTGGATCATATCCATGCGGAGATTCAGGACGGCACGGTGTTCGGTCTGATCGGCACGAACGGTGCCGGGAAGAGCACCTTTCTCCGGATGGCGGCAGGGATCCTGAAGCCGGATGAAGGCACGATCACCCTCGATGGGGAGTCGGTTTTCGAGGATACCCGGGTGAAGGCACGTTGCTTTTATATCCCGGATGAGCCGTATTTTCTCGGAAATGGCACAGCGGACGATATGAAGACATTTTACCAGGGTATCTATCCGAAGTTTGATACAGATCGATTCGGAAAACTTCTGAAGAGCTTCGAGCTCGACGGACGCCGGAAGATCCAGACCTTTTCGAAGGGCATGAAGAAGCAGCTCGCGGTGCTGCTCGGCATCTGCGCCGGCACGGATTATCTTTTCTGTGATGAGACCTTCGACGGCCTCGATCCGGTGATGCGGCAGACGGTGAAGAGCCTCTTCGCAAACGACATCGAGGAGCGGAACCTGACACCGGTGATCGCCTCGCACAACCTGCGCGAGCTCGAGGATATCTGTGATCACGTGGGGCTCCTGCACCGGGGCGGCATGCTGCTCTCGAAGGACCTCGACGATATGAAGATGAATATTCATAAGATCCAGTGCGTTCTGCCTGCCGGGCTTGACCGCACGAACCTGCAGGACCTCGACATCATGACGACGGAGCAGCGTGGAAGCCTGTTGACGCTCACGGTGCGGGGACAGAGGGAGGAGATCCAGGCGCGGATGCAGAGCTATCATCCGGTCTTTTTCGAGATGATCCCGCTCTCCCTGGAGGAAATTTTTATCAGCGAAACGGAGGTGGCCGGTTATGACATCAAGAAGCTTATTTTTTAAATACATGAAGGAAAATACGAAGCAGCGCATCTGGAACCTGGCGCTCGTCCTGCTCCTGTGCTTCTTCGCCTTCCCGGTGATGACGGCGCTCTGGAGCAGCACGGCCTTCCGACCGGAGAATCTGAACAGCAGTCTCCCGGCGGATCTCGCACTGGCACAGGCGCAGAGGGACTTCACGCGCGACATGCTGCGGATGTACTCCATGAAGGGTGGCGCACTCGCGTTCATGCTGACGATTGCAGCAGTGGTGCTGGCGGCCTCCGGCTTCGCGTACCTGCACTCGAAAAAGAAAACGGATTTCTACCACAGCCTTCCGATCCGACGGGAGATGCTGTACGCGGTGACCTGCCTGAACGGCTTTCTCTACATGGCCGTCGCCTATCTCGGCTTCCTGACGATCGCTGCCGTTATGATCCGCGTGAAGGGCGTGCCGTTCGACTGGGGCAGCCTGTACCTTGCGAGCGTCGAGCACCTGTGCTTCTTCACCCTCGTGTACATGACCGCGATTCTCAGCATGCTGCTGACCGGAAATCTGGTGGTGGGCCTGCTGGGGACCGGCGTGCTTTTCAGCTGGGGACCGGTGATCTGCATGACGATCTCGGCGTATTTTTCGGAGTATTTCACGACCTTTTACGGCGACGACAGCTTCCTGCTGGCCCTCAGTGAGCGGACCTCCCCGGTCGCCTGGTATGTGAAGGCCTGCATGTCTTCGCAGCCTGGACGTATGGCGCTGTGGGCAATGCTGGCAGCGGCAGTGCTGTTCCTCCTCGGCATGGTCCTCTATCGCCGACGTCCGTCCGAGGCAGCCGACCACGCGATGGCCTTCCCGGTCACGGAGCCGATCATCCGCTTCCTGATCGTCGTGCCGTCGTCGCTTCTGCTCGGCGCGATGTTCCACTCGATGATGTACGAGGATGGCTGGACCGTGTTCGGCCTCGTCTGCGGACTCCTCCTCGTGAGCTGCATCATCGAAATCATCTATCACTTCGATTTCAAGAGTCTGTTTGCGCATAAGCGACAGCTCCTTGTGAGTGCAGTCTTTGTCGGCGTCGTCTTCGCGATCTTCCGCTTCGACCTCTTCGGCTACGACCGTTACCTGCCGGTGACGGAGAAGCTCGCGTCCGGCGGCATCTACTGCGACCTCCTCGATCCGGATGCGACGAGCCAGTACCACTCAACGGTGGAATATACCGAGGGCTGGTATGGCGTAGACTTTGACGCGATGCCGTCCTCGACGCTGGCGGATGAGATGCAGATCTCGGACGATCAGGGGCTCGAACTCCTCCATACGATCGCAGCGCAGGGTGTGCACGACGCGGCACAGGCCCGGGACCGCTTCCTGCAGGGTGGCGCGCGTTCCTATGAGGGCGAGGAGGACGATGCGGCGTTTCGTGACGTCACGATCGCATGGCACCTCCGGAACGGTCGGACCGTCTACCGCCGCTATCTGGTCAATGTCTCCGGCGTGAGAGCAGCGCTCGAGGCAGTCTATGATCTCGACGCCTACAAGACGGCGATGTATCCGGTACTGTCGCTGACCGCGGACGACGTCGCCGGCATCAACTATAAGGAAGAGGACGAGTGCAGCCACGTGAAGCTCTCCGGCGCGGATGTGAAGGCGGCGCTCACAGCGGGCGACAGCGCAGGTTCGGAGAAGGAAGCCGGCAGCAGCGTGACAGACGCAGCGGGCGATGACATTGGCCCAGGTGGAAGTGCGGACAGCATGA
>CAKQED010000082.1:0-4615 GCA_934229835.1 uncultured Oribacterium sp. | reverse complement strand
GATAAGCCGAATGCCGAAGGAAACGTCGGGCATGTCTCCACCTGGATCACAGCAGCACTGCGTAACGAGCAGTTTTTTCGCTGGCGGAGCTGAATACTGCAATTCGTAAGAAACTAAGGCTAACATTGGGGCCAGGTCCCGGTAAGAAAGAATAAACAAATTCTAAAAAGTTTATAAACTCTGCGACGGAAATTTTGTGTGCTGATAATTGGATTGATTCGGAATGAGCATGATTTTAGGGAGGTGCTGAGTAATGTGCTATCTGGTGGCGAAAGATCGTGATGCTCATGGGTGTTTTGCTTTGAAAACGACGCATGGAAAGCATCTGGTAGAATTAAAGAGAGAACTGAATCAGGCGGTTGGGTATCAGGGTGTACAGCTGGTAACGATCAGCAGACCAACGGCTTATGGAGGGTATGCACCATATCACTTTGTAGATACAGAGCAGGAGTTCTGTATGCTTGTAAAAGGGCTTCGACCATAGGAGGTATAAGAGTATTGCTGCTTGGAAACTCCACAAAGAACGTGGGTTTCGTGGTATTATAGAGGAACGGAGAAACTGCGCATGGCTACGTGAAAGGAGCGACAGCGATGAGGACACTGAATATTCCTGTTGGCGTTTCGGATTTTGAGAAAATTCGTAACGGTGATTTTTATTATATAGACAAATCTGGTTTGATTAAGAACATTTTGAAAGAACAGGCGGAAGTGACGCTGATCACGCGTCCTCGGCGCTTCGGTAAGACGCTGGGCATGAGTATGCTGGAAAACTTTTTTGACATCCGTAAGGACAGTAGAGCGCTGTTTGAGGGGCTGGAGATTGCGAGGGATCAGGCGCTGTGCGATGCGTGGATGAATCAGTATCCGACGATTTTTGTTTCGTTTCGGCAGGTGGATGGTCTTGATTTCACCGGTGCATACGATATGCTCACCTGGGTTATCTCGGAACTGTATAAAAAGCATCGCTATCTGCTGGACAGCGACAGAATCGGTACCAGTGATAAGGAGATCGCGAAGCAGCTGGAATGGGGACAGGCTTCCTTGAAAGACACGAAAGGAAGTCTGCTGCTACTTACCAGGATGATGCAGCAGCACTATGGCAAACCGGTGATTCTCCTGATCGATGAGTATGATGTTCCGGTGGCAAAGGCAAACAGTAACGGATACTATGCAGAAATGCTAGATGTCATGAAGGGCTTACTGCAGGCTCTGAAGGACAATCAGGCGCTTCAATTTGCAGTGGTGACAGGCTGCCTGAAGATTGCGAAAGAAAGCATCTTTACGGGCACCAATAATTTTGTGTCCGATACGATTACGAACTCTCGTCTGAATGAGTATTTCGGCTTCGTGCAGAGTGAAGTGGACCAGCTGCTGAAGGATGCGAGTGTGACGGAACAGACGGACAGCATTCGGAGATGGTATGATGGCTATCATTTTGGAGACTTCGATGTCTACTGTCCGTGGGATGTGATGAATTATATGCTGGAGCTGCAGCGCGATCCGAAGGCGAAGCCGATCAGCTACTGGAAGAACACCAGTGACAATGCGATCATCCGTTCCTTTATTGACTATGCAGGCAGTACGATCACAAACAAACTTGAAATCTTAATGGCTGGTGGCTGCATCGTTCAGCGAGTGGATGAAAACCTGACTTACGACTACCTGCACGCTTCAGAAGATAACCTCTGGAGCACACTCTACCTGACAGGATACCTGACGCGGGCACGTGAAGCGGATTATAAGGGTGAAGTTCCAGATGGCATGGTTGCGCTGATGATTCCGAATGCAGAGATCCGGGAGATCTTCGAGACGACCGTCATCCGCTGGTTTGATGACAGCACGAAGAAGTGGAATCGAAGTGCGCTGTTTGATGCCGTCTGGAGTGGTGACAGTGGAAGCATAACGAAAGAGATGAATGCCCTGCTCCGGCGTACCATCAACTACCATGACTATCGCGAGGACTTCTACCACGCGTTCCTGGCGGGTATCTTCACAGGGGCTGGATACATGGTGGATTCGAATAAGGAACATGGAGAAGGCCGCAGCGATGTGGTCGTCTATGATCCGGTGAATGCACGCGTCGCCATCTTTGAAGCGAAGTACACGAAGGCCCTGGAAAATCTGGAAAGAGAGTGCGATATGGCATTACAGCAGATCGATGATCGGATGTATGCTGCGGAATACGAGGACGACTACGACCAGATTCTCTGCTATGGGATTTCGTTCTTCCGGAAACGTTGCATGGTGAAGAAAAAGTGATGATCGGGGAGTCGGATGATCTTGTGAGCTGCCGGTGTATCGCTGATTTTACAAGCAGCATCACCTCACCCGAAGATTGACAATTACCCTAGATGTGTTACTATAATCCCACACGTGAAATTGATAAATATTTATTAGAGCCGTGCGTACAGCATGGCTCTCATTTTTTGTAGTATGCAAGTGAAAAACAGACCTTTCCTCCTGTCGCCGGCGGCCAAGGATTATATCTGGGGCGGTACGCGGCTGCGTGAGGAGTATAATAAACATATAGATGTGACGCCGCTGGCGGAGACCTGGGAGTGCTCAACGCATCCGGACGGGCCGTCGCGCGTGGCGAGTGGTGTATTTGCGGGCGAGAAGCTCGTGGATGTGCTTCGTGCGCATCCGGAGTTCATCGGGACGCATCCGAAGACGGACGGCGAGGGCGGCCTGCCGGTGCTGATCAAGTTTATCGATGCGGCGCGGGATCTGTCGGTGCAGGTGCATCCGAGTGACGAGTACGCGCGGACCCACGAGCACGGGCAGCTCGGGAAGACCGAGATGTGGTACGTGCTCGAAGCGGCGCCGGGGGCGAGCCTCGTCTATGGCTTCCGCCAGGACCTCACGAGGGCAATGCTGGCGGCTTCACTCGAGGACGACACGGTGGAGCAGTATCTCCAGAAGGTGGAGATCCATCGTGGCGACGTCTTCCTGATCGAGTCCGGCACGGTGCATGCCATCGGTGCGGGCGCGATGATCGTGGAGATCCAGGAGAGCTCGAACCTCACCTACCGGATGTATGACTATCATCGGCTCGGCAAGGACGGGAAGCCGCGGGAGCTGCACATCGCAAAGGCGCTGGACGTCGTGGATCTCCGGCAGAAGCCGCTGCCGGAGCAGCTGCAGCGTGAGCGTGAGGAACACGACGGCTACAGCGTGGAGCTCCTCGAGCAGTGCAAGTACTTCCGGACGGAGCGACTTCGCCTTGAGACGATGCAGTCTGGAGGTCAGCCGGGGCAGGTCGGATCAGTGACAGCGGCACAGGAAATGCCGGTGGATGCACATGAAATAAATGTGGATAACACTTCTGCAGACATGACGCAGGATGCATCATCACGGGGGACGAAGCGCGGAAGCGCCGTGGAATCCGTCGCGTTTTCGACGGGCCCGGCGTCCTTCGAGGTGCTGCTCTGTGTGGATGGCAGCGGAACGCTCAGCGGCGAGGATGTGGAGCTTTCGTTCCGGAAAGGCGACTGCATCTTCGTACCGGCTGACAGCATTGGCCTCGAGATCCGTGGCACGAGTGAATTACTGAAGGTGACATGCTGAAGAATAAAGGAGAGCGTGATATGGCGAAATATGATTATCTGGTAGTGGGTGCCGGTCTGTACGGCGCGGTGTTTGCGCATGAGGCGCGGAAGGCGGGGAAGTCGGTGCTGGTGATCGATCGGCGTCCGAACATCGCCGGTAACGTCTATACGGAGGACGTGGAGGGCATCCATGTGCATAAGTATGGCGCGCACATCTTCCACACAAACGACACGGTGGTCTGGAACTACGTGCAGCAGTTCGCGACCTTCAACCGCTTCACGAACTCGCCGGTGGCGAACTACCACGGCGAGCTGTATTCGCTGCCGTTCAACATGTACACCTTTAACCGTATGTGGGGTGTGGTGACGCCGGAGGAAGCGGCGGCGAGGATCGACGAGCAGAAGCGGGATTACATCGCGCGGAAGCAGGCAGAGCGCGGGCTCGCGGCGGATGCGCCGTTTGAGCCGCAAAACCTCGAGGAGCAGGCGATTTCCCTGATCGGTGTGGATATTTACGAGAAGCTCATCAAGGGCTACACCGAGAAGCAGTGGGGCCGTCCGTGCACGGAGCTCCCGTCCTTCATCATCAAGCGCCTGCCGGTGCGCCTCACCTTCGACAACAACTATTTTAATGCACTCTACCAGGGCATTCCGGTCGGGGGCTATACGCAGATGGTGGCGAACATGCTGGACGGCATCGAGGTCGAGCTCGGCGTGGATTACCTCGCGGAGAAGGCGAAGTATGACGCGCTCGCGGAGAAGGTGGTATACACCGGTGCGATCGACGCGTACTTCGGCTACCAGCTCGGCACGCTCGAGTACCGTTCGGTGCGCTTTGAGACGGAGCTGCTCGACCAGCCGAATTTCCAGGGCAATGCTGCCGTGAACTACACGGACCGTGAGACGCCATGGACCCGGATCATCGAGCACAAGTGGTTCGAGTTCGGCAAGGACGCGGAGGGCCGGGACCTTCCGAAGACCGTGATCTCCCGCGAGTTCTCGAGCGAGTGGAAGCCGGGCGATGAGCCGTACTATCCGGTCAATGATGAGAAAAACGGCGCGCTCTA
>CAKQED010000081.1:0-5126 GCA_934229835.1 uncultured Oribacterium sp. | reverse complement strand
ATTTGTAAAAGTCACTTAATGGCACGAATCTTGAAAACGCCCCGTTTGTTACAAATCCCAGAAAATATAATGGCATCGCTCTATGAAATCCTATCTTTGCGAAAAACATCTAATGTCGCTCAGACAGAAAAACACTTGTTTGTAACAAAGATAATAAAATCTAATGTCTCAAGAGTGCTATAAACAGTTTTTGTGAAAACTTCGGAAATAAAAAAAGACGCTCGGCATGGGCGTCTCATAAAAATCAAACGAAGCCGAAGACATCCCTGGCTGAAATGGTACGTGTGTAACAGTTCTTTGTAAACCTCGATTTAATTCCATGTAAACCTCGACGAGCTTCGGCTACATCATCGGCTTCGTTATCGGTACCTATGTGACCGGTCGCATCGCGGAGACCATGCCGAAGAAGACGATCCCGCACTACCTGCTCGCGAATCTCGCGGGTCTTGCGATCGTCTATGCCTGTGGCATGAGCTACTACTATGTGGTCTGTAATTATGTGATCAACACGCCGATCGCACTGTGGACACTGTTCCTGTACTGCTTCCTCCTCGCGGTGCCTGGCGACATCGCGCTGAGCGTCGTGGGCGCGGTGATCGCGAAGCGCGTGCGTCCGCAGGTGTTCAATGTTTTCGGCCAGGACACTGTCACGAAGGCCGCAACGACAGGGAGAGCATAAAAGATGGAGAGACAGCATACTACGGCAGCAGTGATCGTCACGAAGGCAGCAGCGACAGGGAGGGCATAAGAGATGGAGAGACAGCATACCACCACCGCACAGGCGGAAGCAGAGATGAACAGAGAAGACATATCCGCAGCGGCTGCGACTGGTTTTTCTGATGCAGCAGGAGCCGTCTGCACAGACGGGCAGCCATGTGAAAAAACGGCGGCAGCAGGTGCAGGCGGGCAGCCATGCGAAGCAACAGCGGCGAAAGTCGAAGGCGGGCGGCCATCTGGCGCAGCGCTCGAGACATTGGACCCGGGTACGCTGGCAGATCAGATCATCGCCGGACGACGGATCACCCGTGCGGACGATCTCCGCTGGTTCCTCGACTGTGATCTCGATGCGCTCTGCGCGGGGGCGGATTGTATCCGTGCGGCCTGTGTCGGCGACCATGTCGATCTCTGCTCGATCATCAACGCGCGCAGCGGCCACTGCCCGGAGGACTGCAGGTTCTGTGCCCAGTCGGCGCATCATCACACGAGCTGTGAGGTCTACGATTTTCTGCCGGAGGAGAAGATCCTCGAGGCTTGCCGCATGAACGAGCGGGAGGGCGTCCATCGCTTTTCCATCGTGACGGCTGGAAAGGCACTTACAGGTGAAGAATTCGAGCAGGCGCTCCATGCCTATGAAACGATGCACAGGGAGGCCAGAATCGAGCTTTGTGCGTCGATGGGATTTCTTACGGCGGAGCAGCTCCACCGCCTTCACGAGGCCGGTGTGACGTCTTATCACCATAATATCGAGACCTCCCGCCGGAATTTCCCGAATATCTGCTCGACGCATACCTACGAGATGAAGATCGAGACCCTGAAGAAGGTGAAGGCCGAGGGGATGTGTGCCTGCTCTGGCGGCATCATCGGCATGGGCGAGAGCTGGGAGGACCGTCTCGACATGGCTGTCAGCCTCGCGGAGCTCGGGATCGACTCGATCCCGCTGAACGCGCTGATGCCGATTCCGGGCACGCCGCTCGCGCATCTGCCGCGCCTCACGGAGCCGGAGATCCTCCGAACGATCGCGTTTTTCCGCTACATCAATCCAGAGGCGAACATCCGACTCGCCGCTGGTCGCGCGCTGCTGACGCATGACGGCGAGACCGCCTTCCGCGCCGGTGCCTCGGCGACCATTACCGGCAACATGCTGACGACCGTCGCCTGCGCGACGATCCGAAGTGACCGGAAGATGCTCGAGGACATGGGGCGCGATGTGACACCGCCATGGGAGGCTACGGAATAAGCGGTGCTGGTTTGCTGTAGGATGAAAGACATCATCTGCAGCCGACAGAAAGTGCGCCGTACGGATGAGGGATCCAGTGACAGCAAAATACGGTGATGGACATCACGCACGGTATGCTGATAAACGTCTTTGGGACGGTGCATCCGGCGGCAGCACGGAGGAGGAGAAGGTCGAAATGAGTAAAGCAGTATTTATCACTGGCACCGGCACGGATGTCGGAAAAACCTATATCACGGGGCTGATCGTGAAGAAGCTCGCGGCAGCCGGGAAGCATCCGGCCTATTATAAGGCGGCGATGAGCGGTAATGCGCGACGCGCGGACGGATCCCTCATCCCTGGCGATGCAATGTTCGTGCAGCAGCTCTCCGGCATCCCGCAGCTGCTCGAGGAGATGTGTCCGTACGTCTACGAGCACGCCTGGTCCCCGCATCTCGCGTCCCGTGTGGAGGGGCATCCGGTCGATATGGCGGTGGTCCGTCAGGGCTACCTCGAGCTCGCTGCGAAGTATGACTACATCACGATGGAGGGCAGCGGCGGTATCCTCTGCCCGCTCTGTGTCGATGAGCGTCGCATCCAGCTCGAGGACGTGCTTCGGGAGCTTCGGCTCGCCAGCATCCTCGTCGCCGACGCCGGCCTCGGCACGATCAACAGCGTCGTCCTCACGGCCTGGTACATGAAGGCACATGCGCTTCCGCTGAAGGGCATCATCTTCAACCACTATCACGCGGGCGACACGATGGAAGAGGACAATATCGCGATGTGCAGGCAGATGACCGGCCTACCGGTACTGGCGACGGTATGTGACGATGCAGAGGACATAGACATTGACTCAGAGGTACTGGCCGGGCTATATGATGACATCCGTCTCGCCTGAGACAAGGCTATAAGAGGGATCCGTCTTGCCTGAGGCCAATGCTTCGGTATCTACATACATGGATGGGCCGTCCGCTCGTCGTCACCGAAAATCGGTCGGGTGGGCGGCTCGTTTTAGGAGGACATAGATGATCTGGTATCCATATGAACAAATGAAAACGATGAAGGCACCGTATAAGATTCTGGACGCGGAGGGCGTCTACCTCTATACGAAGGATCAGAAACTGATCGATTCGGTCTCCTCCTGGTGGTGCATGATTCACGGCTACAAGCACCCGGAGCTGACCGAGGCAATCAAGACGCAGGCAGATCAGTTCTGTCATGTGATGCTCGGCGGACTCACGCACGATCCGGTCGAGAAGCTGTCTGCGAAGCTAGAGGCGTTTCTGCCGGGCGACCTCGACTACTGCTTTTTCTCAGATTCCGGCAGTGTCGCCGTCGAGGTGTCTCTCAAGATGGCGCTCCAGTACAACACGAACCAGGGGCGGAAGCGACCGCTGGTGCTGGCGCTCGAGCATGCCTACCATGGCGACACCTTCAAGGCGATGGAGGTCGGAGATGACGAGGACTATCACTTCGCCTTCGATCAGAAGGAAGGGGTGGTGCATATCCCGACGGAGATCCCGGCGCTCGAGGAAGCGTTTGCGAAGTACCATGATCGCCTCAACTGCTTCATCGTGGAGCCGCTGCTGCAGGGCGCGGGCGGCATGCGTATGTATGACATTTCCTTCCTGCAGCGTGCGCGCGAGCTCTGTGATCAGTACGATGTGCTGCTGATCTTCGATGAGGTGGCGACCGGCTTCGGACGGACGGGTCATCGCTTCGTCGCGGATCTTGTGCTTCCGGACGTCCTCGTGCTGGGCAAGGCGCTCACCGGCGGCTACATCGGCCACGCGGTCACCGTCGCGAATCACAAGGTCTTCCAGGCGTTTTACAGTGACGATGAGCGGAAGGCACTGATGCACGGTCCGACCTTTATGGGCAATGCACTCGCCTGTGCGGTCGCACTGAAGGGGATCGAGATCTTCGAGCGGGAGAACTACATGGCGAAGATCCAGCGCATCGAGGAGATTTCCCGTCGTGAGATGGCGGACTTCACGGATCCGCGTATCCGCGAGGTACGTGTCATGGGTGGCTGCACCTGTGTCGAGGTCTATGACGCGCAGGCGCTCGAAGGCTTCCAGCAGTTCGCTTACGAGCGTGGTGTCTTCAGCCGACCGTTCCTCAAGTATATGTACTCGATGGTTCCGTATGTCATCGAAGAGGAGGAGCTCGTGCGGATTTTCGACGTCATGAAAGCCTGGTTCCGGAGATAAAGTTCAGCCGCAACCGTTCAGGCAGGGGCCCCGGAGGCACAGTACTATTTCTGAGTACAGATGTTTATGATTCATCTTGCAATGAACGCCTGTTCGTGATATTATGAATACAACATAGAATGAAAAGGAGTATACCATGGGCAGACATAAGAAGCAGCCAGATCCGAATCATATGACGCCGAAGCAGCAGGCCGTGTTTGACTACATCAAGCAGTGTGTGCTGGAGCGGAACTACCCGCCATCCGTGCGTGATATCTGCGCGGCCGTCGGACTCAAGTCTACATCCAGTGTATTTACGTATATTAACGACCTCGAGACGATGGGCCTCATCAAGAAGGACCCTGCACACCCACGTGCGCTGATGATCACGGAGAAGGAGTTCCGTCAGGATACGATGCGCGATTCCTTCGCGGAGCGTGCCGCGAGTGCGACGGTGACCTCTTCTGAGCGGGAGATCGCAGAGATTCCGCTGGTCGGTACGGTAGCTGCCGGTCTACCGCTGCTTGCGGAGGAGAACATCACGGATTACTATCCGATGCCGGTCGATATGCTGCCGAATAAGAAGGTTTTCATGCTCACCGTAAAGGGCGATTCCATGATCAACTGTGGTATCCTCAGCGGTGACCGTGTGATCGTCGAACAGCAGAACACCTGTGAGAACGGTGAGATCATCGTGGCGCTGGTCGACGACAGTGCGACCGTGAAGCGCTTCTATAAGGAGAAGGACCACATCCGTCTTCAGCCGGAAAACGATACCATGGACCCGATCATCGTCCCGGACTGCCAGATCCTCGGAAAGGTGATCGGCCTTGTGCGACTCGACATGAAGTAAATAGAACGAAGCATTAAGTGGCAGACTCCATCACGGAGCCTGCCACTTTTTGTTGGCGCGCGCCAGTTAATGGGGTCTGACCCCAATGTCGTCAACTTAACGTCAACTTAAGACTGGTTGCTAGAAGAATGATATCACAAAGGCAGCG
>CAKQED010000080.1:0-5394 GCA_934229835.1 uncultured Oribacterium sp. | reverse complement strand
ATCATGGATTTAAGGAATCTGTGCCATTAGATTATTTCACAGACAGGGAAATATTCGAAGCTGTGACATTAAGTATCTGGCTTCGCGGAGGGAATAATGGGCGATTTACGAAGCAAAGTCTGGGTAGAGATAAAGTCACAGCTTCTGAAACGAGCGGTTTTGCGTCAAAAACCGCATTTTTACTCAGATGACGCAGGGCGAGAGTGACTGGACTTAATGTCACAGGTTCGTCAGCATAGGAAAATGTGAAAAAGCATAATGGCATACGCTCCGGATAAAGCGAATTTGCGAAATATCGGGTTGAATTGTTCCCATTGGCAAGGACACAAGAAATTTTAGTCGCCTCAATTTTTAGACAGCCTCATACTTCGTACCCCCGGTATGGTAAAGACGATTGTAGACATGAAAGCAGTGTTGAGATCAACGTGTCTGCACGGGCGGGGCCAATATGCAAGTAGATAAAGGATATATACCATGGTGACAGGCAAAGAAAAAGAGACGCCCGCTATGGACATCTCTCAAAAAATTCCGGTTACAAAATCTCCCTGCCTGAACTATTGCGATCACCCAGGATCCTTGCCTTTGACTTCGCCATAGACCGTCCTTTCGTGTCCAGCCATCAAAGCAGCGGCATGATGGCCCGGAGCGACGTTAAAAAGTTACAGATATACGTCTGGCCATCAAAGAATCGGCACGATGACATTGACCCAGAACCAGCTGATCGGCATCACGAGGACCATCGCCGGAATCATATCCGCGGTCGGGAACATCTTCACCTTGATCATGCGGAAACCGGTCGCGAGGAGCAGGATGCCGCCGCAGGCCTTGAAGTCACCGATCATCGCCGGGGTCGTCAGCGGATAGATCACGCCGGCGAGTGCGTACAGCAGCATGAAAATCACGAACTGCGGAAGCGCGATGAAGGACACGACCGGACCGAGGAGACAGGCGAAAATCATCGCCGTAAAGATATCAAGGATGGACTTCGCGATGAGGATCGTCTGATCGCCGGTCATGCCGGCCACGATCGACCCATAGATGCCGGTGCCGCTCGCACAGAACAGCACGATGATCGTGATCAGCGTCGCACGGAACTCCTCCTCACTGATTGCGGACTCCTTTTTCGGCAGGACCTTCGAAACCACGCTCTCCATCACGGCGCATCCCTTCGCGATGAGATCACCGAAATGAATCGCGAGACCGATCGCCGTGCCGACCACCACGGCGAAGATGACCGCCGGCATATTTTCCATGAGCACGATGCTGCTGATGCCCATCGTCATGGCACAGACGCCGAAGATCATATTCAGATTTTCCTTGAAATCGAGGCTCAGCTTATGGCCGACCAGCGTGCCGATGAGTCCTCCGATCGCAACCGATAGTACATTGATGATGATTCCTGTAGGCATAGTCCCTCCTGTGCAGCGCACGACCAGATGGTCGTGAATCTTTTGACATATTCTCTATACAACAGATGGATGCCACCGAAGTGACACCCATCATTGCCAGCAAAACTGCAGATTATGTATTTACAGCTCATCCACCGATACGATCTTCTTTCCATCCGACCAGATACGCTCGAGGTCGTAGAAGAGACGCTGCTCCTTATCGAAGATGTGCACGATGATATCGTTGTAGTCGAGTAGGATCCAGCCGCTGTTGGTCACACCCTCACGGCGGCGAAGCTCGTAGCCGTGCTGTGCCATCTTATCCTCAACCTCGTCGCAGAGTGCATCTACCTGACGGATGTTGTCCGCGGTCGCGATCACGAAATAATCCGCGATGACCGACACGCCGCCGATGTCCATGATGGAGATATCCTTGCCCTGCTTCTCCTCGAGTGCAGCGTAGACTACCTTTACCATATCCTTTGAATTACTCATTTCGTTCTCCTTTTTCTAAGGTTTTCTATGTCTGTATAATGCCGGCGGCTACCCCTGTACCGCTCCGGCTTACGAAAGCCCGCCACTGTACGAAGTCTCAGGCTGTCAGCACATCAATCCGAAACCGTCAGGCCTCTCTCCTGCATCCTTGTGCGGTAGTACTGATAGGTATCGTACGAATCCTTACAGATGTAGCCGCCGGATGCCTCGAGGTAGTGAATCGTATCGTGATTGATCTCATACACCGCACGCTCTAGGTCGGTAAATGCGAGCTGCCGGATCTCCGGGAGCCGTGCCGCCTTATCCCGCCGCGCCTCGATATAGTCCGCTGTAAACACGATGGCCTCCAGAAGGCTCATATTCGGCTTTCCCAGCGTGTGGAAGTAAATGGCGGACAGAATCTCCGGGTCCTCGATCCCGAAGCAGGTACGGGCGTACGTGGCGCCGTAGACGCTGTGAATCACCTGCGGTGCCCGCAGCATATCCTCCGTCAGCGCCACGCCGTCCTGCGCGCACGCCGTCAGGAGCTCCTCGTTCGAAAACTGCTTCGCACAGTCATGCACGAGCCCAGCAAGCTCTGCCTGATGGAGATCCACGCCATAGCGCATCGCGAGGCAGATACAGGTGAAGCTTACACTCAGCGAATGCTCATAGCGCGCCGGCTTCAGCATCGTCTGCAGCTTCGCACGGATCTCCAGGATGTTCTCCAGATCGGTCTTTCCGTTCCCCGTAGCTATATGATTTCCCATAGTGCTCCTTTTCGTAAATGTTCTTTCAGCTGCCCCGGAGGAACCGGTCTCGGACTACTGTGCCTCCATTGCCGGCCCCTCCGGTGCAGCGGTCCGTACTGAACTTCAGCGATACAGCTGATGCGCCTCGATGTACGCCGCGACGGCCGCCGGCACGAACGCGGTGATGTCCTCGCCGCGCGCCGCCCGCGCACGGATCTCCGTACTCGAGATATCCATCTCCTCGAACGGAAGCACCGCGACATCCGCGCCATAGCACTCCTCGAGATAACGCACCTGCGCCCCGAAGCTCCGTGGCCGGTCCGCATACTCCCGCTCCGCCGCCACCAGCGTCGTGAGACGCAGGATCGTCTCCGGCGCATGCCAGCGCTCGAGCTGGTAGAGGGAGTCTGAGCCGACGATGAAGTAGAAGTGTACATCCGGATACTGCGCATGCAGTATGGTCAATGTCTCTGACGTGTAGGTTTCACCGCTCCGTTCCATCTCGAGCCGCGACAGGCGGAAGCCCGGATGACCCGCGATGGCGAGCGCCGTCATCGCCGCACGATCGGCGGCCGGACTTACCTTCCGGCTGTGCTTCAGGTACGGATCCCCGGCCGGCATGAACCAGACCTCATCGAGCGAGAGCTGTGCCTTCGCACACTCCGCAAGCGCGATATGCGCCTTATGGATCGGGTCGAAGGTCCCGCCCATGATCCCCACGCGTTTCCTGTGCTCCTTCTCCATCGCCTGCCTCACTTTCTATCCGCACCCGGACTGAAATCCAGCTGCACAGCATAAACCATCTATGCAGTCTGTCCCGTCGTACGCACCCGCATACGCGGATCCATCCTCACGGCGATCACTCGCCGTCAAACTCGTTATCGAACTCCTCGTCGTCTTCCTCGACGAAACGCAGGCTGAAGCCGCCGCTTCTCGCTGCATTCTTCGCATCCGCGATCTCCTGCTTGTGACCAGCACGCTTCGTACCCTTCGTCTGCTTCTCGAGCTCTGCCTTCGAGGTCTCGTACTTCCGCTTCTTGAAATCCGGATTCGGCTTATACAGCACGATCTTCCGACCGATCACCTGTACCACCTCGGACTGTGTACGTCCCGCAAGCGTATAGGCGATCTCGTTCGCATCATCATCGCAGTTCTTCAGAATATTGATCTTGATGAGCTCGTTCTTCACGATGTTCTCACGAACCGCATCGATGAACTCCGGTGTCAGACTGTTCTTACCGATGGAAAGCACCGGCTCGATGGTCATGGCTGCGCCCTTCAGCTGGGAACGCATCTTACTGTCTCTGATATATTTCTTCATTTTATTCTCCTGTGTTCAACGATTTCACCTTCCCATGCCCCCGAATCGGACGACATACAGGTCGTGTGTCAGATTCTGGGTTCCTTCACCATCACATGCCCCGGATCAGACTCCGCGACCGCTGCATCCGGTGAAACCGTACATCTCTGTTCCCGCTTAGTTCTCTGTATCATCCTCGTCGCCGAGCGCGAGGGCCTCTGCGTAGTCGCCCTCGTCGTAGCCAATGCCTTCGTCCTCGACCTCGTCACTCTTCTCCGCATGTCGCTTCGGGAAGGCCATATCGATGGCCGACTGGAGGTCGCCCTCCTCATACGCATCGGTATCATAAAACTCGAAGGTATGACCGTAGATCTTGATGGTATCGCCCTCCTGGATGCCCATCTTCTTCAGCTTCCGGATGATACCCTGATCCACCAGGAACTGCTGGAAGAACTCGAAGCCCTTCTCTGCCTGCAGGTTCGTATAGCCGAGCATCTTCTCGATCTTCGGACCCTCGACGGAGTAGGTATCCGCATTCAGCTTCTTGAACTCGATCGCGAGCTGCTCCTTATGACCGAGCGTCTCGAGATCGACCTCGCTCTCATAGACCTCCGTCTTCTCCGCACCCGCTGCCTCGACATAGGTCCAGGCGGCCTCGAGCAGATCGCGAAGACCGGTATTCGTCGCTGCAGAAATTGCAAAGACCTTCACACCCTGTGGCTCGTAGATCTCCTTGATGCGCGTGAGCGCACAGTCCGTCCCCTGCTCATCGATGATGAGATCGGTCTTATTGCATGCGATGATCATCGGCTTCTGAAGAATCCGCGGATCATACTTCGCGATCTCATCATTGATCGTTTTGATATCCTCGACCGGATCTCTGCCCTCTGAGCCGGAAGCATCGACCACGTGGATCAGCACCTTACAACGCTCGATATGACGCAGGAACTCGTGACCGAGACCGATGCCCTCCGAGGCACCCTCGATGAGACCCGGAATGTCCGCCATGACGAAGCTGCGGTCGCCCTTCAGCCCGACCACACCGAGATGCGGCGTCAGCGTCGTGAAGTGATAGTTCGCGATCTCCGGACGCGCATTACTGCACATCGAAAGGATCGTCGACTTACCCACGTTCGGAAGACCGACGAGACCGACATCCGCGATCACACGAAGCTCCATCTGTACCCAGAGCTCACGGGAATCCTGACCCGGCTGCGCGAACTTAGGTGCCTGCATGGCCGGTGTCGCGAAGTGCATATTACCGAGACCGCCCTTACCGCCCTTCAGCAGAACCATACGCTGGTTCTCGCCGGACATATCCGCGATGATCTTCTTCGTCTCGAAATCACGAATGATCGTTCCCTCCGGAACACGGATCACCAGATCCTTACCATTCTTACCATGCATACGCTTTCCGCCGCCTTCTTCACCCGGCGTTGCGATGTACTTCTGACGATTACGGAAATCCTCGAGCGTATTC
>CAKQED010000079.1:0-5618 GCA_934229835.1 uncultured Oribacterium sp. | reverse complement strand
TCTGCAACGCTGAGTTTTCATAAAGAAAACTCAGTGATTGCAGAGGGCCTAGTGCCGCTTAGGGTCCCCGGCTTAGAGTTCACCGAGCTCGCAGTACTGTGCTTCTGTTGCCGGCCCTCCGGGCTTTTTATTCGTTTGTATCCTCGAGCAGTGCCCCCGGTGCGCCCAGCGTCTTCCGGTTCCGCACACAGGTCTCCAGCGAAATCGCCTCATAAATATCCGGATCGATCTCGTCACATACCGTATGATACTCATCGATCGTCAGATCATCGAGCGCACAGCCCTTCTGCTCACAGAGCAGTACCAGCTCCCCGACGATGCCATGTGCCGTACGGAACGGCACACCCTTCCGCACGAGATAATCCGCCACATCCGTCGCATTCGTGAAGCCGAGCTTCGCCGACTCCTCCATCCGCGCCCGGTTCCAGCTCATGGTCGCCAGCATATCCTTCATGAGAATCACCGAATTCTGCACCGTATCCATCGCATCGAACGCGAGCTCCTTATCCTCCTGCATATCCTTATTATAGGCGAGCGGCAGCCCCTTCATCACCGTCAGGAGACTCATCAGCGCACCATATACCCGACCGGCCTTGCCACGAATCAGCTCCGCGATATCCGGATTCTTCTTCTGCGGCATGATGCTCGAGCCCGTCGAATACTTGTCCGAGATCTTCACGAACTTATACTCGTTCGAGTTCCAGATGCAGATTTCCTCGCTGAGACGGCTGAGGTGCATCTGGATCGTCGCGAGATCGAAGAGATACTCGAGGAGATAGTCACGATCCGACACCGAATCCATCGAGTTCTCCGTCGGCTTCCGGAAGCCGAGCTTCCGCGCAGTGAAGTCGCGGTCGAGCGGGTAGGTCGTCCCGGCGAAGGCACCGGCACCGAGCGGACACTCATTGAGTCTGTCCCTGGTATCCCCGAGCCGACTGACATCGCGCAGGAACATCGCACGGTACGCGCCCATGTGGTGTGCCAGCGTCGTCGGCTGGGCCTTCTGAAGATGCGTGAAGCCCGGCATATAACTCGCCCGGTTCTCCGCCATGATTCCCTCGACCGTATCAAGCAGCGCCTGCATATGCCCAATCAGTTCATCGATGTGGTCCCGCGTATACATCTTCATGTCAAGCGCCACCTGGTCATTCCGGCTCCGTCCGGTATGCAGACGCTTCCCCGGCTCCCCGATGCGCTCCGTCAGCTCCGCCTCGACGAAGCTGTGGATATCCTCGGCGTCACCCTTGATGACGAGCTTCCCGTCCTCGATATCCTGCAGGATCCCCTCGAGACCCGCGATGATCGCCGCACTGTCCTCCTGCGAGATGATCCCCTGCCGTCCGAGCATCTCCGCATGTGCGATCGAGCCCGTGATATCCTGCCGGTACATCCGCTTATCGAAGCTCAGCGACTCGTTAAATTCCTCCGTCCGCTGATCCTCCGCCTCTGTAAATCGTCCACCCCAAAGCTTCATAATTTCCCCCTCCGGACGTTTCCCGTCCTTTATTCTTCATGAATTGCGATGATCTCGAGATCCGCATCGTCTTCGTTTCCGCTCGTTTCCTCTGCGGATGCTTCCGGCGTCGCATCGTCACCAGCCGCAGGCGCTGCTGTATTCAGGTCATCCTCCGCCTGAAGTTCCTCCTCGAACACAGCTGCTTCGTCGTCCTCTACGACCGCATGTTCCGCGGTCGCAGACGCATCCGCATCTTCATCCTCCTGTGTCAGCTCCTCATATTCCCGGAGCCCGTCGCTCAGCAGTCCGAAGCGCCGTGTGATCAGCCAGATCGCCAGCAGCATCACGAGGCTGAGCACCGTGATGAGTCCGCCGAGGACGAGGCCCTGCGGCATAAAGCGCAGCTCGATCGTATGCGTGCCCGGCGTGAGCTCTACCCCGAGGAAGGTATCCTTCACCTCGGTGATATCGGTCTCCACACCGTCCACGAAGATCTTCCAGCCCGGATCATACGGGATGCTCGTCATCATGACGCCACCCTTCTCCGTCGTGATCGTCCCGGAAAGCTTCGTATCCTTCCAGCTCGTGAGCTCCAGGCTCTCGTCCTGCAGCACATCCTGCAGCGCGCGCAGCGCGTTGTAATCGAAACGATATACATCCGCCGACACGCTCTGCCCCTCGGTCTTACTGTGCAGGGTCACGGTATCGCCAGCCTCGAGATAGCCGAGCTCCAGAAGATACCCGCGGTCGACATTGTTGAAGCTCTTCTCGGTGTAGCCGTAATTCGCGCTGACCTGCTTCACCGCCGCGTTGTTCACGTAGGCATAGTACTCCCCTGCCTGATCGGCCGTGAAGCTGTAGTCTGCGTCATAAAACTCACCCAGCACACTGTCCATGACCGGTGCACAGTCGAGGGCCTCGCACAGACTGTTCTGTGCCAGTGCCGGCGTGCCGGCATGGGTATCCCAGGCATCCAGCACCGACGCCGACAGCATATAGCCGAGCGGCAGCGCGAACTCTGTCTGATAGATACTGGTCATACCGGAGCTCGCGATATAGCTCAGTCCCATCTCTCCCGGTGCCTGCGGCTCCTCGGAGTAGATGCCGTATTTCACAGACATCAGCATGTTCATGAGCGGTGTGGAGCCGGTGATCGAGTAGGCGTTCGTCGAGGACTCCATGCCCATACGCTTGAAGAAATCCGAGCAGTGAGCATACGCCGTCGATGAAAAGAGCGATACACTCGGGAAGTTCATCCAGGCACCGTCGTCCTTCGTCTTCCGCGTGATCTTCTCGAAACGGTAGAAACCGTCATCCTCTGCACGAACGGCCTGCACGAGCTTTTCGACATCCTGATTGTCACTGACATACGCCGTACGCGAGGTCGTCGTCACCGAGGTCACGGCCATGTTGAGGGTTGCCTCCACGGAAACGACCACCAGCATAGCGAGGGCCGTCCAGTGATGTGTCCTCTTCGTGCGTGTCCGCTCGATATACAGGAAGCCGTAGTACAGAAGAACGAACAGACCGCTCAGATAGAACACGCTGAAGTGGATCGCGTCATCCGTCACGACCTTCTGCGCGACGAGGAGAAACGCAATGGCCATCCCGAAGGAAGCATTGACCTCCCTCGCAGAGGAGGCTGCCCGATCGAGCCAGGCCTCGTAGCAGAGCACGAGGATAAGGAAAATATATATGAAACTCTGGCGACATGGAAGTGAATTCGGGTAATGGAAGCCATGCCAGATGAAGTTCAGGATGTTGACGCTGAAGCTCAGATAGAAGAAAACGAGCAGGAGGCCGTTCACGATCTTCTCTCGAAGCCCGATTTTCCGGTTCATGAAGTACAGCGGCAGCAGCAGGAACACAAGTGCGCCGGCGTAGATGTTCGGCCAGTGATCGAGTCCCTGCTCCGTCTCAACAAATGGCATATGCCGTGCGAACATATCGATGATCGTGAAATACTGCGTCGCGGTCTGCGGAAAGTTCACGTCACTCGACGCCGTCATCTGCAGCGCATAGATCTCCGGCAGCAGCGTTACCGCCGCCAGTCCGCCCGCGATCAGGGAGTAGATCCCGAAGCGCAGAACACGAAGTCCCACGGCACGTGCATCTCCGATCCCCTCGAGAACATTGAGGCAGATAAAGTAGATGACCATGAAGATGCAGGTCATGATGGAAATATAGTAATTCGAAAGAATCGAGAGTCCGAGTGCGATCACATAAAGCATCGCGCTCTCCCCCCGCACGAGACGTTCGAGGCCCAGCATGATCAGTGGAAACAGGATGATGCAGTCGAGCCACATGAGATTCCAGCTGTACGCGGAGATATAGCCGGACAGCGCATACAGAATCGCGATGAAGCTGCAGCCGAGTGTCTGCTGCGGAAATCGGCGACGCAGGTACCAGCACATCGCAACACCTGCGAGCCCGATCTTCACGACGATCATATAGGTCATGAACTCGAGGATCAGTCCCTTCGGGCAGAGGAGCAGCAGCCAGTTCAGCGGGCTCGCGAGATAGTAGGCGTAGAGCGCGCTGAAATTGATGCCGAGACCGACATCCCAGCTGTACAGCAGTGAACCGCCATGATGGAGCTTATACTGAAACTCCGAGAAAAACGGCGCATACTGATGATACATATCGGTACGCAGAAAGGTTTCCTTTCCGAACGGAAAGATCCCCCGGAAAATAAAAATCAGAATCATCGCCACCACCGGGACGACAAACGAGATCAGGCAGGCTCTTCTGCCCTGCTTACTATGCTTTTCCATCTTACGGCTCCTTTATGCATGTCTTTTTCCGGCGCCATGCAGACCTCGATATCCTCATATCCACAGCATGAACGAACAGGCTTCCGACCATCACGGTGCTTCATCCTTCGCCTTCCCAAACACGAGAAACTTACTGAAAATATAATTTAACACCGTCACGACCACCTGCACCAGCAGCTTCGCCAGCTTGTCATTCATACCGAGCAGTGTCACCGTCACAAACATGATCAGCATATCGAGCAGCAGTGTGCCCACACGTGACATGTAAAAGCGGGCCGCCTCCGCACGCATCTTCGTACTGTGACTCTCAAACACGAATTTCCGGCTCATAAAATACGCGAAGGTCACCGCCGCGACCCAGGACAGAATATTCGCCAGCTGCAACAGCAGCGGATTCCCCGGATCCAGCACCGTCAGCACGAGCCCATAGTAGACCCCGAGACTCACCACGGTCGTCAGCACCCCGACGATCAGATAGTGCACGATTTCCTTGTAACGCGCATATAAGCTCTGAAGCAGGTTCATAATAATCTCCTTTATGATCATCAACAGGGTAGAGTATACATAAATCCCCCATTCTTCGCAATAACCCGGCACGCCTCTCGCCATCATGACGAAATGCAATTAAATTGTGTGAAACTGACTTTTCGAAAAGGAATTTTTGATATAAACTATATGTAAATTATGGTTAACTGCAAACGCGCACCGCCCCGAAGGCGTGCGTCTCATTCGCTGGAAAGGACGAATGGAGAAGAATTTGAAAAGAAGGAGGACCTATGTTTTTTCAGCCAGGTGAATATGTCATTTACGGATGTAAGGGCGTTCACAGAATCATGGATCGAGTGATGCTGGCCATGGATGGCAGTGCCAGCGAGAAGGAGTATTACATTATGCAACCGTGCGAGAAGCCGGAAGGCTCCGTCTACGCACCGGTGGATGCAGTGAAAACGAATATGCGTCGCATCATGACGCGCGCGGAAGCCGAGCAGTTCATACGTATGGCCCCCGCTATACCGCTTCTGGACGTTCATAACCGAAAGCTCCTCGAGGATGCCTGCAAGGAGTGCATCCGAAGCTGTGATCCGGAGGAACTTATGCGCGTTATCCGCACCCTGTGGGTGCGGAAGCAGGAACGCCTGCGACAGGGCAAGAAAATGACGCTCACCGATATTCATTACCTGGAGCAGGCTGAAAACATCCTCTATATGGAGCTCTCCATCATCTTCGATGTGCCGAAGGACGAAGTTCCCGAGCTGATCCACCAGACCCTCGTACAGACAAACGCAATTTAAAAAAAAGGACCCGCATGGGCAATGTCATTAAGTTTACATTGAGCAATTAAGAGGTTCACCCAAAACATAAAGAGCGATGGAGATATTTCTATCTTC
>CAKQED010000078.1:0-5723 GCA_934229835.1 uncultured Oribacterium sp. | reverse complement strand
GCTTGATTTCACACGGTCTCTACGTATGGCCTCCGTTGCCGCCCCTCCGGGTCCCCTGCCCGTCTGAACTGTTACAAAATCTTCAAATCAGTTGGCTTTAACGCCGCGCAGTGCTAAAATGCTACCTATGTATATTTCCGCACAGGGCGGAGAAAAATCCAGGAGGACGATCATGCTGAATTTTGCAAGTGATTATACAGAGGGCTGTCATCCGAAGGTGCTGGAGGCACTGACACGGACGAATATGGAGCAGCTGACGGGCTACGGTACCGATATCTACAGTGACCGTGCGAAGGAGAAAATCCGCGCATTTATCGGGCATCCGGAGGCGGAAATCTTTTTCCTGACCGGTGGCACGCAGACGAACCAGACGGTGATCGATACGACGCTTCGGATGTACGAGGGTGTGGTCGCTGTGCAGTCCGGTCATGTCAACTGTCACGAGGCGGGTGCCATCGAGTTCACGGGACACAAGGTCCTGGCGCTTCCGAGTCACGACGGCAAGATGGATGCCACAGAGCTCGACCATATGGTGGCAGCGTTCTATGCGGACGGCGACCACGATCACATGGTGTTCCCGGGCATGGTCTACATCAGCCATCCGACGGAGTACGGCACGCTCTACCGGAAGGCGGAGCTCGAGGCGATCGCTGAGGTCTGCCGGAAGTGGAAGCTTCCGCTCTTCCTCGACGGCGCACGTCTCGGCTACGGACTCATGAGCCGTGACACCGACGTAACGATCGAAGACATTGCCCGACTCACGGATGTGTTCTACATCGGTGGCACGAAGGTCGGCGCACTCTGTGGCGAGGCTGTCGTGTATCCGCACGGCGGGGCACCGAAGCAGATGGTGACGATGATCAAGGAGCATGGCGCGCTACTCGCGAAGGGCCGCCTCAACGCCGTGCAGTTCGACGCGCTGTTCACCGACAGCCTCTACACGGAGATTTCGGTCAATGCCATCGACCGCGCAGAGGAGCTCAAGGCGGTTTTCCGTGACCGCGGATACGCGTTTTTCCTGAACTCTCCGACGAACCAGCAGTTCGTGATCCTGCCGAAGACGACGCTCGAGGCGCTGAAGGCACGGGACGTCATCTGCACCCCGTGGGAGCCGTACGGCGAGGACCAGATGGTCGTCCGCTTCTGCAGCTCCTGGGCAACCACGAGTGCACAGGTCGCTGCCCTCGCGGAGATTCTCGACGAAGTGAAGGATATTTGAATGGATGCTGGCCATATCGCCGGCTGGATGGTCTGAAAAAGGCGGGAGGAATCGATATCCTCCCGCCTTTCGATCGTATCTTATATGCACGATTTTAAAAGAGGAAGGCACCCATACAGTGTCTTCCTCTTTTCGGTTCATAAACATGAATCCCCGTCTCTACAGGCGGGAACCTGCCAGCTTCAAACAGCTGGATTTCCGGATCACTTTCCGAGAATCGCCTCGCGAAGCGGTGTAGCGATCTTCTCGAGCTCGGCCTCGTCGGTGATCTTATTCATGTTCGGATCCATCGCGAAGGTGCCGCCCCACTCGAACTGATCCTTATACTTCGGAACGAGGTGCATGTGAAGATGGCAGCCCGTGTCGCCGTACATACCGTAGTTCAGCTTGTTCGGGTGGCATACCGCATGAATCGCATTGGCAACCGTTACGACATCCGCGATAAAAGCTGCGCGATCTGCCTCGCTGAGCTCCAGCATCTCGGATACGTGGTGCTTCGATGCCACGATGCATCTGCCCGGATGGCTCTGCTCCTTGAAAAGATAAACGGTGGAAGCCGGAAGCTCACAGATCTCATAACCGAACTTCTTTACCAGCTCACCCTTTGCACAGTACGCACAGTCTGGATGTTCCTTCGCCATATCTGCCATATCAAAATCCTCCTTTTTCATGCTCACGCTGTCGACCAGCACGCTTATGTTCATCTTTATGATTATATCACCGACGGTGCAGGATGGAAAGCGCTTACATGATGATGTTTCAGATGATGCTTCAGACCACCCTTTTTATTCGTTACTGTTCATTCGCAGCTCGGCGGACGGCAGCCGGAGGTTCGAAAACTTATATGAATCCAGTCGTCTTTTCGACTGGATTTTCTGCTTGCAGGAGGTACATTTTCGGCAGATGCAGGCGACGATCTACATGATTCGATGATTTACGATTTGGTGTATATGAAAGTTGCGCTCGAATCCGGACTCAGAAGAGAAACTATACACGGAAGGACTTTTTCAGAAATCGTGTCTATGAGAATTACGCTCCGAAACCGGATTCAGGAGAGAAACTATACATGGAAGGACTTTTTCGGAAATCGTGTCTATAATAATCGAAATCAGATGCTGATTTTCGTTGTCAATTGCCGATTAAATATACACGATTTCAGAATGAGAACGTCCGTGTCTATTTTACCTGTCGATTTTCGATTTCAGGCAGGAAATCCATATACACGATTTTCGAAAAAAACATCGCATGTCCAGTCATTACAGTTCGGGCAAGGCGATGCCTTCATCCTCGTTTGATTTTCATGAGACGCCTATGCCGAGCGTCTCTTTTTGTTTGTCCGCCCCAGGCAGACAAACAAAAAATCGACGCCCATACATCCTGACGTGGAAGATATGCTGAAAACCCGGTAAGTCAACGTCCATTAAGGAAAAATAGTGGAGAAATAGTGGAAAATACTGTAAAAATAGTGGAGAAATAATGGAATTTTGAATCGTTTCCGAAAAACTCGAAGAAGAGCTCCTACGCATCAACGAAAAAACGACAAAGCTCAAAAAGTCTGATCCCCCCTTTTATTCTGATAACTCTTTTAACACGTCACATAGCAGTTCAAAGCCGGTCTGTATATCCGCTGCAGCGGTGGCTTCTGCTGGATTATGACTGATACCTCCGGTACTCGGCACGAAAATCATCGCGGTCGGGAAATGCTTTCCGAATACCATCGAGTCGTGACCGGCACCGCTGTTCATATGCTTATATGCCAGTTGTTTTTCTTTACAGTGCCGTTCGATCACCTGAATCACGTTCGGATCCATCTGTGCGGACGCCAGGCAATGGTTCTGTCTAAGCCGGGTCTTAAAGCCCTTGCGTTCGATGGATTCCAGCGCACGCTTCAGAATCACTTCATCCTGAAGCAGTGCCTCTTCGCTGCCATCGCGCATATCGATGCTCAGATTTACTCGATCTGCGATGACGTTCTGCATTCCAGGAAATACCTGCAGCATGCCATAGGTCAGGGTGGCAGAAGGGGCCTGCGCCATCATCTGACGGGTAGACTCTGTGATAAATTCCGCAGCAGCCACCACCGGATCGTGCCGTAACGGCATCGAGGTGGTGCCTGCATGATTCTGGCTTCCCTGAATGCTCAGCTCATAGTTAAAGATACCGACGATGCTGTCCACAATACCGATCTGCTTCTGCTCACTTTCAAGCACCGGTCCCTGTTCGATATGCAGCTCTACGATCGCTCGAATATCGTCACGTTTCGCGCTTTTCAGCGCTTCCGGCTGATACCCAGCAGATACCAGTGCCTCCCGAAGTGTGACACCATCACGGTCGACTTCCTCGAGATCCTCCTCTTTCAGCGTACCACAGATCGCACGGCTCCCCTGACAGCCGGAAGCGAAACGACTGCCCTCTTCCTCCATCAGACCGACCACTTCCAGGCTGTGCTTCGGAACGTAGCCCGACTGTTTGAGGTATCCCAGCGCGGCTACACCGGTCACAACACCCAGTGCGCCATCATATTTTCCACCGTTCTTTACAGTATCCAGGTGAGATCCCGTCAGTACGGTGCCAGGCTCTGTCCCTGGAAGCCGCCCATACACATTCCCGATCGCATCCTCTCTGTATTCCAGCCCCTGCTCTTCGATCCATCCACGCAGGATGTTCTTCGCGATTCTGTCTTCCGGAGTGTACGCTGCACGCCAGATTTCTCCGTCGATACGCGTCGCATCGGCCAGCTGGCACAGCATCTCTTCTATTCTCAATCCGGCTTCGTTTCCCATCACAAATGTCCCCTCATTTTATCGTTTGTTTTCTATCAATATTCCTTCGTATTCTTCCGCTGCGCAATATCAAACTCCAGCTGATTTCGCACATTCTGATGATTCGCCATTTAGACAGATTATAGCACGTCCCCTCCGCTCAGGCATCACTCTGCTCGCCGATGCAGGGTGAAAACGTGAATACCTAATAATATCGTAAGAATCGGTAAGCTTCTCTCTATAGCATTTTCCGTTCGGATTCGCTAACATAGAGATAGTGAACTTCGCGTGATACGTGTCCCGAATCGTAGACGGCTTTTGCTGTCCATCGCAGGGGCTGGTGAAATCCGTTTTCACGAGTATATGACGTTCCCGGAAGTTTTTGGAGGGTGAATGTATGAGAAAGAGCATGAAGAAGTATTTGGCGGCGGTTGTGGCGATGAGCGCGCTGCTGCAGCTGACCGCGTATGCGGGGCCTGGTTTTTCGGCGAGCAGTTCGCGGGAGGCCGCAGCGGCTGCAAACGCGCAGTATGAGGCGGCGTACGGGGCGCAGGTGACGGTGCCACTGATGCCGGGGCCGACGGTTCCAGCACAGGATGCCAATGCACACACTCAGATGGCCATCCAGCAGGCAGCGGCTCAGCAGGCAGCGGCTCAGCAGGCGGCGGCCCAACAGGCAGCGGCTCAACAGGCAGCGGCTCAGCAGGCGGCGGCTCAGCAGGCAGCGGCCCAGCAGGCAGCGGCCCAGCAGGCAGCGGCCCAGCAGGCAGCGGCTCAGAAAGCAGCGCAGCAGAAGGCTCAGAATAGCAAGGGTACGGGCGCTTCCATCGACATGAATTCGATCAATCAGGGCACCGTATCACCGGCGGAGGCCATGGCCATCGGTCAGAAGCTCGCCACCGTGAACGGCATGAGTGTCACCTACCAGCTGCCAAACAATCAGACGGAGGTCCTCGATGGCCTGACGATCGCATCCTGGGTAAATGGCAGTCAGGGCCTGACCGTATCCGTCGATGCGGCGAAGGTGGCCGACTATGTGCAGGGGCTCCGTAATAAATATGATACCCCGGCCGGTACACAGACCTGGCAGAGCGCGGACGGCACGACGAAGTCCATCAAGACGAATTATGGCTGGCACATCGATCAGGCGAAGGAAACCGAAGCCCTGATTGCAAACATCCAGAGTCTTCAGTCTGTGACCCGTGAGCCGGTGTACGCCTCCCGCGCCGCGCAGACCGAGATGCCACAGTGGGGAAAGACCTTCGTGGAAATCGACCTCTCCTCACAGCATGTCTACTTCTATCAGGATGGCAACTGTGTCTGGGACAGCAAGTGCGTCACCGGTACTGCAACAGATCCGGACCGCGCCACCCCGACCGGTGTCTTCGCGCTCAAGTACAAGCAGCGGGACCGCGTCCTCCGCGGACGCATCAATCCGCAGACCGGCAAGCCGAGCTATGAATCTCCGGTCGCCTACTGGATGCCATTTAACGGCAACATCGGTCTCCATGACGCAAACTGGCGCTCCAGCTTCGGCGGAAACATCTACCTGAAGAGCGGAAGCCACGGCTGCATCAACCTGCCACCGAAGAACGCGAAAACGCTCTACGAGCTCATCACGCCAGGCACGGTCATCGTGGTATGTGACTGATGGAAAAGCCAGAAAATTGAGTAGGAGGCGGTGACTAACCGCCGTCCTCTCACACCACCGTGCGTACCGTTCGGTACACGGCGGTTTCAAC
>CAKQED010000077.1:0-5724 GCA_934229835.1 uncultured Oribacterium sp. | reverse complement strand
GAAGATAGAAATATCTCCATCGCTCTTTATGTTTTGGACGAACCTCTTAATTGCTCAATGTAAACTTAATGACATTGAGCGTCGCTCTGCCCTTTTCCCATCTCGCTGGCAAGCTTTAAGCGCTGCGCTTCACCACCGGAAAGTCCCGGTGTTTCCTCCCCGAGGGTCAGATAGCCGAGCCCTAAGTTGTGCAGCACCTGCAGCCGCTGCTGCACGAGTTTCAGTCCGCCGAGGGCGTGCATCACCTGATCCACGCTCATATTCATGAGTTCCGGCAGACTGTATTCATTCCCGTCCTTTGCCTTTCTGCGGATATCAAAAGCGTCTCTGCTGTACCGGGAGCCCCGGCAGTCCGGGCATGGAATCTTCACGTCGGGCAGAAACTGAACATCCAGCGAGATATCACCTGTACCATCACAGGTCGGGCAGCGGAGTTTTCCCGTATTATAAGAAAAATCTCCGGCCTTGAAGGTGCGTTCCTTTGCGTCTTTTGTTTTTGCGTACACCTTTCTGAGTTCGTCGTGGACATTGGCGTACGTCGCAACCGTCGAACGGACATTGATACCGATCGGCGTCGCGTCGATCAGTTTGACCTGTGTGATGCCCTCCGCTTCGATGTTTTTCACATAGCCCGGCAGATTCTGTCCGCTGATCTTTGCCTTCAGCGCCGGAATCAGGCTTTCAAGCACCATCGTCGTCTTACCGGAACCGGAAACGCCCGTCACGACGGTAAGCCGCCCCATCGGTATCCGCACATCCAGATGATGCACCGTATGAATCGTCCCTGTTTCCAGATGTATGCTGCCTTTCTCAAACATGGAAGCCGTCTGCAAAACCGGACGGATTCGTGCTTCATACTGATCGGAAAGGAACGGCCCGATGACAGACTGCGGGTTCTTAGAAATATCTTCGATGGTTCCCTCGGAAATCACCGTCCCGCCGTCTGCGCCGGCTCCTTTTCCCATCTCGATCATCCAGTCAGCGTGCTTCAAAACCTGCGTGTCATGATCGACGATGATGACGGAATTCCCATCTGCACGCAGATCGTCCATGACACCGGTCAGTCCTTTGAGATTGTAAGGGTGCAAACCGATCGACGGCTCATCGAGAACATAGAGTACGCCGGTCGTCCGGTTGCGGACGGCTCTTGCGAGCTGCACCCGCTGACGTTCACCCGTAGAAAGTGTGGCAGCCGCACGGTCAAGTGACAGATAGCCAAGTCCCAAATCCATCAGCCGCTTCGAAACGTCCATAAAGGATTCGCAGATGTTTTCCGCCATGGGACGCATCTCTTCCGGAAGAGATGCCGGTACCCCCTGCACCCAGGGAATCAGTTCCGAAAGCGTCATGGCTGTCGCCTCATCCAGGCCGATCCCCCGAAGCCGTGGCGCACGGGCCACATCCGAGAGCCGTGATCCATGGCAGTCCGGGCAGACGTCTTCTTCCAGATATTTTTCGAGACGCTTCATCCCCTTCTCGTCCTTGACCTTGGCAAGAGAATTCTTCACGGAATTAACCGCGCTGTAATAAGTAAAGTCCATCTCCGTGGGTTCCAGCGTGTTCGGATTGACATAGTGGATGTGATGCTTTTTCAGCTCGCCGTGGTAAACAATTTCCTTTTCCTCCGGCGTGAGATCGCGAAACGGCACGTCGGTCCGCACGCCCATCGTCCGCACGATATCCTTCATCAGCGACCACATGAGCGTTCCCCAGACGACAACCGCACCTTCGTCAATGGTCCTGGAATCATCCGGCACCAGCGCAGCCTCGTTCACGGTCTGGACGACGCCTGTTCCACCGCAGGTCTTGCAGGCTCCGGTACTGTTAAAGGCCAGCTCCTCGGCTTCGGGGCCCCAGAATTTCACACCGCAGACAGGGCAGGTGATTTCCTGCATAGCCGCGACCGAAAGAGACGGCGGACAGTAATGGCCGTTTGGGCAGCGATGGCTCGCAATCCGGGAAAACATCAGCCGCAGGCTGTTCAGCAGCTCCGAAAGTGTCCCGAACGTGCTGCGGATGCCGGGCACTCCAGGCCGCTGGCGCAGTGCAAGCGCCGCCGGTACATACCGAACCTCCTCCACATCCGCCCGTTCCGCCTGCGTCATTCGCCGGCGCGTATAAGTGGAAAGCGATTCCAGATATCTGCGGGATCCCTCCGCATGCAGCACACCAAGTGCAAGCGAGGATTTTCCCGAGCCGGAGACACCGGCAATCGCTACGATTTCATGCAGCGGAATATTTACATCTATATTTTTCAGGTTATGAACCTTTGCACTGCGTACCTCGATATATCTGGGCAGCATCTTTCTCTGTCTGATTTCACTGGACATAACTCTTACCTCTTCTCCGTACATTTTCTGGTCGATACTGAATTTGTACTTAAAATGCCCACAGCGGACATGAAAAAAATCCCTGTACGCCTTGTCGTTTCAAGACTTACAGGGATTCGTGTGTTTATTCGAGTTCGATGGTTCCAGGCGGTTTGCTCGTAAGATCGTAGAATACGCGGTTTACGCCCTTCACTTCGTTGATGATGCGGTTCATGCACTTCTGGAGTACTTCGAACGGGATGTTCGTCACTTCTGCGGTCATGAAGTCGTCGGTTTCGACGGCACGCAGTACGACAGCGTAGTCGTAGGTACGGAAGTCACCCATGACGCCGACGGAGCGGACATTCGTGAGCGCTGCGAAGTACTGGTTGATCTGACGGTCCATGCCGGCCTTCGCGATCTCCTCACGGTAGATGGCGTCGGCATCCTGTACGATGCGCACCTTCTCCGGGGTTACCTCACCGATGATACGTACGCCGAGGCCAGGGCCCGGGAACGGCTGACGGTATACGAGATACTCCGGCAGTCCGAGCTCGAGACCGACACGACGAACCTCATCCTTGAAGAGGAGGCGTAACGGCTCGATGATCTCCTTAAACTCGACATCCTTTGGCAGGCCGCCGACATTGTGATGCGACTTGATCACAGCGCCCTTGCCGAGGCCAGACTCTACGACATCCGGATAGATGGTGCCCTGGCAGAGGAAATCGACCGCACCGATCTTCTTCGCCTCACGCTCGAAGACACGGATGAACTGCTCGCCGATGATCTTCCGCTTCTGCTCCGGCTCGGTCACGCCGGCGAGCTTCTCGAAGTACTCCGGTCCGGCGTTCACACGGATGAAATTGAGGTCATACTGGCCGTTCGGTCCGAAGATGGACTCGACCTCATCACCCTCGTTCTTACGAAGAAGACCGTGGTCTACGAATACGCAGGTGAGCTGCTTGCCGATGGCCTTCGCCATCAGGGTGGCGGCTACAGAGGAATCGACACCGCCGCTCAGTGCGAGCAGTACCTTACCATCCTTTACGGTCTCGCGGATCTCCTGGATCTTATCCTGTACGAAGGTCTCCATCTTCCAGTCGCCTGCGCACTTGCAGACATTATAAAGGAAGTTATGGAAGAGCTTGTGTCCCTCGACGGAGTGCTGTACCTCCGGGTGGAACTGTACGGCGTAGATCTGACGTGTCGGATCTTCCATGCCGGCTACCGGACAGTCTGCGGTATGGGCGATGATATGGAAGCCCTCCGGTACCTCTGCGATGTAATCGGTGTGGGACATCCACATCGTGGTCTCCTCAGAGATGCCCTGCAGTACGGAATCCTGACGATCGACGAGCACCTTCGTGTGTCCATACTCGGAAACCGGTGCGGTCTTTACGACGCCACCGAGCTCATATGCGATCAGCTGTGCACCATAGCAGATGCCGAGGATCGGGATACCCATCGAGAAGATGGCCGGGTCGATATGCTGGGACTCTTCCTTATACACGGACTGCGGTCCGCCGGTAAAGATGATTCCCTTCGGGTTCAGAGCCTTCAACTGATCGAGGCCCATGGAAGACGGATGCACCTCGGCATAGACACCGAGATCACGAATTCGTCTTGCGATTAGCTGGTTGTACTGTCCACCGAAGTCCAGTACGACGACGAGTTCTTTTGCCATAACGCTCCTTTGCTAGCATACATTCTTCGATTCAAACGATGCAAAACGGAAGATTTTGTCAATATATTATTATATGCGACGCTACTTTCATGTGCAAGCCACGAATTTCATTTTATACAATATGCAGCATCTCGATGAGGAACAGCCATGCGAGACCATAATAAGTCACAACCGCCACGAGGTCGTTCACGGTCGTGATCAGCGGACCGGACGCCACCGCCGGGTCCACCTTCACCTTATGGAAGAACATCGGGACCAGGGTGCCGACCAGACTCGAGATGACGATCGCCACCAGCAGGGAAATGCCTACGCACCCGGAGATCAGCATTGCCCTTCCAAAGGTATAGCCCTTAAACAGCGCGATGTACACGCCGAGACAGATCACCGACAGCACACCGAGCAGGGTGCCGTTGCAGAAGCCGACCTTCATTTCCTTTGCGATCAGGTGCCACTTATCCTTCGCATCGAGGTTCTCGTCCATGAGCACACGGATCGTCACCGCGAGTGACTGGGTACCGACGTTACCGGCCATGTCGAGGATCAGCGACTGGAAGCAGATGACGATCGGGAGGATCGCCACGACGCCCTCGAAGGCACCGACCACCGAGGATACGACCATGCCGAGGAAAAGCAGGATCACGAGCCACGGCAGACGCTTCTTCACACTCTCCTGCGTGGTCTCGTTCAGATCCTCCTCGGAGGAGAGACCTGCCAGCTTTGCGTAGTCCTCACTGATCTCGTCGTCGACGGCCTCGGTGACATCCTGCGCCGTGATGATACCGATGATCCGGTGATCCTGGTTCAGAACCGGGAGGGAATCCTCCGCGTAGTCCTTGATCTTCTCGATGCTCTCCGAGATCTTCTCGTGATCCATCAGGTACGGATAGGAATCACTGATGAGCGTCTCGAGCGGCACGTTGTCGCGGGCAATGATGAGGTCCTTCAGATTGATGGCGCCGCAGAAACGCTTGCGGTCATCCACCACATAGATGGTGGAGATATTGTCATTATCACCGGCCTGCTGGATCAGCTCGTGCATCGCCTGGCGGATCGTCAGATTCCGGCGGATGCGGATATAGTTCGTCGTGATGAGACTTCCGATCTCATCGTCGTCGTAAGAATTGATGAGGCGGATCTCGGTCTTCGTCTCGTCATCGATCATCGGGCGAAGCTTGACGCGCACGCTCTCGTCGATATCCTCCCAGAGATCGATCGCATCATCCGCGTCCATCTCGTTGATGATCTCCGCGAGCTTCACGATCCCGATCTCCTCGATGTACTCGGATGGATTATCCAGATAGGAAATAACCTCCGCGAGCCACTCCGCATCGAGCGCCGAATAGAGCAGATTCCGCTCCGCGCGGTTCAGGAGCTCGAAGCTCTGCGCGATATCGTTCTCATGGTAGCCGCGGAGCTCCTCGCGCATCTCGTCCAGGGAGTGCGATGAGCGGACGATGTCTACAATCTCCTCCGTAAATACAGGTTCCTTTAAAACTTCCTTCATCATGATGAAGCCTCCTTTCTCCCCCGAAAAAAGGGCACAAAAAATCCATCGTCACAAAAGCTGTGCACAATCAGAAGTTGTGAATTCAGTCATAGCGATGGATGAAGGCTTCTATCCTATATAAGGGCGCATCAATCAATGGATTTTACAGCTGCTCCGCCTCACGATATAAAAAGGCATGCCATGCTGTACATCATCAATCAGCGACCGATTCGGTACGAATC
>CAKQED010000076.1:0-6511 GCA_934229835.1 uncultured Oribacterium sp. | reverse complement strand
AGTAAGCCCTCTGCAATCGCTGAGTTTTCTTTATGAAAACTCAGCGTTGCAGAGGGGGCTAAGGAAAAATTACGCTAACTGGTTCTAAGGGCCCAATTTGGATTTATTCACGAACTCTCCGTATGGTTTCTGCTGCCGGTCCTCCGGGGCTCTGGCTGTCGCTTCCAAATGAATGGGAAAGATGATAGACTAGGGAGAGGCTTTGAAGGGAATAATAAAGATAAATAAACGGCATAAAAGATTACGAAAATATCAAAAGGAGTTAAAGAAATGAATGTAGCACTGGATGCACTGCGTCAGCAGATGAAAAAGTATGATATCGATACCTACCTGGTACCGACGGATGATTTTCACTTGAGCGAGTATGTCGGCATGTACTTCCGCGCGATCCGCTTCCTGTCCGGTTTTACCGGTGAGGGAAATCTGGTTATCACGCAGGACAGCGCAGCTCTTTTTACGGATGGTCGTTATTTCATCCAGGCGGAGCAGGAGCTGGCGGGTCGGGATGTCGAGCTGATGCGTATGGGCGAGCCGGGGGTACCGGCGCTCGATGATTACCTCGTTTCCGTGACCCCGGAGGGGGGCTACCTCGGCTTCGATGGCCGCTGTGTCGATTTCCATCACGGTATGACCCTGCGGGATCGTCTCGCGGAGAAGGCCATCGCGGTGAAGGCGGAGCAGGACCTCGTCGGTCAGGTATGGACGGACCGTCCGGCCCTCGCAAGCTCCCGTGTATGGATCCTCGAGGATCGCTTCGCTGGAAAGAGTGCCGCAGAGAAGCTCGCGGAGCTTCGTGCACTGATGCAGCAGAAGGGTGCCGGCTTCCATATCATCACGAGCCTCGACGACATCGCCTGGCTTCTGAACCTTCGTGCCGATGATATCCCGTGCAATCCGGTGTTCCTGTCCTATATGATCATCGATCTGGAGAGTGCCTACCTCTTCGTGAATCCGGCCGACCTCGATGAGGAAGTGAAGGCCTACCTCGAGGAACTCCGTGTAAAGGTCGCTCCGTACGATCGCTTCTATGAGGCGGTTCATCAGCTGAAGGATACCACCGTCCTGCTCGAGTCTGCGAAGACGAACTACGCGACGATCAGCGAGCTTCCGGATTCGGTGCGTATCCTCGATGAGATGCTGCCGACCTCCATGTGGAAGTCCCAGAAGAATCCGGTGGAGATCGAGAACATGAAGAGAGCACATGTGAAGGATGGCGTCGCTGTCACGAATTTCATGTACTTCATGAAGCATGCCTTCGCAGCCGATGGACAGCTCACAGCGGAGGCGAAGAAGCTGCTCGGCAGCGAGGAGATGAACGAGTGGAATACGGCGAAGCTGTCCGAGCGCTACCGTGGAGAGCAGGATGGCTATATCGAGCCGAGCTTCACGACGATTTCAGCCTATGGTCCGAATGCTGCGCTGCCACACTATGCACCGACGGCGGAGAGCTACCGCGTGATCGAGCCGAAGGGACTCTATCTCCTCGATTCCGGTGGACAGTACTTCGAGGGTACCACCGACATCACCCGTACCATCGCGATGGGACCGATTACGGAGATCGAGCGGAAGCACTTCACCCTCGTGCTGAAGGCCATGCTTCGCCTCGGAGACGTGATCTTCCTGGAGGGCTCCTCCGGCATCACCCTGGACCTTGCGGCGCGAGAGGTGTTCTGGCGTGAGGGCCTGAATTTCAACCATGGCACCGGCCACGGCGTCGGCTTCTGCCTGAATGTCCACGAGCGTCCGAATGCATTCCGCTATCGTCAGGCGCAGGGCCGCATGGAGCACCTGCCGCTCCACGAGGGCAATATCACCTCCGACGAGCCGGGTATCTACATCGAGGGCTCCCACGGCATCCGTCTCGAGAATCTGACCCTCGTTGAGAAGGCCTTCCAGAATGCGTTCGGGAACTTCTTCCGCCTCTCCTTCCTCACGATGGTCCCGCTCGACCTCGACGCGATCGATGCCCACCTGCTCGAGCCGCATGAGCTCGCGCTCCTCAATCAGTATCACCAGCAGGTCTATGCGACCCTGGCACCATACTTCAGCGGCGACAAGCTCGCATGGCTTCAGCATGCAACACGCGAGGTGCAGCTTTAATGGATAAAAATGCACTTTATTATCAGGATCACTATGTGAAGGCGTTCGATGCAGAGGTGACGAGCTGTACCGCTGCTGACGGGAAGTATCTCGTCGAGCTCAGCGTCCATGGCTTCTATCCGGAGGGCGGTGGTCAGGACGCGGACCACGGTAGTATCGGCGAGGTAGCCGTGCTGGATGTGCAGGAGGTGCCAGTGACCGACCCGGCGAGCGGTGAGAAGCAGCGGGATGCACGGGGCAATGTCGTCGTCCGTGTGCTGCATACCGTGGACCGGGCGCTGACGGTCGGCGAGACATATCACTGCGTGATCGACTGGACACGCCGCATGCGAAACAGCCGGAACCACTCCGGTGAGCACATCGTGTCCGGCCTCGTGCATCGGCACTATGGCTATCACAACGTCGGCTTCCACATGAGCGAGGTGATGACCATCGATTTCGACGGTCCGCTCAGCTGGGAACAGCTGATGCAGATCGAGCAGGAGGCCAATGCCGTCGTCCTCGAGGATCGTCGTGTGTCCGCGATCTGGCCGACCCCGGAGGAGCTGGAGGCGATCGACTACCGCTCGAAGAAGCCCCTCTCCGGAGATGTCCGCATCGTGGACCTCGGTGGTGCCGACCTCTGCGCCTGCTGCGGAACCCATGTCCTCAGCACCGGCGAGATCGGCCCGATCAAGATTCTCTCCGTACTCGGCCATAAGGGCGGTGTCCGCCTCGAGCTTTTCTGCGGCTACGATGCACTTCGAGATGCCGCACGAAAGCACGAGCAGGTGGTGGAGATCTCCCGCCTGCTGAATGTAGCGCCATCCGATATCGTCGATGCACTGAAGACCTACATGGCAGACAGCTTCCGGAAGGACCGCCGCATCGCCGCGCTGAACACCCGCTACTACGAGCTGAAGGCACAGTCCCTGCAGGAGGAGACCGGCGTACTCATCGACTTCGAGGAAGGCATGAACGCGGTCGAGGTACGGAAGTGCTGTGACTACTTCATGAAGCACACGAAGGCCTCCGTCGTCGGCGTCTTCTGCCGGAAGGACGAAGGCGACGCGGACGGAGCAGCGTCTGCAGAGGACATCGCTTCCTACAGCTACGTCATCGGCTCCACGAACGTCGATGTACGCGCACAGGCGAAGGCCTTTAACGCCCTTGTTAACGGCCGCGGCGGCGGACAGAAGGAGATGATCCAGGGCAGCCTCCAGGCGTCGGAAGAGAAAATTCAGGATGCGATGAATCGAATTTTCGGTGATGAGTTCTAAGAGTGTAGCCACTTCTGGTTTTGCCTGAAATTCCTTACAGTTCTATAACGGTTCTCAGGCAGCTGTTTGCGCACGCAGACAGCTGTGTTATAATATTCGCGTCTTAATTAAAAGATGAATTGACGGAATGCTTTACTACATAAGGAGATAAAAACATGATTCGAATTGGCTTACTTGGTTATGGAAACCTGTCCCGCGGCATCGAGGCTGCCATCAAGCGGAACCCGGATGAGGAGCTCGTAGCGGTATTTACACGTCGCGATCCGGCGAGTGTAAAGATTCATACCGATGGCGTCAAGGTTGATTCCGTCGATCATATCCTCGCATATAAGGATGAGATCGATGTACTCATGATCTGCGGCGGCTCGGCGACAGATCTCCCGACCCAGACACCGGCATATGCACAGTACTTCAACGTCATCGACAGCTTCGATACCCATGCGAAGATTCCGGAGCATTTCGCCGCCGTCGACGCAGCAGCGAAGAAGGCCGGAAAGCTCGCGATGATTTCCTGTGGCTGGGACCCGGGCATGTTCTCCCTGGCACGTATCTACGCGGAGTCGGTACTGCCGGATGGAAAGCACTATACCTTCTGGGGCAAGGGCGTTTCCCAGGGCCACAGTGATGCCGCACGTCGCGTAGAGGGAGTCAAGGATGCCCGCTCCTATACGCTTCCGGTCGAGAGCGCGATGGACGCCGTACGCAGTGGCAGCCAGCCGAGCTTTACGGCACGTGAGATGCATACGAGAGAGGTATTTGTCGTGCTCGAGGAGGGCGCGGATGCAGCGAAGGTGGAGCAGGAGATCAAGTCCATGCCGAACTACTATGCCGATTATGATGTGACGATCCACTTCATTTCCGAGGAGGAGATGCAGCGGGAGCATGCCGCACTTCCACACGGTGGCTTTGTGATGCGTTCTGGTGTGACCGGTGACGGAAATAACCATGAGCTGATCGAGTACAGGCTGAAGCTGGATTCGAATCCGGAGTTTACGGGATCGGTGCTGGCTGCGTATGCGAGAGCCGTGAGCCGCATGGCCGCGAAGGGCGAGACGGGCTGCATCAGTGTGTTTGATGTCGCACCGAAGTACCTGAACCCGAAGTCCGAGGAGGAGCAGCGCCATACGCTCCTGTAAGCAGGCATCAGTATCACAGATCGCGCGTGCGACAACATGAAGTGACGTACCCGAACGATACGTTGTCTGCGCGGCTGTCAGCTGACGCGGAATGTGAGAGGTTTATGATGAGAAAATTCAGAAAGCTGCTGGCCACTGCCATGATCGCCGCGGTCGCAGCCATGACATCCACGGTGCCTGCATTGGCGGAGGACATGTGGATCACGACAGAGGATGGCACGAGTCGCTTCGTCACCTGCGACGAAAACAGCGCCGCGAGTGAATACCAGGGCTGGTACCAGGATCCGAACAGCGGGAGCTGCTATTATTTCGAAGATGGCGTACTCGCCACGGGCTGGATCATCGACGCTGGGAAGTTTTACTATCTCGACCCGTCGACGGGCGCGATGGCGGTAAGCCGGATGGTGGGCAATTTCTATGTCGGCGAGGATGGTGCCGCGATGAGCGACACGACGACCCCGGACGGCGTAAAGCTCGCCTACAACGGTTCGCGTATGAACGGGAAGTATCCGGTGGAGGAGCTGAACGAGAAGACCTACACCTACCGGGAGCTTCTCAGGGAGAATCCGAATCTGATCGCGGAATTCTCGGATCGTACGAGCGGCACAGGTCATCAGATCCTGCGGGAGACCGCACGGGGCTTTACCTGGGTCATCTATGCGACGATGAAGCTGTATGAGCCGACCGAGGACGGACAGAAGGGAAAGCGTGTGTTCGAGGGCGATGGTGCCTTCCGTTTCGACGCGCTGATCGAGCGAAAGGAGAGCGATGGCAGCGTCCGCTATATCCGACCGTTCGGGCTGATCCAGGAGGACCGCCAGCAGTGGACGGCGGCACACATAAAGATCGATCCGGCAGGCTTCATCAGCTACGCATCGGATGAGGGCTGACAGGGTCCGGTCATGTCCATCTACAGTGAACGTACTGACAAAACAGGCATCCCCGGATCATAGAGCCTGGTCTGGGCTTCAACGTAAACAACATCACAGCGCTGCCATCGGCAGCGCTATTCTGTCATCTGGGAGAGGGGACATACATGACATTACAGCAGCTTAGACAGGTGATCGCCGTCGCGGACAGCGGCTCCATGAATGAGGCCGCGAAGCGTCTCTATATCACACAGCCGTCCCTTTCGGCGGCTATCAAGGAACTGGAAAAGGAGATCGGGATCGAGATCTTTCTCCGGTCGAACCGAGGGATCGTGACCACAGCCGACGGCGAAGAGTTTCTGGGCTATGCACGGCAGATCGTCGAGCAGTATCAGCTGATGGAAGACAAGTATGTCAATGTCGGCACGCGGAAGAAGAAATTCTCCGTCTCCATGCAGCACTATACCTTCGCGGTCGAGGCCTTCATCCACCTCGCACGGGAGTATGGCATGGATACCTACGAGTTCGCGGTCAAGGAAACGAAGACCATGGAAATCATCAACGACGTACGAAACCAGACCTCGGAGATCGGCGTGATTTATATGAATGATTTCAACAGTAAGGTTATCGGAAAAATCCTGCGGGAGGATTCCCTCGAATTTATCCCGCTGTTTGACTGTAACATCTATGTGTTCATGAGTAAGGGAAATCCGCTGGCCGGGAAGGACATCATCCGCATGGAGGAGCTCGCGGATTATCCGTGCCTCAGTTTCGATCAGGGCGAGCGAAACTCCTTCTACTTTTCGGAGGAGGTGCTGAGCACCTACGATTACAAGCGGATCATCAAGTGCGATGACCGGGCGACCTTCCTGAATCTGATGGTCGGACTGAACGGCTATACGCTCTGCTCCGGCATCATCTGTCAGGAGCTGAACGGTGATGAGTATACGGCGGTCCGCCTCGATACGGATGAGATCATGACCATCGGCTATATTGCCAGAAAAGGTGTCAATATCAGTGCCCTTGGAAAAAAATATCTGGAGGAGATTTCCAGATATAAGGATAAGGCACTGAAATAAGAGAAAATAAAATCTGACAGATTTCTGCATAATACACGGCGATGTGTAAAATGCAGATCTGTCAGATT
>CAKQED010000075.1:0-7414 GCA_934229835.1 uncultured Oribacterium sp. | reverse complement strand
TCGCGCGGAGCCAGTCGGCAGCGGCTGAGGTCGCTGTGTTACAAGCGATGACGATGGCCTTGCAGCCATGTGCCAGAAGGAACTCTACATTGGCATCCGACATCTCACGGATGCGCGCCTCCGGCTGATCGCCGTAGGGCGCGTGGATGCTGTCTCCAAAGAATATATAATTTTCGTTCGGCATATCGTGACGGAGGATCCGAAGAACGGAGATACCACCGACACCAGAATCGAAAACGCCGATCGGAGAGTTTGAATTCATATGATTTACTTCCTGTTATATCGCTGTTATATTGCATTCGTACTAATATTCGTATCTTAGTTCATTTGGTGTGGTTCCGCAACTCACAGGGCTTCGGTCACCGTGAAATGCGGCTGAAATGCGTAGAACTTCCACTTGCACATTCCGAACGAGTATGCTATAGTCCATAGGTATTTGTAAAACTATGTATGAGGTGGTGAAGATTTATGAAAATCGCACTTGTCATTATATTCTGTATTTTAGGCGTTGCTCTTTCTGCTATCATTCTGGTGCAGGAAGGTAAGAGCCAGGGTCTCGGTGCCATCTCCGGTATGGCCGACACCTACTGGGGCAAGAACAGAGGCCGTTCCATCGAGGGCGGACTGGAGAAGTTCACGAAGATCGCAGCTGTGCTCTTCTTCGTCGTAGCGCTTGTTCTCGACGTTATCTGGTAATGACGAATAAGATTTGATACGATGTACCTGCATACGTTTTGTATGCAGGTTTTATTTTTTTATGAGGAAACTTATGCAGGATTATCAAAAGGAAAAACTCGCGAAGCTGATCGTGGATCTCGTGAAGGATCCGATCTATCAGCCGATGAAAGCGAAGGAAATGGCCATGCTGATCGGTATTCCGAAGCCGGAGCGTGCCGCCCTCCAGGAGGTGCTGGACCGTCTCGTATCGGAGGGCCGCATCGGCATCTCCCAGAAGGGAAAGTATGGCCGCACAGAAAATTTCACACATGTCGGCACCTTCCATGCACATCCACGCGGCTTCGGCTTCGTGTCGATGGAGGGCCACGAAAATGAACCGGACATCTTTATCCCGGCCGATTATGTCGGTGAGGCGCTCGACGGTGATCGCGTGCGCATCATCATTACCCGAAGTGCCGACGCTAACCATCGCTCCGAGGGACACATCACCCAGATCCTCGAGCATGCCAATACGGAAATCGTCGGCTTCTATCATAAGAATAAATCCGTCGGCTTCGTCGAGCCGGACAACCAGCGGATCCTGAAGGACATCTACATCCCGCAGGGGAAGGATATGCACGCCGTAAACGGCCATAAGGTCGTTGTGAAAATCATGAACTACGGGGATGAGAAGCACAGTCCGGAGGGTGTCATCACCGAGATCCTCGGTCATGTCAATGATCCGGGCGTCGACATTCTCTCCATCGTCCGGGCCTACGGGCTCCCGGAAGCCTTTCCGAAGGACATCATGCGCGCTGCCCAGGCGATCCCGGAGACCGTGCCGGAGGAGACCATCGCGCGCCGTCGGCAGCACGACTTCCGTCAGCTCACCACCATCACCATCGACGGTGAGGACGCGAAGGACCTCGACGACGCCGTTTCCCTCGAGTACGACGAGACGACGAAGCAGTACCGCCTCTATGTCCACATCGCGGATGTCACGGAATATGTGAAGGAGCACTCGCTGATCGATCAGGAAGCCCTGAACCGCGGCACCTCCGTCTACCTTACGGACCGCGTGATCCCGATGCTGCCACGTGTGCTCTGCAACGGCATCTGTTCCCTGAACCCGGAGGAGGATCGCCTGACCCTCTCCTGCGTCATGGACATCGACGCCAGCGGTAAGATTCTGAACCACGAGATCTGTGAGTCCGTCATCCGCTCCGACAAGCGCATGAGCTACAGCGGCGTGCACGCGATCCTCACGAATACGGAGCTCACGAACGGCGAGGACATCGCATCCTACCTGCCGTATAAGCCACTGCTCGAGCGCATGTACGAGCTGTCTCAGCTTCTCCGGAAGCGCCGCTACGAGCGTGGCGGCATCGACTTCGACTTCCCGGAGACGAAGATCATCCTCGATGCACAGGGCCATGTCACCGACATTCACCCATACGAGCGAAACGAAGCCCATATGCTGATCGAGGATTTCATGCTCGCGGCGAACGAAACCGTCGCCGAGGACTTCTTCTGGCAGCAGGTTCCGTTCGTCTTCCGTGTACACGAGAAGCCGGATGCCGAGAAGTTCCAGCAGCTCGCGCTCGCCATCGAGAACTTCGGCCACTTCATCCGCATCCGCGATGACGAGAGCATCCGCCCGAAGGAGGTGCAGAAGCTCCTCGATGCCATCGTCGGCACCCCGGAGGAGCCGATCATCAAGACGATGACCCTCCGCTCCCTCAAGCAGGCGCGCTACTCCACCGAGTGCTCCGGTCACTTCGGCCTCGCGGCGAAGTACTACTGTCACTTCACCTCTCCGATCCGCCGCTATCCGGACCTCCAGATCCACCGCATCATCAAGGAGGACCTCCGCGGTGAGCTCGACAAGCGCCGCCTCGAGCACTATAAAAACCTGCTTCCGGCCGTCGCCGACCGCTCTTCCACCCTCGAGCGCCGTGCTGACGAAGCGGAGCGTGAGACCGACAAGCTGAAGGAATGCGAGTGGATGCGTCACCACATCGATGAGGAGTTCGACGGCGTCATCTCCGGCGTCACAAACTACGGCATCTATGTCCAGCTCCCGAACACCGTCGAAGGCATGTGTGCTGTCCGCCTCATGGACTCCGACTACTACATCTTCCGCGAAGACAAGTACGAGCTGGTCGGTGAACGTACCGGCCGTACCTATCGTCTCGGTGACCACGTCCGTGTACGGGTGCTCAATGCAGACAAACTCACACGTACCATCGACTTCCAGCTCCTGCGCCCGGAAGACAACGAGGCGTGAACCACACTCAGAGCGTCTGTACGTAAGATAAAGCGCAACAGACAGACGCTGCCCGGCCCGACGGATTCCGCGGACCGGTAAACAACCACGGGTTGATTGAAAATCCGCAGAATTCCTGTCATACTATGACTGTTCATCAGTAAAACATAGAGGTATTACCATGGCAAATCACGGAAAAGAAGAAGGAACCAAGCTCATCGCAAACAACAAGAAGGCCTACCACGACTACTTCGTGGATGAGACCTTCGAGTGCGGCATCGAGCTCGCGGGCACAGAGGTCAAGTCCCTCCGCCTCGGCCAGTGCTCCATCAAGGAATCCTTCTGCAACATAAAAAACGGAGAGGTCTTCATCTACGGCATGCATGTGAATCCGTACGAGAAGGGCAACATCTTTAACAAGGACCCGCTGCGCGACCGCAAGCTCCTCCTCCATAAGTCCGAGATCAATAAAATCCTCGGCAAGCTGAAGGAGGACGGCTACGCCCTCGTCCCGCTCCGCGTCTACTTCCGCCGCTCCCTCGTAAAGGTCGAGATCGGCCTCTGCCGAGGCAAGAAGCTCTATGACAAGCGCGCGGACCTCGCGAAGAAGCAGCAGAAGCGCGAACTCGAGCGCGACTTCAAGGGCGCGAACCTCCGTATCTGACCTTAAGAAAAAAGACTTCGGATTTCTCCGAAGTCTTTTTTGGTATTTTCCAGTAACCGAGGAGGTCACCTTCACGGCCCTCCTTCGGTACTGCTTATATTTTGTGTTTTAAGAACGAAGGCTTACGCCGAGTCTCTCGAGTCCGTTCAGGATCTTCTTTACGACACTTCCGATCTCGTCGTCGGTGAGGGTGTGATCCTGTGCACGAAGGGTCACCTTGTAGGCCATCGACTTGAAGCCCGCGAGCACCTGTGCGCCCTCGTATACGTCGAAGAGCTCGACGCGCTCACAGAGCTTACCGGCGCGCTGTACGAGGATATCCTCGATCTGACCAGCCGTTACGGCGTGCGGCACAAGCATCGAGAAGTCACGGCTTACCGACGGGAACTTCGCCAGCGGAACGTACTTGGTGTCATCATTGACCAGCGGATACACCTCCGGCATATCGACGACCGCGACATATGCCGCCTCGCCGATGGCGTAGTTCTCGAGGACCTCCGGGTGAACCTCACCGAGGTAACCGATCACATGACCCGCGTAAATGATATTTGCGCGTCTGCCCGGGTGCAGGAACGGTTTCTCACAGCCGGCTGTATCATAGTGGTAGCGGCCCGTGAGGCCGAGCTGATTGAGAATCACCTCGACATCACCCTTCATCGTGAAGAAGTCGCCCTCTCCGATCTCACCGAGGGTCAGCGTCATACGCTCATCCGGAAGCTCCGTCAGCGGCAGTGCCTTCGGGATGTAGATGGACGCCATCTCATAGAGACGTGCATCACGATTACGACGGTTATAGTTCGTGCTGAGTGAGCTCAGCATACCGTTCATGCTGGACGTACGCATCACCGAGAAGTCCTCACCGAGCGGGTTCAGAATCTTCACCTGCTGACGCTCCATCGCATTGGCCGGGAACAGGAGCTTATCATATACCTTCGGAGACTCGAAGCTGTACATGAAGGCCTGGGAATAGCCGAGCGCCTGTGCGTAGTGACGTACACGCTCATTGACCGCAAGATCCGGTGCCAGACCGCCTGCCACATCCCCGCCGGATGGAAGGCTCATGGAGACATTCGCATAACCATAGAAACGGAGAACCTCTTCCGCGACGTCACACATGCGGTGGATATCCTGACGGAAGGTCGGCGCGGTCACGGTCAGGGTGTCGCCATCCGCACCGATCTCGGTCGAGAGCTCGATCTTCTCGAGGTAGGCCTTCATCTCCTCTGCCGTGAGGTCGAAGCCGATCAGGTGATTGATCTCGGATGCCTTGCAGACCACGACCGACGGCTCCCGCTTCACCGGATAGACATCGATGATACCACCGACTACCTCACCGGCACCGAGCTGCTCGATCAGAGCACATGCACGATTGATGGCAGACTCTGCGAGGTTCGGGTCGAGGCCCTTCTCGAAGTAACCGGACGCATCGGTACGATTGCCGACCTTACGAGCACTTAAGCGAATGTTGGTACCGTCGAAGGTTGCCGCTTCGAAGACCATGGTCTTCACATCGTCGGTGATCTTCGAGTTCTCACCGCCCATGATGCCGGCGAGACCGATCGCGCCTTCTGCATCGCAGATCGTCAGGATGCTGTGATCGAGTGTTCTCATCTGACCATCGAGGGTCTCGAACTCGTCACCATCCTGTGCGCGCTTCACGATGATCTCGTGGCCACGGATCTTATCGTAGTCATAGCTGTGCATCGGCTGGCCATACTCGAGCATCACATAGTTCGTGATGTCGACGATGTTGTTGATCGGACGGATGCCGGCACTCGCGAGGCGGATCTGCATCCACTTTGGTGACGGTGCGAGCTGGATGTTCTTCACCATACGTGCGGTATAGCGCGGGCAGAGATCCGTATCCTCGACGGACACCTTGAGGTAATCGTGGATATCCTCTGCATTGCCCGACTTCTCCTCTGCCGGCATATGGAAGCGCTTGCCGAAGGTCGCCGCAGCTTCACGTGCGATACCGATCACACTGTAGCAGTCCACACGGTTTGAGGTGATCTCATACTCGTGGATCGCGTCGTTCAGTCCGAGCAGCGTCGGCGCATCCTGTCCGACCGCGGTGCCCTCCGGGAAGATGTAGAGACCAGACTCCGGTGCCTCCGGATAGAACTCACGGCTGGAGCCGAGCTCCTCGATGGAGCACATCATACCGTAGGACTCTACGCCACGCAGCTTACCGGCATGGATCTCGATGCCATCCTCCGGAAGCGCACCGCCGTCATGTCCGCCAGCGACCTTACCACCGTCGAGCACGACCGGCACCACATCGCCGACCTTCATGTTCGACGCGCCAGTCACGATCTGAATGAGCTCGGACGCACCGACATCAACCTGGCAGATCACGAGCTTCGTCGCATCCGGATGTGGCTCGATGGACTTGATCTGTCCGGTCACGATCTTATCGAGGTTCTTATTTAAAATGGTGCAGGTCTCGACCTTCGTACCGGTCAGCGTCATGGCATCTGTCCACTCCTTCGGTGTACAGTCGAGATCCGGAACATACTCCTTGATCCAGTTCATGGATGTATTCATGCTATTTCCTCCCCTTCTTAGAACTGATTCAGAAAACGTGTATCATTCTCATAGAGAAGACGCATGTCATCGATTTCATATTTGAGCAGCGCGATACGCTCGAGGCCCACACCGAAGGCGAAGCCCTGGTACTCGTTCGGATCGATACCGCACATCTCGAGTACGTGCGGGTGTACCATACCGCAGCCGAGGATCTCGATCCAGCCCTCACCCTTACAGAAACGGCAGCCCTTGCCACCGCACTTGAAGCAGCTCACATCGACCTCTGCCGACGGCTCCGTGAACGGGAAGTGGTGCGGACGAAGCTTGGTCTTCGTCTCCGGTCCGAAGAGCTCCTTCGCAAAGGTATCGAGGGTGCCCTTCAGATCTGCGAAGGTCACGTGCTTATCGATGACGAGGCCCTCGATCTGATGGAAGGACGGGGAGTGGGTGGCATCCACGGCGTCCGAACGGAATACACGACCTGGGCAGATCATACGGATCGGAAGCTTACCCTTTTCCATCACACGCGCCTGCACGGACGACGTCTGCGTACGAAGCAGGATATTGTTTCCGATATAGAAGGTATCCTGCTCGTCTCTCGCCGGGTGGCCCTTCGGGATGTTCAGCTTCTCGAAGTTGTACTCGTCGTACTCGACCTCCGGACCCTCGACGACCTCATAGCCCATACCGATGAAGATACGCTCGACCTCCTCGAGGGCCTTCGTATTCGGATGCGCGTGACCATACTGCATCTTCTTCGCCGGCAGCGTCACATCGATCGTCTCGGCCGCCATCTTCGCCTCACGTGCCTTCTTCTGAAGCTCCGTCATATGCTCCTGAAGCTCCTCCTCGACCTGCTGGCGAAGTGCATTGACCAGCTGACCGAACTTCGGCTTCTCCTCTGCGCTCAGATCCTTCATGGACTTCAGCAGCGAGGTAATCTCACCCTTCTTACCAAGGAAACGAACACGCACATCATTCAGTGCATTCGTGTCCTGCGCTTCGCGGATACTCTCCTGCGCAAGCTTTTTCAGCTCTTCAAGCTTTGAATTATCCATTCTTCTCTCCTTCATGATAAAAAAATCCCTGCATGTCTTACGACACACAGGGACGAATCATCGCGGTACCACCCTTGTTCCCGCGGCCAATGCTTCCGACACCACATCGTCACGAAGCCTCACCCACAGGCACTCACTATGCTTAACGCGCATCCACGTTCCGAACTACCAGCACCGCGCCTTTACGCAGGCCTTCCCCCGGACAACTCCAGTGCGAAAATTCGTATCAGAGATTTCTCA
>CAKQED010000074.1:0-8020 GCA_934229835.1 uncultured Oribacterium sp. | reverse complement strand
GATTGCGGAGGGCCTAGTGCCGCTTAGGGTCCCTGGCTTAGATTGAACCGGTCTCGAAGTACTGTGTATCCGCTGGCGGCCCTCCGCGACCACGGGGTAGATGACGAATGAACGGAACTTGCCGATTTATGTATCTCATGCTAAAATTATTTAGTTAAATATGTAAGTACATAGCATGTGGGCCTTCGGGCACCACGTAGTAAGGTGAAGATATGAGAAAAGTGATGGTGGCGGTGGTGGGCCGTCCAAACGTAGGTAAGTCTACGCTGTTCAACCTGATTGCAGGGAAGCAGATCTCCATCGTGAAGGATACGCCGGGTGTGACCCGTGACCGTATCTATGCGGATGCGGAGTGGCTGAATAACAAGTTTACGCTGATCGATACGGGTGGTATCGAGCCGGATTCCCAGGATATCATCCTGTCCCAGATGCGTGCGCAGGCACAGCTGGCGATCGATACGGCGGATGTCATCATTTTCGTCGTGGATGTGCGCACCGGTCTCGTCGATGCAGACTATGAGGTGGCGAATATGCTCCGAAAGTCCGGAAAGCCGGTCGTTCTCTGTGTGAATAAGGTCGACAGCTTCCAGAAGTTCGGAAATGATATCTATGAGTTCTATAATCTGGGACTCGGCGATCCGTTCGGTGTATCCTCAGTAAACCAGCTCGGTGTCGGTGACATGCTCGATGAGGTGATCCGGCACTTCCCGGTCGAGACGGCAGAAGAGGACGAGGATGATTCCGTGAAGGTCGCCCTCATCGGTAAGCCGAATGTCGGAAAGAGCTCCGTGATCAATAAGCTGCTGGGCCAGAACCGCGTGATCGTCTCCAACATTGCCGGCACGACCCGTGACGCGATCGATACGAAGATCGTGCATAACGGAAAGGAATATACCTTCATCGATACGGCGGGTCTTCGCCGGAAGGGAAAGATCGACGATGATATCGAGCGTTACTCTGTCATCCGTACCGTCGCGGCCGTGGACCGCGCGGATATCTGTCTCGTGCTGATCGACGCGACCCAGGGAATCACGGAGGGAGATGCACGCATCGCCGGGATCGCGCATGAGTCCGGAAAGGGCGTCATCATCTGCGTGAACAAGTGGGATGCGGTACCGGATAAGAACGATAAGACGATGAAGGAGTTCCAGACGAAGCTGATGGAGAAGTTCGCCTACATGCCGTATGCGCAGTATCTCTTCATCTCGGCCGAGACCGGGCAGCGTCTGAATAAGATTTTCGATCTCGTCAATCAGGTACGGGAGAGCCAGACGCTTCGAATCCGTACGGGTGTGCTCAACGACATCATGACGAGAGCGACGGCGATGAAGCAGCCGCCAAGTGATAAGGGCAAGCGCCTCAAGCTGTTCTACATGACGCAGACCGCGGTCGAGCCGCCTACCTTCGTGATCTTCGTAAATGACCAGCAGTTGATGCACTTCTCGTATACGAGATACATCGAGAATCAGATTCGTGAGGCCTTCGGCTTCCCGGGAACACCGCTGAAGTTCCTGATCCGTGAGCGCCAGGCCGGAGAGGATGAGTGATGAATATACAGCATATGATTATTTCCCTGGTCGTGGGATATATCTTCGGTAACATACCGAATGGCTATCTGTATGCGAAGTCTCAGGGCATCGATATCTATAAGCAGGGCTCCGGTAATCCGGGTTCGACGAATATCGGCCGTACCCTCGGCAAGAAGGCGGGAGCGACGGTACTGCTGCTGGATATCGCGAAGACCATCATCCCGATCCTGATGATGCACATGATTTTCAAGCCGGCGACGATCGATGAGGGTACCCTCATCACCGTATTTGCGGGCTTCGGTTCGATCCTCGGCCATGATTTCCCGATCCTTCCGATGCTGCGCGGCGGAAAGGGGATCGCCTGCACGGGTGCGCTCATCATCGCCTTCGACTGGCGGATGGCCATCGTGCTGTTTGCACTTTTCGTGCTGATCGCGAAGACCACCGGCTATGTGAGCGTCGGCTCGATCTGCGGCGTATCCCTGCTGTTTATTCTGACTGCGATCTTCGGATACTTCGGATTTCTTCCGATGTCCATGGCGATCTACCCGATCGTACTCGTCGTATTCTTCCTGATCGCTGCGCTCGGGGTATGGCAGCACCGCTCGAATATCCGGCGTCTGCAGAACGGTACGGAGTCGAAGTTCCACTTTAAAAAGTAATCCGTATCGAATATGACAGCGTCATCGCAGATGCGTGGCGGAAGAAACATAAGTATATGAATGAATACGTTCGCCCGGCAGAAGCATTGGCTTCCACCGGGCGAGATTCAAATAAGGAGATTATATGAAAGCATCAATCATCGGCGCAGGTACCTGGGGTACGGCCCTCGGCATTCTGCTCGCCCATAACGGACATGAGGTGACCATCTGGTCGAAGTTTCAGCAGGAGGTGGATGCGCTTCAGGAGACTCGTCGTCATAAGGATCTGCCGGGTGCCGTGATTCCGGAGAGCATGTGCTTCAGCTCCGATCTGGAGGCTGCACTGAAGGATCAGGAACTCGTCGTACTGGCGGTGCCGTCCATCTTCGTGCGTGCGACGGCGCATGAGATGAAGCCGTATGTCGGCGAGGGTCAGGTTATCGTATCCGTGGCGAAGGGCATCGAAGAGGGCACGCTCTATACGATGTCGGATATCATCGAAGAGGAGATCCTGCAGGCAGATGTCGCGGTTCTGTCCGGACCGAGCCATGCCGAGGAGGTATCGCGTTTCATTCCGACGACGATCGTGACCGGTGCGCATACCGAGAAGACAGCGCTTTTCGTACAGAACGCGTTCATGTGCGACTGCTTCCGCGTCTACATCAACCCGGATATCAAGGGCATCGAGATCGGCGGCGCGACGAAGAACGTTATCGCGCTGGCGGCCGGTATGGCGGACGGCCTCGGCTATGGGGACAACACGAAGGCGGCACTGATCACACGCGGTATCGCGGAGATCGAGCGGCTCGGTATGAAGATGGGCTGCCGCATGGAGACCTTCAACGGCCTGAGCGGTATCGGTGATCTGATCGTGACCTGTGCGTCCATGCACAGCCGGAACCGCCGCGCCGGAATCCTGATGGGCGAGGGCAGAAGCTACGAAGAAGCGATGAAGGAGGTCGGCCAGACGGTCGAGGGTGTATATGCGGCGAAGGCGGCACGTGCACTTGCGGCGAAGTATGAGGTATCGATGCCGATCGTCGAGGGCATCAACCAGATTCTCTTCGAAGGCAAGTCGGCCAGGGAAGCGGTCCGTGATCTGATGCTCCGCGACCGGACCATCGAGAACGTGAACGTGCCGTTCGATAAGTGATTTTAATCTAACCGTTCAGGTCGGCGAGACCCGGAGGGGCGGTCACAGAAGCACAGTACTCCGAGTTCGGAAGACTCTAAAATCTCACCCCTAAGAAGCACTAAGCCCTCTGCAATCACTGAGTTTTCTTCATGAAAACTCAGCGTTGCAGAGGGGACTAAGGAAAACTTACGCTAAGTGCTTCTAAGGGGTGAGATTTTGATTCTTCACGAACTCTACGTATGACTTCTGTGACCGCCCCTCCGGGTCTCTCCCGTCTGCCTGAACTGCTACGCTACATTTTTGTTTCGCGCAGGGCCCATTTTGGGCTCTTGCGTGGTTCCGAGGAAAATATATTATAATACGTATTCCTCATAGTTATTATACAGGCTGCAAATGTGAAAAATTGTTATAAAATGTGTTGACTTCCATAACTATGAACTTTATAATGATGAAAAGTTTTCAGAAAGCTTGTATTTTAGAAAACTGAGAGGAGAAAAATTATGAAAAAGGCATTAAGTGCAGTACTTGCAGCTTCGATGGTTGCGTCTTTAGCAGCCTGTGGTTCTTCATCTACTCCGGAGGCGACGACAGCCGCTGCCGCTGCAGGCGATACAACGACCGCCGCAGCTGGTGATACAGCAGCTTCTTCCGATCTTACATGGAAGATCGGTGCCCAGGGACCGCTGACTGGTGGTGCAGCTATTTATGGTAAGGCTGTCATCAATGGTGCTCAGGTTGCGATCGATGAGATCAATGCAGCCGGTGGTATCAATGGCTACCAGGTAGAGTATAAGACAGCAGATGATGAGCATGATCAGGAGAAGGCCATCAACGCATACAACTCCCTCAAGGACTGGGGCATGCAGATGCTGATCGGACCGACCACTTCCGCACCGACCATCGCGGTTGCATCTGAGGCGCAGAATGATAATATGTTCCTTCTGACTCCGTCAGGTTCTGCAGTTGACTGTACCGCAGCACCGAATGCATACCGTGTATGCTTCTCGGATCCTGCACAGGGTGCCAAGTCCGCAGAGTATATCGGAACACACAAGCTGGCAACCAAGATCGGTATCATCTATGATTCTTCCGATGTTTACTCCTCCGGTATTCACGATTCCTTCGTTACCGAGGCCGGCAACCAGGGACTCGAGATCGTAGCGGATGAGCAGTTCACGGCGGATTCGAAGACGGATTTCTCTACGCAGCTTCAGAAGATGCAGAGCGCAGGTGCAGAGCTCGTATTCCTTCCGTTCTACTACACTGAGGCAGCACTCGTTCTGACACAGGCAAACACCATGGGCTACAAGCCGACCTTCTTCGGCTGTGATGGTATGGATGGTATCCTCGATGTGGAGAACTTCGACAAGTCTCTCGCAGAGGGCCTCATGCTTCTGACTCCGTTCGCAGCGGATGCGACCGATGAGAAGACCGTAAGCTTCGTAACAGCTTATAAGGATAAGTTCGGTGATACACCGATTCAGTTCGCAGCCGATGCATATGATGCAGCCTACATCATGAAGGCGGCCATCGAGGCTGGTAACTTGACTCCGGACATGTCTGTAGCTGATCTTGGTACAGCGATGGAAGAGCAGATGAAGTCGCTCAAGTATGATGGTCTCACCGGTTCCGGCATGACATGGAGCGAAAACGGTGATGTCGATAAGGAGCCGAAGGCGGTCATCGTTAAGGATGGTGCCTATACTTCTGCCGACTGATCGGAAAAGTGATGAAGCATCATGAGAAAATCTCATTTTTCTGCATGATGAAAGAGCATAAAGGGTTGCTTGCTACAAGCAACCCTTTATTGAATTCAGTTTATGGGGTCTGACCCCATTACGAAATGATGAAGGTTCCGTAAGGAATTTGTAAGGGGGTCAGACCCCATAAATTTTCGAAGAGGTGTTTAGAGATGATGAGTTTCATTTCCTACTTGCTGAGTGGTGTCAGTTTAGGCTCGATCTACGCGATCATCGCCCTGGGCTACACGATGGTATATGGAATCGCAAAGATGCTCAACTTCGCCCATGGTGATATCCTCATGGTCGGTGGTTACGCAGCGTTTATTGCATTGAACCAGCTGGGGCTGCCGATCCTGGTGTCGACCCTCCTGTCGATGGTGATCTGCACCCTGCTGGGCGTCGTCATCGAGAAGGTCGCGTATAAGCCACTCCGTCAGGCGAACTCTCTGAACGTTCTGATCACCGCGATCGGTGTATCGTATCTTCTTCAGAATGTGGCGCTGCTCCTGTTCGGTGCGAATCCGAAGAGCTTCACCTCCTTCGTCCCGATCAAGCCGGTCAAGCTCGCCGGTGGTGCACTGACGATTTCCGGTGAGACCATCGTGACGATTCTGTGCTGTCTGATCATCGTCGGCGGACTGGTGACCTTCATCAACAAGACGAAGGCCGGTCAGGCGATGCTGGCGGTTTCAGAGGATAAGGGCGCGGCGACCCTCATGGGAGTCGATGTCAATAAGACCATCTCGATGACCTTCGCTATCGGTTCTGCACTGGCAGCGATCGGCGGTATCCTGATGTGCTCTGCGTACCCGACGCTGACACCGACCACCGGTGCCATGCCGGGCATCAAGGCCTTCGTTGCGGCCGTGCTTGGAGGCATTGGCTCCATCCCGGGCGCGTTCATCGGCGGGATCATCCTCGGTGTACTCGAGAACCTGTCGAAGGCGTACATCTCCTCGAAGCTGAGTGACGCGATCGTATTTTCAGTTCTGATCATCGTTCTTCTGGTGAAGCCGACGGGTATCCTCGGTAAGAAGATCATGGAGAAAGTGTGAGTCGGCATGAAAATGAAAACTACATCTATGTCAATGTCTACAGCGAAGGCGAAGACCTTCCGCTCAAATATGATCACCTACGGTATGGTGATTCTCGCGTATATCATCGTCGAGATCTTCCTGAATGCCGGACAGGTCAGCTCCCTTATCAAGGGACTGCTCGTTCCGCTTACGATCTACAGCATCATGGCGGTGAGCCTGAACCTCGTGGTCGGTATCTCCGGTGAGCTGTCGCTCGGCCATGCCGGCTTCATGTGCGTCGGTGCCTTCGCCTCCGCGACCTGGACGATGCTGATGAAGAGCAGTGCGATGCCACCGCTTCTTCGTTTCATCATCGCGATTCTGATCGGTGCAGCGGCAGCGGCTGTCTTCGGTTTCCTGATCGGTATCCCTGTACTTCGTCTGAAGGGCGACTACCTCGCGATCGTCACCCTCGCGTTCGGTGAGATCATCAAGAACATCATCAACGCACTGTACTTCGGTATCGACGATCACGGCGCGCACTTCTCGCTGAAGGATTCACTTTCCCTCGGTATGGATGGCGGCACCGTCATCATCAAGGGTGCGCAGGGCATCACCGGTACCCCGAAGCAGGCGACCTTCACGATCGGCGTGATCCTTCTGCTGGTCGCACTTTTCGTGGTACTCAACCTCATCAACTCGAGAACAGGACGTGCCATCATGGCCATCCGTGATAATCGTATCGCCGCCGAGTCGATCGGGCTCAATGTTACCCGCTATAAGCTGATGGCGTTCACCATCTCTGCAGCGATCGCGGGTGCAGCCGGCGTACTGTATGCACACAACCTGAGTTCGCTCCAGGCGCTGCCGAAGAACTTCGGCTATAACCAGTCCATCATGATCCTCGTTTTCGTCGTCATGGGTGGCATCGGTAATGTCCGTGGTTCCGTCATCGCGGCGGTCATCCTGACGCTTCTGCCGGAGGTTCTGCGAGGACTCAACGACTATCGTATGCTCATGTATGCGATTGTCCTGATTCTCATGATGCTGTTCACCTCGGCACCATCCCTGATCGCGCTTCGCCAGCAGATCATGGCCCGTTTCGGTAAGAAGAGTGACGAAGGAAAGGAGACGACGTAAGCATGGCTATGTTAGACATTGAAGCACTGGGCATCTCCTTCGGTGGTCTGAAGGCAGTGGATGATTTCCATGTGCAGATCGAAAAGAATGAGCTTTACGGTCTGATCGGCCCGAACGGTGCCGGCAAGACGACCGTATTTAACCTTCTGACCGGCGTATATAAGCCGACCAGTGGTCAGATCCTCCTCGACGGAGACAACATCACGGGTCTCAGCTGTGAGGAGATCAACAAGAAGGGTATCGCACGTACCTTCCAGAACATCCGTCTCTTCCATAACATGTCCGTGCTGGACAATGTAAAAGCCGGACTGCATAACCATTACCTCTACTCGACGCTGGACGGTATTCTGAGAACACCGAAGTACCGTGCGCTCGAGAAGGAGATGGATGCGAAGGCACTGGAGATTCTCAAGGTGTTCGACCTTCAGGACTTCGTGGACTATAAGGCCTCCAACCTCCCGTATGGTCAGCAGCGTAAGCTCGAGATCGCCCGTGCGCTCGCAACCGAGCCGAAGCTCCTCCTGCTGGATGAGCCGGCCGCCGGTATGAACCCGAGTGAGACCGAGGAGCTGATGCGTACCATCCGTCTCGTACGGGATGAGTTCGATATGACGATCCTTCTGATCGAGCATGATATGAAGCTGGTATCCGGTATCTGTGACCGTCTGACCGTCCTCAATTTCGGTCAGGTACTGAAGCAGGGTAAGACCGCCGATGTACTGCATGATCCGGAAGTTATCAAGGCATATCTCGGAGACTAAGGAGGAGAAGACATGAGTACGATTTTAGATGTACAGGATCTCAACGTATACTACGG
>CAKQED010000073.1:0-8081 GCA_934229835.1 uncultured Oribacterium sp. | reverse complement strand
AGCGTGACATGGTCATGCAGATCCACTACGGCTGCGTACGTGATAACAACGCCGACATGTTCGCAAAACTCGGCCCGGATACCGGCTTCGACTCCGTCGACAACTACGCTCCGGCCGATCAGCTCGCGAAGTTCTTCAACGCCCTCAGTGCGACGGATGAGATTCCGAAGACCATCCTCTACTCACTGAACCCTTGCGATAACACCACGATCAACACCATCGCCGGCTGCTTCTGCAAGGCGCCTGTAAAGAACAGAATCACACAGGGTGCTGCATGGTGGTTCAACGATCACAAGCAGGGCATGATCGACCAGATGGTCAACATGGCAAACCTTTCCGCACTCGGAAACTTCAACGGTATGCTGACCGACTCCCGCTCCTTCCTCTCCTACGCTCGTCACGACTACTTCCGTCGTATCCTCTGCGAGCTGATCGGACAGTGGGTAGAGAACGGCGAGTATCCGTACGACAAGAAGGCCCTGACCGAAATCGTAAAGGGTATCTCCTTCAACAACGCTGTGAAGTACTTCGGCTTCGATCTCGAGCTTTGTTAAATATCACGGAGGAGTGCCGCCCGTAGGGCGCGGGGGGCCCCGTGATGCCCCCGGGCGGCGAGATACAGCTCCCAAGGGAATATTTCCCTTGGGAGGCCTCAGCGGCGAGCGTATTCAAAGCTTTGCCGTAGGCAAAGCAACTTAGCACGTTTTGCCAGGTTCAAAAAAAGGAGGGAACACATGATCCATAAAGGATCCATGTGTTCCCTCCTTTTGTTTTTCTTAAATGTCGAGCATCGTAATAAGCCGGGTTATGTATCAAGTGGTCATCTATCTAGGACGTATGTTGCCATACGCCTCCATCAACCTACCCGGAAGCGGACGAGCCACCCTATGCTTCCTGTTTGGTCTTTCTTCAGATGGGGTTTATAATGCCGTTCCTGTCACCAGGCCCGCGGTAGTCTCTTACACTGCCCTTGCACCCTTACCGGCTGAAGCCGGCGGTCTACTCTCTGTTACACTTTCCTGTGCGTCACCGCAACCTGCCGTTAGCAGGCATCCTGCTCTGTGAAGCCCGGACTTTCCTCTCCCAGCCGGTTTCCCTACGCTGGCAGCGACCACATCCGATACTCGACACCACATTTTACCTCAGGAATCCCGCGCCGTCAAGCACCCGTAGGTTCCCTGGTGGTCATACAGTTAGTCCAGGGGGCCCGGAGGAGCGGCAACGGAGGCACAGTACTCCGAGGCCGCCCTCCGGGCCCCCTGTCTGAACTGTTCTCAACCGACGTCGAGGCAGCTGCCGCCGATGAATTCCCGGATGATGGAGTTCTTTGGGATCAGCTCCGGGCTGATCGGGAGGAAGTAGTCAAGGAACTTGAGCAGGCGCTTCGCCTCCTGATACTCCGGCTCGTCCGGCTGGATCTGGAACAGGAGGGGTGCTGCGAAGAGCTTCAGCACCGGAAGCTCATAGATCATGCTGGAGTTCACCATCACATCCGCGGTCTCCTGGAATGGGAAGATGTTCTTATCCTCTCCCCGGCGTACGCTGTCCCACATGGTGATGGTGTCCTTCGCGCTGTAGCCACGGGTGCGGTTGTCACGCACGATGCGGCGGAGGAGACGGCCATCCGCCGTCGGTATGCGGTTGTGGTCGTCGACATTGATCTGGGTCAGGGCGGAGATATAGATCTTGAAGCGAACGTCCGCCGGAAGCTGCTTCGACATCTCGTCATTCAGGCAGTGGATACCTTCGATGACGAGGACATCGTCCTCGCCGAGCTTACAGAAGTTGCCGCGGTACTCGCGCTTTCCGGTGATGAAATTGTAGACCGGCAGCTGCACCGTCTCGCCAGCGAGGAGCTTCAGCATATCCTCGCTGAACTGCTCGATATCGACACACTTTATGGACTCGAAATCCTTCTTTCCATCCGGGCCGATCGGCGCGAGCTCGCGATCACGGAAGTAATTATCGACGGTGATCGGGTGTGGATGCAGGCCGAGGGCCATGAGCTGTATGCTGAGACGACGTGAAAAGGTCGTCTTGCCGGAGCTGGACGGACCGGCGATCATAACGAGCTTCTTATTCCGCTTCGCGATCTCCATCGCGATATTGCCGATCGTCTTCTCGAAGATCGCCTCCTGCATCAGGATGAGCTCATCGGTGCCACCCTGGACGATGCAGTCATTCAGCGCGGCGACATTGCCGCAGTCGATGGAGTTCGCCCAGGCCGCGGATTCCTTCTGGACCTTATAGAGCTTATCCAGCGGCACGAAGCGCGCCACATGCTCCGGGTCCCGCATCGTCGGCAGCATCAGTACGAATCCACTGCCGTACGGCACGAGGTCGAAGGCCCGGATGTAGCTCGTATCCATCACCATATAGCCATAGAAGTAATCGAAGAAATTTCCGAGGCTGTAGATATTGACCCGGCTCGTCATACGATAGTGGAACAGGCGCTCCTTGCTCGTCATCCCGACCTCACGGAACATCCGGATCGCTTCGTCGGTCTGCACACTCCTCTTCATGATCGGAATCTTCTGATCCCGGTACGCTTCCATCGTCTGCTTCACTTGAGCGAGCAGTGCCTCCGTCACCTCGACCCCACCACGAAGATAACAGTAGAAGCCACCGCCGAGGGTATAGTCGACCACGACGCCGAAATCCTTCACATCGGCACAGAGGTGATAAAAGGCCTTCAGCATCATGAAGATCGCCGAGCGCTGGTAGGCCATGTGCCCTTCCTTGTCTGCGCCGGTGATGAAACTGATCTCCCCGCCCCTCTCCGGTACATGCTTATGAAGCTCGTAGAGCTTCGTACCGAGCTTTGCCAGCAGGATCTCTTGCGGGATCTCCGCCTGATGCTGCATCGCAATCTCATAAAACGTCGTGCCCGCTGGATATTCGCAGGTCTTTCCCTGAACTGTAATCGTCATATCCTTGCCTCCTCAGACAATCTGTGCCGGGAAGTGCAGCTCCTCTTCGATGATCTCTGCCTCCGAGAACTGCGTCCGCAGAAATCCGGCGATGTAGTGTACGAAGATATGCTCGAGGCCATAGTGGCCGGCGTCGAGGAGACTGATGCCCTCCTCACAGAGGTCGAGACCCTCGTGGTGGCCCATATCGCCGCTCAGGAAGGCGTCGACCCCGAGGCTGAGTACCTCCTTCAGCTCGCCGCGTCCGGAGCCCGGACAGCAGGCGATGCGTCGGATCGGCATACCGGCATCATAGTACTGAACAAACGGCAGTCCGAAGCACGCCTTCACACGGGCCGCAAGCTCTGCAGCGCTCAGCAGCTCCGGCAGCTCTGCCGTGAAGCCGATGCCATAGGCATCCGGATTCACATCGCGCTCTGTTTCCACGACACGCAGCTGAAGACCCTCTGCTGCGCCGTTCTGCGTGTCCTTCGGGAGAAATCCCGTCGGCTCCATCAGGCCCGTCTTCCGAAGTCCCAGGGCCGCACAGACGATGTCCGCCATGCCGCCCGGACAGGAATCGAAGTTCGTGTGCATCGAAAAGACAGAAACGTCATTCTGGATGAGATCCAGAAGCTTGAGTCCCAGTGCTGACTGATCATTGATGGACTTCACGCCCCGGAAGATGATCGGGTGATGGGTCACGATCAGATCACAGCCGGCATCGATGGCGGCATCGACGACCGCACAGGAGGCATCCAGTGCGACATAGATGCGGCTGACCTCCCGGTCTGAACGACCGACCAGCAGCCCCGGGTTATCCCAGTCGCAGGCGGCTGCCTTCGGCGCGAGCTGCTCGAGCTTTTCTGTAATCATAGATACTGTGTTCATCGATATGCCTCCAGTGCGTTCATACAATGCTGATATGCGGTACGTACCTCCAGAGAATCGGTCTGTCTGAGGATGCCCTCATATCTCGTTTTTTCCTTTTCCAGAAAGCTTTTTAAAACCGGATCCAGACGGCGGAGCAGACGGCCACCATAAAGGAAGTCCTCCTCCGTGACATACATCGAGTCGGAAGACGCCGCGTCTGCACGCTGCGATACGTTGAGTATGACATAATACTTCCCCTCATCGATGAGCATCGTTTCTTCGTCGATCTGCATGCCCTCTGCGAGAAGGAAGCGGCGGAAGTGCGGGATCTCCGACTGTGGTGACAGAACGAAGTGCGCGAAGTCCCCGAGCCGTCCCTGCAGGATGCGCTCCATCAGCGGTCCGCCCATACCCGCGACGACGACGGTGTCGGCCTCCCCCGGCGCGACCTGCTCGAGACCGTCCGACAGGCGGGTCTCGATTTTTCCGGCGAGTCCTGCGCAGAGAATATGCTCCGCTGCCTGCTGCAGCGGCCCCTTTCGTACATCACAGGCGAGGGCGCGTGCCGCTCTCCCACGTCGTACCGCCTCGATCGCGACATAGGCATGATCACAGCCGACATCCGCGAGACAGCCGGAAGTCGGCATCCGCTCTATGATGGTTTCCAGTCTTTTCGGAAGCTGAAACTGCTTTTCCAATTCGTTCCTCCTGTATATAGCCTGATCGTTCTATGCATCGGGATCCTTCTGCAGACCAGCTATGTCCTGTTTCATCGAAATGCTTCTGCTGTCCTGTACCAGTATATTTCATCAAGACAGTTCAGCAGGCGAGTTTTATGAAGCCTCGCCCATATACTTAGTCGATGTGCAGACCCTGCAGCGCCGACTGTTGCCGGAAGAGCTCCGACAGCTGACGAGGATCCGTCTCATTCGCGATTTTCGTATTCAGCGAGCTCATCTTGACATTCCGAATCACATCCTCGAGCCCACGTTTGAACTCGCGCTCGTCGACATCCTCCGGCAGGAGATTCCCGTTAAACATCGCGGCGACCTTCTCATACGCCTCCTCGTCCTCACGGAAACGATCGAGGATCGTATTGACCGGCTGCTGCTGGTAGACGAGCTCCAGTACCGTACGGACGGTTTCATCACTGATGTCCGTCGGTTGGATATACTTCTGTACCGTCGGTATGAGCTCCGGCTTTTCACTGAGCCAGGTGACGAGCTGCTTCTCCGACTTCTGGAGTGCCGTCTCGACCTTCTTCTTCGGGTTCGTCCGTGGCATGAAGCTCGTGGACTGATACATCTTCTCGTTCAGCGGGGAGTTCCGGCGTGTCCGCTGCTCGCCCATCGTATTTACGAGGCGGCGCAGTGCATTCACGTCGATCATCTGCTCCCGGGCCACGGCCTGGATATAATTCTCCCGCTCGATGGCCTCCTGGATTTCGCTCAGCTTTTCGGCCGCCGCGTTCGTATACGCGGTCATACCAGCCGGATCCTTCAGATCGAAATCCAGCTTCATCACATCGATGAGCCAGAGGAAGCTGTTCTGCGCCTGGTCGATGCGCTCCTGGAAGGCGTCCTGCCCCATGGCCTTGATGAACTCGTCCGGGTCCTTGTACGGCTTCATGTTGATAACCTTACTCTGGATCCCGACCGCCTTCAGCATCGGCATCGCGCGCTTCGCGGCCTTGATGCCGGCGCCATCCGAATCGTAGGTCAGAAGGATCTCCCCGACATAGCGCCTGAGAAGGCGGCACTGCTCCTCGGTGAGTGCTGTACCGAGCGAGGCCACCGCGTTGGTGAAGCCGGCCTGGTGCATCGAGATAACATCCATATAGCCCTCACAGAGGATGAAATACTTCTTCCGCGACTTCTTCGCATAGCAGAGACCGAAGAGATTTCTCGACTTATCGAAGAGACGGGTCTCCGGACTGTTCAGGTACTTCGGCTCTCCCTCCCCCATCACACGACCGCCGAAGCCGATGACACGGCTGTTGACATCCATGATCGGGAAGATGACGCGATTAAAGAACTTATCGTACGCGCCCCGCTCGGAGAAGTTCACGAGACCAGACTCACGGAGGATCGCGTCCTCATAGCCGCACTGGCGGAGATAGCGATAGAGCCCGTCCCGGGTCTGATCGGCATAGCCGAGGCCCCAGACGCGGAGCGTTTCGTCGCTCAGCTGACGCTTCCGGAAGTAGTTCATACCGATCTGCCCGACCGGCTTTCGGAGCGCATCATAAAAGTAGACAGCCGCCTTTTTATTGATCTCGAGCAGCTTCGTCCGGAGGTCACGGCTCTGCCGCTCCTCACTGCTGACATTCCCCTCCGGAAGCTGATAGCCTACTTCATCGGCGAGCTTCCGCACCGCCTCCAGGAAGGTGAGGTTCTCATACTCCATCGTGAACTTCACGACATCGCCGCCCTTTCCGCATCCGAAGCAGTAGAAAATCTGCTTCGACTGATTCACGGAAAAGGAGGGTGTCTTCTCTCCATGAAACGGGCAGAGCCCGAAATAATTGGCGCCCATCTTTTTCAGATGGACGACCTTACCGACCACGTCCACGATATCGGCGCGTGATCGCACTTCTTCTATGACTTCTTCAGGATAATACAATGTGATTTCTCCAGTTCCCTACACGCATGCCGCCTGCCTGCCCGACATCCGGGTGATGACGATGTATATGCCGTATGCATTGGCATCCTCATCTGAACGCAGAGCAGGGTCGGAAGGCGTCAGAACTTCTGCCAGCCGACCGGCACAAAATACTCCTTGAATTTATAGATACAGTAATCGTCGGTCATGCCGGCAATGTAATCGCAGACGGAGCGTTCATGCGCGATCTGGCGCTTCAGCTCCTTCTCCGGGTCGTCCGATGCGATCTTCGAGAGATTCGACTCCAGCATGGTGATGAACTCCTCGGTCATCGACGACGGGTTCTCCATATAATACCGGAACAGCAGGGTCATCATACGCCGGACCTTGACCTCCTCCTGCTTCGCCTCACCGCCGATATAGACATGTGTGAACATCCACTCCCGAAGCGACTGCATCGCATGCTCGACCGGTGCCGACATCTCGAGGGACGGCTGCCCCTTCGACTGATAGATCACGTCATGGATCAGGACGCTTAAGCGTTCCTTCACCGAGTGCCCCAGGATGTCGCTGATCTCCGACGGGATTTCCTCCTCCCGGATGAGTCCCGCGCGGATCGAATCGTCGATGTCGTGGTTGATGTAGGCGATCTTATCAGCGAAGCGGACCGCCTGGCCCTCGAGGGTGTTCGGATGACCCGAGGTGCGGTGGTTCAGGATGCCGTCGCGCACCTCCTTCGTCAGATTGAGGCCCTGGCCGTTCTTTTCCAGCACATCGACGACGCGCACGCTCTGCTCGACATGGGAGAATCCCTCGTGACAGAGGCTGTTCAGCACATGCTCGCCGCTGTGCCCGAACGGGGTATGGCCGAGATCATGGCCGAGGGCGATGGCTTCGACGAGGTCCTCGTTGAGACGGAGTGCCTTACCGAAGGTCCGGGCGATCTGACTGACCTCCAGGGTATGGGTGAGACGCGTACGGTAGTGGTCTCCCTCCGGTGCGATGAAGACCTGCGTCTTATGCTTGAGGCGACGGAAGGCCTTACAGTGGATGATGCGGTCACGATCACGCTCGAAGCACGGGCGTATGTCGTCCGGCTCCTCCGCACGGTCTCTCCCCTGCGATTCCGAGGAGAGTGCCGCATACGGCGACAGGGTCTCCCGCTCCAGCGCTTCCAGTTCTTCTCTGATACAGCTCATCTTGCCTCCGATCTGTTGCAACAGCCGAATGATTGTTTGCTCTTAGAATATCATTTTCAGAGAGCTGAATCAATGAACATTCCGTCCTGTATGTATGATTACACAAAAAGAAAAACCCGTAAGCCATGCTTACGAGTCAGTCCCAAGGGTAGTCGATGCGACTGGATTCGAACCAGCGACCTCTGCGTCCCGAACGCAGCGCTCTACCAAGCTGAGCCACGCATCGATAAGTTGTTTTCGTTGCTGTGTTGTGTCTGCCTCAGCAACAGGTAAGATAATATCAGACAGACAGGCGAGTGTCAAGCATTAATTTGAAACTTTTTTCGGGGACCCGGCTGGCCATAACTGTTCAGGCAGAGGGGCCCCCTGCCCGAAAGATGACTACGTCTCATCCGCACAGAAAAGGTCGTGGAGTGTTTACTCCACGACCTGTACATCACATCACTTACTGTGCATCATGCTCTGCTGTCTCCTGCTGTGGCTCCGGCTGGTAAACTGC
>CAKQED010000072.1:0-9545 GCA_934229835.1 uncultured Oribacterium sp. | reverse complement strand
TCAAAACCTTTCTGAAATGCTTCCTGCATATCCGCCTTGTATTGCGTTAATTCTTTTGGTTCTATACAAACTAATTGGAAGGTCATTTTATATCTATCTCCTCAAAAATTCCGATTTCTCTTCCTGTAACTCTAAAGTGATGAACAAATGCACTCACCTCTCGAAAATGACGGCATTTAGCCATTTATAATGGTTTTGTACGAATTATGTTCTTCGTACAATTCAATAATATGAACAATTGCTTTTTAATTGGTTATGTACATCTGGTCTAACATCTTTTTTGCTGATTGTTTTTGTCTGTTTTAGAAATTATCATGTACATCCAGAAGCTATCCGCTTCCACACTTTACCATCACCCAACACGCGTATAGAGCCTCACCAGGCCATCTTCTTTCGTGACTTTAAACACTGCCTGATCACCATATTTCAGAGTACAGATATAAACCGCCCAGCACCATCAGCAGTACCAGTACAATGCTGTGAACGCGGCTCACCATCTTCCAGGCATTTTCTTCTTCAACACGTAGCTCGCCGTTCTCTGAATCTTTGTCTTCGATATACGTCCGCTTGTTTGATAAAACATACCAGCCGAACCAGATGGCGTATATAGACGCAAGCGTTAAAAGAGTGATCAAGACCGCACGAAGATCATCCGTCAACGGGCAAAACATTGACAGAAGCGCGGCAGGTAAAAGCAGCGCAATCGGTACATCCGAGGCCACATAGGCGAACCTTCCAAACAGCTTACGATACAGCCGCTTTGTCCGCCGCTGTTCTCGCTCTTCCTCTTCGTAGGCTGCCGGTGAAAAGGCGACATATAATCCTCTTACGGATATGTACCCAACCACGATGATTATCGGCAGATCCGAGAGATCTCTGAAATAAATCAGCTTCATCGCGGCAAAAGCACATCCCAGTAAGGATGCCAATGCTGTCTTCGGACTGATCAGTTTCATAACCGCCACCTCCACAATTCCCGATTTCTCTTCCTGCTTTTCTATCTCAATTTTACCATTCCGAAATCAAACACAAAATATAGGAATCCGGTCGGTTTTCGTCCTTTTTTATTAAGTTTACGTACGCAAAAAAGACCTGTAAGTCTTTCAACTTACAGGTCTGAAAAATCAAGATGAGGCTGACGGGATTCGAACTCGCGACAACTTGATTAAAAGTCAAGTGCTCTACCGACTGAGCTACAGCCTCGCAAAACAGGGCCAGTTGGATTCGAACCAACGAGTGCAGGCGTCAAAGGCCTGTGCCTTACCGCTTGGCGATAGCCCCTCGATAAGCCTGCTGGCTAGGGTGGGTAATGGAATTCGAATCCATGATCTCCAGAACCACAATCTGGCGCGTTAACCAACTACGCTATACCCACCATATTACGGCTGCTTTTCAGCAAACCAGTATTAAAATCTCTCGAGATGTCTCGAGAATGAGCCCGGGGGGATTCGAACCCCCGACCCACGGCTTAGAAGGCCGTTGCTCTATCCAGCTGAGCTACGGACTCAGACAACTCTTTATGAGCGACTCGTATATATTAACGAATAAGCTTCTCTTTGTCAACCACAAATTTGAAGTTTTACGCATTATATTTCAAGTCGTTTGAAGCACAGGACTTCGCGCGTCTGTTTCATCCATCTATATTACCGTGCCTTCATAGAATACAAAAAAAATCACCGGAATGCAAGTCTTCATTTAGAGCTTACTTCTACTCCCGTTTCTCCATCTCTGACCCATTTCCAATAAAAATCCGAAGGCCTTCTTTTGAAGTCCTCCGGATTTTCCGTTCATATATATATGATTTTGATATACAGAGATCGATGCTCTTATGCCTTATGTGTAAGGTCGTACGCTTCCTGGCAGAGCTTGGTGATACCAGCCCAGTCCTTATTTACAAGCTTATCCTTCTTGCATACCCATGTTCCACCTACACCGATAATCTTATCGAAGGCAAGATACTCGAGCACGTTATCGAGATTAACACCACCGGTCGGCATGAACTTGAGCTGTGGGAATACAGGAGAAAGTGCCTTCAGGGTCTTGAGTCCGCCGTATGCAGCCGCCGGGAAGAACTTTACCATCGGAAGGTTGTAACGAAGGGCGTTTGTGATATCGGTCGGTGTGCAGGTACCAGGGCAGTAAGCTACGCCGTGGCCGAGTGCGCACTGCGCAACCTCATCTGAGAAAGACGGGGAAACGATGAACTGAGCACCAGCGTTGATCGCACGTGTGCACTGCTCACGATCGAGAACAGTACCAGCACCAACAACGACATTCGGGCACTCCTTTACCATCGCTGCGATCGCATCTGCAGCAGCTGCTGTACGGAAGGTAACCTCAGCCATCGGAAGATGACCAGCCTCAAGCGCCTGTGCGAGAGGAACGGCATCCTCCACGTGATCGATAACTACGACTGGACAAACCTTAATCTCGGCAAGCTTCTCCATGAAATCTTTCTGTGTCATATCAAATCTCCTTTGAATATTATCAAGCCCGAATACATCAGGCCATGTAAACGCTTACAGTCTTTATTATATATGATTTATTTTTCACATACAAGGGATAATGCATCGCTTTCACGCTTATTTTACGTTCCGCCATGCATCACTTTTCTGATTCAGTAAACCGCTCCACCATCTGCAGAGCGCTACACCTGAAACCCAATCGTCGCGGAGGGCGAGTTCTGTGGAACCTAGTTTTTTATGTAAACCGGGCGGAACTCGAAATCTCCCTCTTCACTGACGTCGATCACCATATAGGATGGGCGACGGTCGACCTGGCGCGGATAGCTGATGGAACCCGGATTCAGACAGGTGACTCCATCGACCGTTTTCAGGAACGGCTTATGCGTATGACCGAACATCACGACATCACAGTCGCGGTTCTTCGCTTCATCGACGATGCCGGATACACCCATGTTGACCCCGTAGTAGTGGCCATGGGTCAGAAGGCAGCGATGCTTTCCGATCTTCACGACGATCTCCTTCGGAAGCGAAGTGAAGAAGTCGTTGTTTCCCTGCACAAAGTAGCACTTCACGCCATCACCGGCATACTGCTGGATCATCCCCTCCGAGCCCTCGGCATCGCCGAGATGGATGAGGATATCGATCATCCCGATGCGGCTCAGTACATCCTTCAGGTTCGCGTCGTTCCGGTGGGAATCACTTACGACGAGGACGGTCTGAAAGGGGCGGACAAGTCCGCTTTCCTCCCGGGCCTCTGCCCCGTCTTCCGACGTCGTACCGCGTCTCGCGGCATCCTTTTCCAGGACATCCTTCAGAAGCTCACGCATCGCACGGAGCGCCTTGCCGCGGTGAGAAATCGCGTTTTTCTCCTCCGGCGTCAGCTCCGCAGAGGTCTTGCCATACTCCGGAAGGTAGAGGATCGGATCATATCCGAAACCATGTGTCCCCTTCGGTTCATGGGCGATCAGGCCCTCGAAGATGCCTTCTGCGTGGAGAACACGTCCGTCTGCAAATGCAGCGCAGATATCGCAGGTGAAGTGTGCCGCGCGTTCATCCCCCTCCGCATAGCGAAGCTCATGGATGATGCGTGCATTCTTCACATCATACGAGGTATCCTCACCGAGGTAGCGGGCGCTGTAAATACCCGGAAGTCCCAGCATGTAATTAACACAAAGGCCGGAGTCGTCCGACATGATGATGTCATCGTCCTCCAGCATATGATGTGCAAGCATATAGCTGCGAATGCCGACGGCCTTCAGCTCTGCGTTCTCCGCAAAGGTCTTACCGGTCTCGACGGGCTCGAAATCGATTCCGAGCTCACTCTTCGCAACGATATCGGTGGCCAGATCCCCCAGGATCTGGCGCACCTCTATCATTTTATTTTTATTATGGGTAGCAAATATGATTCGCATGCTTCACTCGTCTCTTTCTGCCCATATGCCTGATTTAAAGATCAGTCAAGGTACTTCTTGAGGGTGGCTCTCACGGCACCAGGGCCTGCCAGCTCCTCCTTAAAGAGATCCTCGATCAGTTCGCCGATACCAGCCTCATAAAGGTCAGAGCCGAAAATGTTCGCGTTGCTGAGGATCGGACGAACCTTGTCGCCGACGCTCTCCGGATGTCCGAGAGTGATGCCTTCCATCTGCTGAGACAGCGTCTCCAGCATCGGATCTGCGGAACGCTCGAAAGCCTGACCCTCATCATCCACACCAAGAAGATAACGCAGCCAGCCAGCGATTGCAAGCGGAATCGCCTTCAGCTTCTTCGCATCGCCATACTTTGCAACATAGCTCTTGATGGTCTCGCCGTAACGGATGCCGACCTTCTGAGAGGTATCGGTCGCGATACGCTGTGGCGTATCCGGCATGAACGGGTTCGGGATACGAACATTGATGACCTCATCAACAAACGCCTCCGGAGAAAGAATGCCAGGGTTGGTTACAACCGGCATACCCTCTACCGGGCCGATCTCATGCACGAGCTTGTTGAGTTCGGTGTCCTTCATCTCATCTGCGATCAGCGTGTAGCCGAGTACACAGCCGTATACAGCCAGAGCCGTGTGCAGCGGGTTGAGGCAGGTGGTGACCTTCATACGCTCTACCTTATTGACGGTATCACGGTCGGTCATGTATACACCGGCATCCTCGAGCTTCGGTCTGCCGTTCGGGAACTTGTCCTCGATAACGAGATACTGAGGTCCCTCTGCATTGACGAAAGGTGCGATGTAGGTACGCTTCGAGGTGATAACAGGCGCCATATCCTCGATGCCGAGTGCCTCAAGCTCCTTCTCTACGGACTCTGCCGGACGCGGGGTGATCTTATCGATCATGGACCATGGGAAGCCGACCTTGTTCTCATCCTTCAGATACTCTACGAAGGCTGCCGGAACGAAGCCCTTCTTCTCCCACTCCTCAGCCATGGTCACGATGGAGCTCATGAGCTTCTCACCGTTGTGTGAGCAGTTATCGCAAGAAACGATCGATACCGGATACTGTCCAGCCTTGAAACGCTCGAACAGAAGTGCAGTGACGATGGCCATCGCAGCGCCCGGCTTCTCCGGACCGTTATCGATGTCTGCCTGTACGAACGGGAAGTACTGGCCGTCTGCATTCTTCAGTGCATAGCCCTTCTCGGTGATGGTGAAGGTCGCCATCTGGAAATCCGGATTTGTGAAGATCTCCTTGAGGCGATTCCACTCCTCTGGAACAGCGGACTGTGCCTTGATTGCCTCGGTCAGCGAGCCGATGACGCGCTTCTCGGTATTGCCGTCTGCCTTCAGGGTGACGCCCAGTACGAGGTTGTCGTATGGCTTGTAGATCTTATCGACTACATCGAAGTCGAAGGTCTCGACACAGGTGATGCCCTTATCGAGCTCACCCTTCTCGATCAGTGTATCTGCGATGCTTCCGAGGAAGATACGGAAGATGTTACCGATACCGAAGTGTACCCAGCGTGGGGACTTCTTCGTATTCTCTGCAAGTGCAGTCACATCATAACCTGGAAGGGTTACGCCGGCCTTCACCCATGCTGCTCTATCCTTTAAACCTTCAAGTGTTAATTTCATTTTGCAAACTCCTTTCTCGTCTCAGCCTTCTCGATGGCCTCCCAGAGACCCTGGATGTACGTTGCACCAAGTGCACGATCATAGAGACCATATCCTGGGATAACGCCTGGCTTATCAACCTCATCCCAGATCATGCGGCCGTGATCCGGACGGATCGGTCCATCGAAGCCAGTCTCATAGAGTGCACGAACGATCTCGTACATATCGAAGTTACCATCCTTGGAAATGTGGCAAGCCTCCTGGAAATCATAATTCTCACGAGAGGTATCGTTGAAACGAAGGTTACGTACATGTGCAAAATGAATTCTGCCCTTCAGTACACGGATCATGTGCGGAAGGTCATTCTCGAGGTTGGTGCCGTAGGAACCAGAGCAGAAGGTCACGCCGTTATGTACATCGTCGACAGCATTCATCAGACGAAGGATGCCTGCCTCGGAGTTGATGATTCTGGTGAGACCGAAGACGGACCATGCCGGATCATCCGGGTGGATCGCCATCTTGATGTCATACTTGTTGCAGACCGGCATGATGGCCTTCAGGAAGTATACGAGATTCTGGAACAGCTTCTCGCCGTCAACATCCTTATACATCTCGAAAAGCTCCTTGATCTTCGCCATACGCTCCGGCTCCCAGCCTGGCATAACCGCGCCGTTTGACATCTTCTCCATAGAAGCAGCGAGGTTATCCGGATCGATGGCATCGATGGCCTTCTGATTATAAGCAAGTACTGTAGAGCCATCCGGGTTCTTACGTGCCAGCTCGGTTCTGGTCCAGTCAAATACCGGCATGAAGTTGTAGCATACGAGGTGGATGTCCTCCTTACCGAGGTTCTCAAGTGTCTCGATGTAGTTTGCGATGTACTTATCACGGTTCTCATCGCCGACCTTGATGGAGTCGCAGACATTAACAGACTCGATACCGCTCAGGCGAAGACCTGCAGCCTCGATCTCTTCCTTTAATGCATGGATTCTCTCCTGCGGCCATACCTCACCCGGGGTGGTGTCATACAGTGTAGAGATAACTCCGGTTACGCCCGGAATCTGGCGGATCTGCTGTAAAGTTACGGTATCAAACTTAGAGCCGTACCAACGTAATGTCATTTCCATTATTATACCCTCCGTACAAAATGTATACTAGTTTCTGTAGTTCCTAGAATACCCCGCTCTACTTTATCTGTCAACGTGATTTCAAAAAAAAGACGGATTTTATCAATTTTGGTGTCTGCTTGTGTATAATTTCACAAATCTTCCTTTATCCCATCTCCGTTTTCGTTCATTTCGCCTATTTGCCGTGAATGTATACTAGATTTTCCAGGTTTTTCGAGTATAATGAAGCTATATTTATTCGATTTTCAGGAGTCCCTCATGAACGAAAACACGCGCGAAGTATTTGAATCAACGGCAGATGCCACGGCGATATCGAAGCCGGAGGAAATCCATCCATTTGAATCCACGGCGGATGCTACGGCCATATCGAAGCCGGAGGAGATCCATCATTATCTGTGGGATCGCATCGCGACCCTGGAACTTCAGCCGGGCACGAAGCTCAGTGAAGTGAAGCTGGCACAGATGTTCAGCTGTAGCCGTATCCCTGTTCGAGAGGCGGTGCGGCAGCTGAACGCAGAAGGTGCACTGGACTCTCAGCCACAGCGTGGCAGCTTCGTGAGCCGCATTGACATGAATCGTGTGCGACAGGTACGCTATCTTCGCGAGGTTCTGGAGACCCGCGTGGTCATGGATGCCTATGATGCCGGCCTTCTGCAGCCGCTTCTCCCTCTCCTCCGCAATATGCTGCAGGAGCAGCAGGATATGATCCGATTCAATGAGCTCATCAAGCTGACCGACGCTGACACCCGCTTCCACGATCTCTTCTATCAGCTGCAGAATAAGGAGTTCGTCCAGCAGCACACTGGTCGCCACGACATCCACTATATCCGTGCACGCCGCTTCGCCCTCGGCATCGAGCGCAGTGATGACGAGCGGATGGACGATAGTGTAAACATTGTCTCCCAGCATGTGCGCATGGTGCACGCCATCGAGCAGGGCGATCGTGCCGCACTCGAACAGGAGCTCGTTCATCACTTCCGGAACATCAACCATACGCTGGAGCGCGTGGTGAACGACGAAGCCTTCAAAACGGTGTTTCAGGTGAATGAGTAAGTTCAGATAATCGCAGAACCGCATGCGCAGTCTATAGCAGGAACTTCCGCATGCAAAAAGACCGCTGGTCTGTTTTTACGAACAGGTCAGCGGTCTTTCTTTATGTTTCTGTATCGATATGATCGTCTGTCTCCGGATCTGCGCTTAGAATCAGCACATCTCCACAGCCCCATCCGTTTCAATACGGCGTATGAAGCTTCAGTGTTTCATGAAGCGCTGTTCATAGTCCCTGAGGGACGCAATCGCCTCCTTCGACATCGGGATCAGCGCGAGCATGTTGAAGATCGTCATGAGGCCAATGCCTACATCGCCGAGATCCCACACGAAGGTGTAGGCCGCCATGCAGCCGATGAAGAGGTTGATCAGCGCGATGATCTTATATACATTCTGTGATTTCCAGCTGTCGCCGAAAACATACGCGACGTTCGAACGCGCATAGAACAGGACGCCGATGAAGGTCGAGAAGCTGAAGAGCCAGAGGGTGATGGCGATGAAGATCACACCGGCCTGGCCGAAATGGTAGCGCATCGCTACCTGAAGAAGATCCATACCACCGAGGCCGGCCACCGCTTCCTCCGGAACGAGAAGCATCACGAAGGCGGTACAGCTGCAGATCACGATGGTGTCGATGAAGACGCCGAGCGCCTGCAGAAGTCCGGACTTCACCGGATGATCGACATCTGCCGCAGCCGCAGCACATGGCGCAGAGCCAGAGCCTGCTTCGTTGGAGAAAAGCCCACGCTTCACACCATTCATAAGGACGGCACCGAAGCCGCCCGCCACCGCCTGACGCAGGCCGAAGGCCTCACGGAAGATACGTGAAAATACCGCTGGCAGCTGAGTGAAGTTGTTGATGATCACGAACACGGTCAGGAAGATATAGAAGCCGGCCATGACTGGCACGATGATGTCGAGTGCCTTGACCGTGATATTCTTCCGGAACACGATCACCGCAGACAGGAGACAGAGAAGCACCGCGGAAGCGATCGGTGGCACGTGAAAAGCATTGTCAAAGGCAGACGCGACGGAGTTACCGATGACCTGGCTGATGCCACACCAGCACAGAAGACCGGACAGCGCGAACAGGATCGCGATGACGCTCTTCTGCTTCTTTCCGGCAAACATCTTATGGATATAGTAGGCCGGACCACCACGATACCCACCGTACAGCGGATCCTCTTCCTTATATAGCTGGGCGAGTGTCGCCTCGACGAACGCCGTGCTGGAACCGATCAGCGCTGTCAGCCACATCCAGAACACGGCACCGGCACCACCGGCAGATACCGCTGCGACGACGCCGACGAGGTTACCCATGCCGACACGCGTGGCGGTCGAAACGATGAGGGCCTCGAGTCCAGAAACCTTACTGTTCTTTTCCGGATCGACACTCTTCTCTCTTGCCACACGACACATCTCCGGGAAGAGACGGATCGGGAGGAAGCGAGTGCGGACGGTACAGAAGATACCCGCCGGAATCAAAAGAAGAACCAGGAACGACAGCCCGAGTGTCGAGCCTCCTGGTAATGGAATCGTGATGAGGTCTCCCCAGAGGAGATTGTAGATAAACTGAATTACTGCCATAACACTTTCATCCTTTAAACTATTAATTACTTTAAAGTATAGCAGATATTCCTCGAGAAACAAGAAAGAAAACGACGATGTCCGGAAATGCGCCTTCGCGCGGACATCGTCGTACTGTGTGATCCGATATGGGACGGCGTGTCACAGCCGTTTAAAGTATAAAAAAAGCGGAAAGCCGACTTCTCAGCTTTCCGCGTGATGCGGGAGATGGGACTTGAACCCACACGTCCTATCGGACACAAGATCCTTAGTCTTGCCTGTCTGCCAATTTCAGCA
>CAKQED010000071.1:0-9602 GCA_934229835.1 uncultured Oribacterium sp. | reverse complement strand
GAAGAAGCCGAAGCGCCGCCGGAAGGCTGGCTCCTGAAAAGCAGGGCGCACTGGGCGGCAAAGATCTATGATCGAACTCCTAAGCGGCACTCCGAAAAGTGCTTGCTTTTTTCGCGCGTATATGGTATTTTATCAAGGTTGTGACTAAGAGAGATATTCCGCTGACGGTTCCATCTGCTTGGAATAGGTGATTCGGCTCGGGCCGAACGAGAAACTCCGTGAATGAATGTCGAATAGTACTAGGAGGTACACAATGTCTAATAACGAGATTATCAAGAACATCGAGCAGGGTCAGCTCAAGGCTGAGGTTCCAGCATTCAACACTGGTGACACCGTTCGCGTTTACAACAAGATCAAAGAGGGTAACCGTGAGAGAACTCAGATCTTCGAGGGTACTGTTCTGAAGATCCAGGGTGGTTCCAACAGAACTACTTTTACCGTTCGTAAGTCTTCCAACGGCGTAGGCGTAGAGAAGACCTGGCCGCTTCACAGCCCGATGGTTGAGAAGGTTGAGGTCGTTAGAAGAGGTAAGGTAAGAAGAGCAAAGCTCACATACCTTAGAGAGCGTACTGGTAAGGCTGCCAAGGTTAAGGCACTGTAATCAGAAGCGATGAAACATTGGGGGCGTTCCGTTTTACGGGATGCCCCTTTTCAATGGTTTTATTTACTGGTAAAATCCCAGTTATGAAATGGTTTAGGGAAAGGGGTCTGACCCCATACGGGGTCAGACCCCTTGGCCTCCCGGCAGGTTATGATCTGGCCTCCCATTAATTTTATGAGGTGAAGAATGCTAGAGAAGAGTCCGATTCAGAAGTTTGTCGGCACGGTTACGAACGTGATCGTCGTGATCGCGCTTGCGTGGTTTCTGGTGCACAGCTTCCTGACGACCGAGGAGATTTCCGGTCATAGCATGGAGCCGGCGATATCCGCGAGCGACCTCGTGCTGGTCGACCGACTCACGTATAAGTTCATGAAGCCGAAGCGCATGGACGTCGTCATCTTTCAGCGAAGCGACGCGACACGGAACGTGAAGCGCGTCATCGGACTGCCGGGCGAGACCGTCGTGATCCAGAACGGTCGCATCTACATCGACGGCACCCTGCTCGAGAGTGATCAGATCTCCGACATTTCCCTCGGCGGTATCGCGGAGAAGCCGGTCGAACTGATGGAGGACGAATATTTCCTGATCGGGGACAATGCAGACTCCTCCGAGGACAGCCGCTTCATCAATGTCGGTAATGTCAAACGCTCGCAGATCCTCGGACGCATCTGGTTCCGGCTGTTGCCGTTTAAAAAGCTCGGTTTCATCAAATAAAAAAGGGAATAGGTGAATTATGACGATTCAATGGTATCCTGGCCATATGGCCAAAGCAAAACGAAACATCCGTGAGGACTTGAAGCTGGTCGATCTCGTCATCGAGGTCATCGACGCCCGCTGCCCGGAATCCTCCCGTAATCCGGACGTCGACAGCTTCGCGAAGGATAAGGCCCGCATCCTCCTCATCAATAAGGCGGATCTCGCGGATCGTCGTGAGACGAAGCGCTTCGCAGACTACTTCGCCGCCCGCGGCTACTATACACTTGAAATCGATGCGCGAAACAAGGGCAGCCTGAAGAAGCTGAATCCGCTCATCGATGAGGCGACGAAGGCTCTCGTCGAGAAGAATCTGAAGCGCGGCATCAAGACCCCGGTCATCCGTGCGATGGTCCTCGGTGTGCCGAACGTCGGCAAGTCCACCTTCATCAATTCCTATGTCGGAAAGTCCATGGCGAAGACCGGAAACAAGCCGGGCGTCACCCGTGGCAATCAGTGGATTAATGTCAATAAAAAGCTGCAGTTGCTCGACACCCCGGGTATCACCTGGCCGAAGTTCGAGCGCGAGATCGTCGGCCTGAATCTGGCCCTCATCGGCTCCATCAACGACCAGATCCTGAACATTGACGAGCTCGTATTCTACCTCATCAAATACCTCGTGCGCTATTACCCGGAAGCACTGATCGCGCGCTACGGCAGCTCCCTCGACGGCCTCGAGGAAGCGATTCAGGTCTTCGACGAGATCGGCCGCCGTCGCGGCTGCATCATGAAGGGTGGAAACATCGACTACACGAAAACCGCGAAGATCATCCTCGACGACTTCCGGAGCGGACGACTCGGCGCCATCACCCTCGAGCACGTCCCGACCACGGCCGGCCAGGAGGTCTCCGACACCCCGAAAGAAACTGAATAAGCGAGAGGCCAAGGGGTCTGACCCCGTATGGGGTCAGACCCCTTTCCGTTCACCATTTCACAACGATTCATTAAAGCATCAGTAAAGGAGCAGTATGGCGAGAGAATTAAAGGGCGAGCGACTGGAGAAGGAACTCGCGCGTTTAGCAGCGATGCACGAATATGAAAACGCACATGCCGATGTCCGCTTCATCGCCGGCATTGACGAAGCCGGCAGAGGTCCACTGGCGGGTCCGGTCGTGGCCGCCTGCTGCATCCTCCCGAAGGATGCCGTGATCCTCTACCTCAACGATTCGAAGAAGGTAACTGCGCTCCGCCGCGAAGCGCTGCTGCCGGAAATCAAGGAAAAAGCCATCGCCTACGGCATCGGCATCGTGGATGAGAAGCGGATCGATGAGATCAACATCCTTCAGGCGGATTATGAAGCGATGCGCATCGCCGTTCAGAAGACGAGCGCGATGCTCCAGGCGAAAGGACTCGCCGACGCACCAGGTCTCCTGCTGAACGACGCCGTCACGATCCCAGGCGTCGAGATCCCGCAGGAGTCGATCATCAAGGGCGACGCGAAGTCCGTCTCCATCGCCGCCGCCAGCATCCTCGCGAAAGTGACGAGGGATCAGCTCATGGAGGCGTACGACGCACAGTATCCGGAGTACGGCTTCGCACGTAATAAAGGCTACGGCACGAAGGAGCACATCGAAGCGCTGAAACGCCTCGGCCCATGCCCGATCCACCGCTGCTCCTTCATCGGACACTTCGTCTGACTCCTGAAACGAAAGGAGCATCATGTACTTCAAAGAACTCCCCAAAATATTCACCGAGAAAATCGAGGATCCGAAACCAAGTCAGAAGCGCTCCGACGCGCGTCGCGGCAACCACGCAGACGGTGTCCGCGGGGAGGACATGGCCGCAGCATACCTCGAGACGGCGGGGTACCGGATCGTCGCACGCAACTGGCGCTTTCACCGGAACGAGATCGACATCATCGCGATGGAGGACGACACCCTCGTCTTCGTCGAGGTGAAGAAACGCCAGGACAGCGCCCACGGCTACGGCTGCGAGGCCGTAGCCCATGCGAAACAGCAGCGGATCCGCCGGGTAGCGGAAGCCTATCTCGCCTGCACGAAGCGCTCACAGGACGACACGAAGTGCCGCTTCGACGTCGTCTCGATCGACGATGACAAGATACTACTGTTTCAAAACGCATTTTAGTATGCTATACTCATGATAAGTTTGTGCATTTTATGGAGGCAGGCATGTTAGCAAAAGATTGTAAGCGTAAAGTTATCCTGACGGGCGATCGTCCGACCGGAAAACTTCATTTAGGACACTTTGTGGGTTCTCTCCAGCGGAGAGTACAGCTTCAGAACTCTGGTCAGTTCGACGAGATCAACATCCTTGTCGCGGACGATCAGGCCCTGACCGATAACTGGGATAACCCGAAGAAGGTACGTGATAACATCATCGAGGTCACCCTCGATTATCTCTCCGCAGGTATCGACCCGGATAAGTCCTTTATCTGCATTCAGTCCGGCATCCCGGCACTGCACGCACTGACGTTCTACTATATGAACCTCGTAACCACCCAGCGTCTGTCCAGAAACCCGACCGTCAAGTCCGAGATGCTCATGCGTGGCTTTAACGGCAGCGAGTCGGAGGATGACAATGTTGCCGGCCTCCCAGCCGGATTCTTCACCTATCCGGTATCGCAGACCGCTGATATCACCGCGTTCAAGGCAACCACTGTACCAGCCGGTGAGGACCAGATGCCGATGATCGAGCAGGCACGCGAGATCGCACACCGCTTCAACACGATCTACAAGTGCGACGTCCTCGTCGAGCCGGATATCCTGATTCCAGAGAATGCAGCACAGCGTCGTCTCCCGGGTATCGATGGTAAGGCGAAGATGTCGAAGTCGCTCGGCAACGGTATCTTCCTGTCCGATGACGCCGCGACCGTAAAGAAGAAGGTCATGAGCATGTACACGGATCCGACGCATATTAACGTTGCGGATCCTGGACATGTCGAGGGCAACATGGTCTTCACCTACCTCGACGCCTTCCTGCGTGATGACAGCCAGTTCGCGGACTATCTCCCGGATTATAAGAACCTCGAGGAGATGAAGGAGCACTACCAGCGTGGTGGTCTCGGCGATATGAAGTGTAAGAAGTTCCTTCTGAAGGTCATGGAGGATCTCCTTCAGCCGATCCGTGAGAACCGTGCGAAGTGGGAGACCAACATCAACGACGTCTATGACATCCTGAAGGCCGGCACGGATCATGCGGTGCAGGTGACGAACCAGACCCTCCACGAGTGCCGTGATGCGATGCGCATCAACTACTTCGATGATAAGGACGCGATGGTGAAGAGCTGGGAGTCCTGGCTGAACGAGAGCCATACGAAGAACTGATGGGCACCTGGAAGTCCCGCGGGCTCCGCGGCTCACAGCTGGAGGAGCTCATCAACCGGACGAACGAGGCCTACCTCGAGAAGAAGCTGGCAGTCGTACAGAAGATCCCGACGCCGATCACGCCGATCAACATGAACGAGGACCATACGCAGATCACACTGGCCTACTTCGATCAGAAGTCCACGGTCGACTACATTGGCCTCGTACAGGGCATCCCGGTCTGCTTCGACGCGAAGGAGTGTGCCACGAATTTCTGGCCGCTGCAGAATCTGCATCCGCACCAGGTCCGCTTCATGCAGGCCTTCGAGGAGCAGGGCGGTATCAGCTTTATCATACTTTCATTTACGACCCGGAAGGAGATGTACTACATTCCCTTCCGGGATATTCAGTATTTCTGGAACCGTATGCAGAACGGCGGTAAGAAATCCTTTAATATTCAGGAGATCGATCTGAACTACCGGATCCGGTCTCACAAAGATATGTTTGTGCATTATCTGGAACCGCTGCAGCGGGATCTCGACGAGCGGGACCGCGCCGGATCGGCAGAAGAGGATGGTGCAGACATCCCGTGACCCGAACCGCCTGGGCGGATCGTACGGATATCCTCAGGATGGATGCCGGTCGACACGGATCAGTTCGATAGACGACGGAGGAGTTTAGAGCTATGAACATTATTGTGGTTGGCTGTGGTAAGGTGGGATATTCTCTCGCCAGTCAGCTGAACAGGGAGAACCATAACGTAACGATCATCGACAACAACGAGAAGGTTCTTCGACATGCGGTGGATTCACTGGATGTCATGGGTATCAACGGAAACGGCGCGATGCTGGCGATCCAGCAGGAGGCCGGTGTCAAGAATGCAGATGTCCTCATCGCCGCAACCGACTCCGATGAAATCAACATGCTGTGCTGCCTGATTGCAAAGAAGGAAGGTAACTGTAACACCATCGCGCGTATCCGTAACCCGGAGTACAAGGATGAGATCAACTACCTCCGTGACGAGCTGAACCTCGCGATGGTCATCAACCCGGAGATGGCGGCTGCCAAGGAGGTCGAGCGTCTGCTTCGCTTCCCGTCCGTCATGAAGATCGACAGCTTCTCCCGCGGCAAGATCGACCTGATCCGTGTCAAGGTGCCGGAGAACAGCAACATCGTCGGCATCCGCATGTATGACATCCCGCGTATTCTGAAGGTCAATGTCCTGATCTGCTCGATCGAGCGTGGCGACCAGGTCATCATCCCGAGTGGTAATGACGCCATCATGAATGGCGACGTCATCAGCTACATCGCGAGTGCGGATCAGTCCAACGAGTTCGTGAAGCAGCTCGGCATCGATTACAAGCCGATCCGCAGCTGTATGATCGTCGGTGGCGGTAAGGTCACCTACTACATCGCGAAGTACATGCACGACTCCCACATGAAGTGCAAGCTGAAGGTCATCGACTTCGATCGTGACCGCTGCGAGTTCCTCGCCGGCGAGTTCCCGGATGCGACCATCATCAACGGGGACGGTACCGACCAGGATCTCCTGATCCGCGAGGGCATCGAGAAGACCGACGCCTTCTGTTCCCTGACCGGCTTCGATGAGGAGAACATCATGCTGTCCCTCTATGCCGGCAAGCTGTCCGACGCGCGTCTCATCACGAAGATCAACCGTATCGCCTTCGAGAATGTCACCTCCGAGATGAACCTCGGCTCCGTCATCTACCCGAAGCAGATCGTCGCCGACCACATCGTACAGTATGTGCGTGCGCTGAAGAACTCCGAGGGCTCGAACGTCGAGACCCTGTATAAGATCGGTGATGGAAGAGCAGAGGCCCTCGAGTTCAAGGTGGGCAATGATCCCGCCCTCTGCAATCATACCTTCGCGGATCTGACATTTAAGAAGAACGTCCTGATCGCGTCCATCGTCCGTGGAAACCAGATCATCACGCCACGCGGCGCCGACTTCATGCTGCCGGGCGACAGCGTCATCGTGATCACCACGAACACCGGTTTCAACGATCTCAAGGATATTCTCGCATAAGGAGCGTTCGGGAAATGAACTTTAGTATGATTATTTACGTGCTCGGATGGGTGCTGAAGCTCGAAGCCGGCATCATGATCCTGCCGATCATCTGCGCACTGATCTATCAGGAATTCTGGGCCGTACAGGCCTTGGCGGTTTCCGCCGTGCTGGCGCTCGTCATCGGTACCCTGGCCACCATAAAGGGGCCGAAGCGTACCGACTATTATGCGCGTGAGGGCTTCGTCATCTGTGCGCTGAGCTGGATCGTGATGTCGCTGATCGGCGCACTGCCGTTTTATCTGACCGGCACGATTCCTTCCTACATCGATGCGGTCTTCGAGATCGTATCCGGCTTTACGACGACCGGTGCCTCGATTCTCAGTGAGGTCGAGCACCTCGGCAAGGGACTCCTTTTCTGGCGTTCCTTCAGCCACTGGGTCGGCGGCATGGGCGTTCTCGTCCTGGTTCTGACGATCCTTCCGCTCGGCGGCGGCTACAATATGATGATCATGAAGGCCGAGTCCCCGGGACCGGATGTCAGCAAGATCGTGCCGCGTGTTGCAGATACCGCGAAGGCACTGTATAAGATTTATGCAGCATTGACCCTCTTTTGGATCATCCTGTTCCTCCTGAGCGGCATGAGCATCTATGACTCGATCTGTATCGCCTTCGGAAGTGCCGGCACGGGTGGATTCGCCGTCCGAAACTCCGGTATGGCCGACTACAGCATGCTGAGTCAGTTCCTGATCTCGGTATCGATGATCATGTTCGGTGTGAATTTCAATGTCTACTACCTGATGCAGAAGCGGAAGTTCCATGATGCGTTTCAGTGTGAGGAGGCGCGTGTCTACCTCGGCATCGTCGCCTTCAGTACCTTTTTCTTCGCGTTCAACATCGTGAAGATGTACGGCGGCGACTTCCTGTATGCACTGCATCACAGCTTCTTCACGGTCGGCGCGATCATCACGACCACCGGTTACGCGACCCTCGATTTCGCGACCTGGCCGCAGGCGAGCCAGATGCTCCTTCTGTTCCTGATGTTTACCGGTGCCTGCGCCGGCTCCACCGGCGGTGGCTTCAAGATTTCCCGACTCATCATCATGGTGAAGGAGATCGGAAAGGAGCTTCTCGTACTGGTGCATCCGGAGGCCGTCAAGCACATCCGCCTCGAGAACAAGAGCCTCGAGCACAGCGTCGTGCGTTCCGTCAACTGTTACCTCATCATGTACGTGGTGATCTTCATGGTCTCCGTGTTCCTGATCGCATGCGCAGATAATTTCGACTTCACAACGAATTTCTCCGCGGTAGCAGCGACCTTCAACAACATCGGACCGGGACTCGCAGCCGTAGGTCCAACCTGTAATTTCAGCGCATATTCCGATTTCAGTAAAATCGTCCTGACCTTCGATATGCTCGCTGGAAGACTGGAGATCCTCCCGATGTTGCTTTTATTCCTGCCGAGAACCTGGCGGAAGTCGAACTGATGTAAAGAAGGATGCTTGATGCATCCTTCTTTTTTCTTGATTTCGTTGCATTATTGCGTTAAACTATGGTTATGCGCAATAATGCGGATTGCGCAGTGTCAGGGTGCTCTGCTACACGGATGCCCGTGTTCCGGCCCGCTGCCCCTGAATATATAAATATATATATTCTATTTATCATGTCTGTGGTCAAGCATTTATAATATATCCGGTGGATATTTATTTCTTCGCACGACGTATAGACACGATTTGCAGATGCAGACATGCACGCACTTATGAATTATACAGAAGGTGTTTCTTATGGCTTTAAAATACTATGAACAGATCGACCGTGACAACACAAAAAAGCTTCGTGACCTGCTCGATGAACTTCCATATTTCTGCACGATGTATTTTCGTGGCATCGAAACGACGACGAGTTCACGTACCCGTATCGCCTATGCCCGTGATCTGAAGATTTTCTTTCAGTTTCTTATCCATGAAAACCCGCTCTATAAGGACTACTCTCCGCGTGATTTTCAGCTGGAGGACCTTGATAAGCTTAGCGTCACGGATCTCGAGGATTATCTAGAGTACATCAAATACAGAACGGACGTTTCTGAAGATAAACATGGCAATAAAATCGAAAAGGAAGTCATCAACTCGAGAACCTCGATCAAGCGCAAGGTCGCGTCGATCCGGACCTTTTACCGGTATTTATACAGAGACCGTCTGATCAAGACAAATCCGGCGGATCTCCTGCAGATGCCGAAATTAAAGGAAAAAGACATCATCCGTCTCGACGCAAATGAGGTAGCGGACCTTCTCGACGAAATCGAGAACGGCGAAAAGCTGACCCGTCAGCAGCAGGTCTTCCACGATAAGACGGAGCTTCGGGATGAGGCCATGATGACGCTCATGCTCGGTACCGGCATCCGTGTATCGGAGTGCGTGGGCCTCAATATGAACGACGTCGATTTCAACAACGACGGCATTCACATCCATCGTAAGGGCGGCAAGGAGGTTACCGTCTATTTCGGTGATGAGGTCGAGAATGCGCTCCGCCCGTATGTCGAGTGGCGAAAGCACCAGGCCACGGCGCCAGGCCATGAGGACGCCCTCTTCCTCTCCCTCCGCATGCAGCGCATGAGTGTCCGCTCCGTCCAGTACATGGTAAAGAAATATGCGAAAACCGTCACACCGACGAAACATATCACACCGCATAAGCTGCGCTCCACCTATGGCACAAACCTCTATAAGGAAACCGGCGATATCTACCTCGTGGCGGATGTACTCGGCCATAACGATGTCAACACCACGAAAAAGCACTACGCCGCGCTCGAGGATGAGCGTCGACGCAGCGCTCGTAACAAGGTCCATCTGCGCTCGGATGACGAGTGAGTTTATAAAAATTTAATAGGGTCAGACCCCAATGTCGTCAACTTAACATTTAGATTCACGCGAAAGCGTGGGTCTTATTTTTTGCAACTATATTT
>CAKQED010000070.1:0-9723 GCA_934229835.1 uncultured Oribacterium sp. | reverse complement strand
AAATATAGTTGCAAAAAATAAGACCCACGCTTTCGCGTGAATCTAAATGTTAAGTTGACGACATTGGGGTCTGACCCCATTAAATTTTTATAAACAAATCTAAAGTTGAAGTTTATGGGGTCAGACCCCATAAACAGATAGGAGAAACCATGGAATTTGAGAAGCTGAAGCAGATTATCGTGAATGAGGTACCGCGTGTGGATCCTGCGAAGATCACACCGGAGGCTCGCTTCGTAGATGACCTCGAGATGGACTCCCTCGATGTCGTACAGGTCGTGATGGCCATCGAGGATACCTTCGGTATCCAGGTACCGGATGACGCCACTGAGCACATGAGCACTGTTCAGGATGCGGTCGACGCCATCCGGGAAGCGGTCAATCAGTAATTCTTAAATCTAATCCAACGGACGAAGCCGGACATGGTATGAACAGCTCACTTAGTTCCAAGTACAGAACCTTGCGCCTTGTTCGTGCCTGACATACAGAACACGTTCTGTGTGTCAGGACACGTACAATTCGCAAGAACCTGTTCTTGGAATGCGCAAGCTCGTTCATACCATGCTCCAGCTTCTGTATCATGATTACCTACAGGAGAAGTATGGAACAGAATTTAGATGTTTTACAGGAGGCGATCGGTTATCGCTTCCGGGATGTGTCTCTTCTGAAGCATGCGTTGACGCATCCTTCGTATAGTAATGAGAGCGGGGAGCCGAAGGAGGCTTCGAATCAGCGTCTGGAGTTTCTCGGGGATGCTGTGCTGGAGCTGGTTTCCAGCGTTTTTCTTTTTAACCGCCGTCCGGTGATTCAGGAGGGTGTCATGACCAAGATTCGTGCCGCACTGGTATGTGAGCCGACGCTCGCAGAGGCAGCCCGAAAGGTGAACCTTGGTGATTACATCATCCTCGGAAAGGGCGAGGCGCGCGAGGGCATCAACCGTCGGGATTCCGTCATTTCGGATGCCTTCGAGTCCGTGATCGGCGCGATGTACCTCGATGGGGGCTTCGCACCGGCGGAGAAGTTCGTGCGTCGTTTCGTGCTCTGCGATATCGAGAACGCAGGGCTCTATCGTGATGCGAAAACGGTGCTTCAGGAGTACGTGTCACAGAATAAAAAGTCCCTCGAGTACCGTGTCATCGAAGAGTCCGGTCCATGCCACGACCGGTACTATCGTGTCGAGGCGGTGATCGATGGGGAGGCCTACGGGATCGGCGAGGGCTCCAGTAAGAAGAAGGGCGAGCAGGGAGCAGCGTACCAGACACTCAAGCGCATGAAGGCGGAAACAGGTTATGTATTTAAAATCTATTGAGATTCAGGGCTTCAAGTCCTTTGCGAACAAGACCGTCCTGGATTTCAGTAAGGGCATCACGGGCATCGTCGGTCCGAACGGCTCCGGAAAGTCGAACATCTCCGACGCGGTGCGCTGGGTACTCGGTGAGCAGAAGGTGAAGCAGCTCCGTGGAAGCTCCATGCAGGATGTCATCTTCGCCGGCACGCAGCTTCGCCGCCCGCAGAGCTCGGCCTTCGTGGCGATCACCCTCGATAATTCGGACCGCATCCTGAATATCGATTACGACGAGGTGACGGTTTCCCGTCGTCTCTACCGCTCGGGCGAGTCCGAGTACATGCTGAATGGAACCGAGTGTCGTCTGAAGGACATCAACGAGCTTTTCTACGATACCGGTATCGGTAAGGACGGCTACTCCATCATCGGACAGGGCCAGGTCGACAAGATCCTCTCCGGTAAGCCGGAGGAGCGTCGTGACCTCTTCGATGAGGCCGTCGGCATCGTGAAGTTCAAGCGCCGGAAGGCCCTCGCCGAGAAAAAGCTCAGCGATGAGGAAGCGAACCTCACGCGTGTGACGGACATCCTCACCGAGCTCGAACGCCAGGTCGGCCCGCTGAAGCGGCAGTCCGAGCAGGCCCGCGAGTACCTTTCGATCCGTGACGAGCTCGTCAACGCCGACGCGAACCTTTTCGTACGCGACATGGAGGACACGCTGAAGGGCCTCGACACGGTAAATGCGAGTGCAGACACCGTCGAGCAGGACCTCGCCGCGATCAAGCAGGAGTCCGAGCAGCTGAATGGCAAGTACAACGAGCTCGAGGAGCAGATCCATGCCCTCGATGAGAAGCTTCAGCAGGCAAAGGATACCGTCAGCCAGTCGGATGTCCTGAAGACGAACCTGCAGGGACAGATCGATGTCCTGAACGAGCAGATCAACACTGAAAAGAACAACGCACTGCACTACACACAGCGTATCAACACTCTCGGAAAGGACGTGTTCGACCGTATCGCGCAGATCGAGGATAACCGGAGTCTCCTCCGCTGGATCCGCGACCAGATCACCTTCATCCGCGACAACAAGGCGGCGACCGACGAGATGATGGAAAACATCGATCTCGATCTCGAGATGATCGGCTCCACGATGGACGAGACCGAGCTCACCGTGTCGAGCTGCATGGGCCCGGACTTCGAGCTCGAGGAGCGTCCGGTGAAGGAAGCCGAGTCGAGCTCCCCGGTAAAGAACGACCGCTTCCTCACGAACATTGAGGACCAGCGGAAGGAGCTCGCAGCGCTCGGTCAGCGCCTTGAGGAGGTCAATGCCATCATCGCGAGTGATACCGCGCTGGTGGATCGGCTGGGCACCGAAAATCAGCAACTGCGTGAGCGAATCGTCGAGAAGAACCGTGATCTCGATCGTCTCAAGAACCGCCTCGAGACCCTGCGTAACCTCGCGGAGCGCTATGAGGGCTACGGCAATGCGGTCAAGATGGTCATGGACCAGCGCGACCGGAGACGCGGCATCCTCGGCGTCGTGGCAGACCTCATTGAGGTCCCGGCGAAGTACGAGACGGCGATCGAGACGGCCCTCGGCGGCGCGATTCAGAACGTCGTCACTGAGGACGAAGCGACGGCGAAGGACATGGTCCAGTTCCTGAAGCAGCACCGCTACGGACGTGCCACCTTCCTCCCGCTCAGCAACATTCGCGGACGCCGCGATAACAACTGTGAGCAGGCGGCGCATGAGCGGGGCGCCATCGGACTCGCGTGCGACCTCATTGACCTAGACAAAAAGTACATCAGCCTCGTAGAGTTCCTGCTGGGCCGTGTGCTGGTGGTCGACAACATTGACAATGCACTGCAGATCCAGCGGAAGTACCGGCAGAGCCTCCGCATCGTAACGCTCGAGGGCGAGCAGCTGAATCCGGGCGGTTCGATCTCGGGTGGTGCCTTCCGCAACAGCTCGAATCTGATGGGCCGGAAGCGTGAGCTCGAGGAGATCGAGGCGCAGATGCTCGAGGGCGAGAAACAGGCCGCGGAGCTGCGTGCGAAGCTGAGCGAGGGCGAGAACCGTCGTGCGCTCGCGAAGGCGTCCGTGGAGGCACATCACGAGGAGATCGAGCAGCTAAAGCTCGATCAGAACACGAAGACGATGGCGATCGCGTCCCAGATCAACGTCGAGTACTCGTCCCTGTCGACCCGTACCGACTTCGTGACAGAGACCCTGCACCGCCTGAACGGCGAGCTCGAGGCTCTCACGACCGAGAAGGGTGAGATGGAGGATGCGCAGCAGAACAGCGACCAGGTGCTCGCGGAGAAGGCGGATCGCATCACTGAGCTCCAGGATCTGATTGCCAATGCAGACAACGTGGCGGCAGAGGCCCAGGCGGAGACAGCGCGGGCCACGGAGGAGAAGGAGAAGCTCGTCGCCGAGCGGAAGTCCTTCTTCGGCCGCAAGGATGAGATCTCGCAGCGACTGCTCGATATGGAGAAGGAGTCGATGCGTGTGCAGAATAAGAAGGAGAAGCTCGACGATAAGATTGACAAGCTCACGAGCTACATGTTCGACGAGTACGGGCTCACCTTCGATGAAGCGAAGAAGCGCTATTCCGAGGAGTATAAGAATACCTCCGAGGTGCGTTCCCTCGTGTCGAAGCTGAAGAATCAGCTGAAGGCGCTCGGACCGGTCAATGTCGACGCGATCGAGCAGTATAAGGAGGTCAGCGAGCGTTACGAGTTCCTGAATAATCAGTACCTCGACCTCACGGAGTCCGCGAAGTCGCTCGGGAAGGTTATCGAGGAGCTCGACCAGGGCATGCGGAAGCAGTTCAACGAGAACTTCCAGCGTATCCAGGTGGAGTTTGACAAGACCTTCAAGATCCTCTTCGGTGGCGGACAGGGACGTCTGGAGCTCGATACCTCGGATCCGGATGTACTGACGACCTCGATTTCGATCATCGCTGAGCCGCCTGGAAAGAAGCTGCAGAACATGATGCAACTGTCGGGTGGTGAGAAGGCGCTGACAGCGATCGCACTGCTGTTTGCGATCCAGTGTCTGAAGCCGTCGCCGTTCTGTCTCCTCGATGAGATCGAGGCGGCCCTCGACGACTCGAACGTTTCGCGTTTCGCCGAGTACCTGCATAATCTGAACCAGACGCAGTTTATCGTCATCACGCACCGTCGTGGTACCATGGAGAACGCGGATCGCCTGTTCGGAATCACCATGCAGGAGAAGGGTGTGTCAACGCTCGTGTCGGTGGATCTCGTCGCGGATCAGCTCGATGCGTAATTATTAACCGGACGGATTCTGGACCACCCCCAGAGAGCACTCACTCAGTTCAAAGTACAGAACCTGGTGGATGGTTCGTGGCTGTCATAACAGGCAAGCCTGTATGCCCGCCACGGACCATCCGCCAGAACCTGTTCTTTGAATTCGCAATTTAGCTCTCTGGGGGTGGCTCCAGAATCCTGTTGCATGGTAGAATAAACATAAATGAATGATATAGATTTTAAGGAGAGCGAATGGCAAATTTCTTTTCAAGACTGATCAACAACATCTTCCAGTCGAACGAGGTCGCGGATGGGGCGTTCTATGAGGATCTGGAAGATGCGATGATCATGTCGGATGTGGGTGTGACGACGACGCTGAAGATCATCGATGCGGTGAAGTCGGAGGCGAAGCGTCAGGGTGTGAATACGACGCGTGAGGTGAAGAAGATTCTCAGGGATTATCTGTATGAGCTGATGCGTGTGGATGAGTCCTACTATGATTTCGAGCGGCAGAAGAGTATCATTTCGGTCATCGGTGTCAATGGCGTAGGCAAGACGACGTCGATCGGTAAGATGGCGTACTTTTTCCAGCGTCAGGGGAAGAGGGTGATCCTGGCGGCGGCGGATACCTTCCGTGCGGGTGCGATCGAGCAGCTGAAGGAGTGGGGGAAGCGGATCGATACGGATGTCATCGCGCAGAAGGAGGGTTCTGATCCGGCAGCGGTGGTGTTTGATGCGCTGCAGTCCTTCAAGTCAAAGAATGCGGATCTGCTGATCATCGATACGGCGGGTCGTCTTCACAATAAGAAGAATCTGATGCAGGAGCTGGGAAAGATCAACCGTATCATCGATAAGGAGTTCGCGGAGGGCTTCCGTGAGACCCTGGTCGTGCTGGATGCGACGACGGGTCAGAATGCGATGTCACAGGCGGAGATCTTCAAGGATGCCTGCCAGGTGACCGGCATCATCTTGACGAAGATGGATGGCACCGCAAAGGGCGGCATCGCCCTCGCAGTGCAGTCCGAGCTCGGTATCCCGGTGAAGTACATCGGCACCGGCGAGAAGGCCACCGACCTGCGCCGCTTCGACGCCAAAGAATACGTAGATTCGATCTTTGCGGATTAACAGCTTCAGAACGGGTCCCACCTTAGCTGAACTGTTACACTGCCCTGCGGCCCTTTTATATGCTGTCAACAAAAATAGTTGACAGCATATTTTTATGTGCTATACTAGCAAAGGTTTGAGGGTGAGTATGGATGAATTTGTAGTGCGCGGCAACCTTTTCGAGCTGTATGGCGGGTTGCTGAATGAAAATCAGCGGAAGGTATATGAGTACCATGTCATGGACGACATGAGCTTCACCGAGATCGGTGAGGAGCTGGGCGTCACACGGCAGGCAGCGCAGGAGCTGTTCCGTCGCGCGGATAAGAAGCTGCAAAGCACAGAGGAAACCCTCGGACTTCAGCATAAGCTGGTGAGCATTCGCGAGAAGGCGGAGCGGATCTTCGATCTAAGCGGAGATGACGCGATTCGAGCCCTCGCGGGTGAGATTATAGATGGTGTCTGAGACTGCGTAAAGGCCAGAAGCATTGGCCGAATAAGCGGAGGCAGACACTGCGAAGGCGACCGTGACTGCGTAGAGGCCAGAAGCATTGGCCGAATGAGGGACGGACGCAGATGCACAGAGACGTTTGAAAATGCAGGAGAGTATATGGCATTTGAAAATCTGACAGATCGATTAAGTAATGTATTTTCAAATCTCGGTCGGAAGGGAAAGCTTTCCGAGGACGATGTCAATCAGGCGCTCCGCGAGGTGCGGATGGCACTGCTCGAGGCCGATGTCAACTTCAAGCTGGTGAAGGAATTCATCGCGAAGGTGAAGGAAAAGGCCATCGGTGAGGAGGTGCTGAACAGCCTCACACCGGCGCAGACCGTCGTGAAGATCGTCAACGACGAGCTCACCGAGATGATGGGCTCGGAGACCACCGAGATCACACTTCGTCCGGCGAGCGAGATTTCCGTCATCATGATGGTGGGTCTTCAGGGTGCCGGTAAAACCACGACGGCAGCGAAGCTGGCAGGGAAGTTCAAGTCAGCGGGCCGGACACCGGTCCTCGTCGCCTGCGATATCTACCGTCCGGCGGCGATCGATCAGCTGCGTGTCAATGCTGAAAAGGTGAAGGTTCCGTTCTTCTCCCTGGGCGACAAGATCAGCCCGGTCGAGATCGCGCGGAGAGCCATCGAGGAGGCGAAGGCACAGCACTATAACGTGGTGATCCTCGATACGGCGGGTCGTCTTCAGATCGACGAGAAGCTCATGGATGAGCTCCAGAACATCAAGAAGGCGGTCGATGTACAGTGGACCGTTCTCACGGTCGATGCGATGACCGGTCAGGAAGCGGTCAATGTCGCCGAGACCTTCACTGAGAAGGTGGGCATCGACGGTGTGATCCTCACGAAGTGTGATGGTGATACCCGTGGTGGTGCGGCGCTTTCCATCAAGGCGATGACCGGTAAGCCGATCCTGTACTTAGGTATGGGTGAGAAGCTCGACGACCTCGAGCAGTTCTATCCTGATCGTATGGCGGGTCGTATCCTCGGCATGGGCGATGTCCTTTCTCTCATCGAGAAGGCACAGAAGAACATCGATGAGGATAAGACGAAGGAAACCATGGGAAAGATCACCCGTGGCAAGTTCGACTACAACGACTTCATGGATCAGATGGAGCAGATGAAGAAGCTTGGCGGCTTCGGTGGTATCATGAAGCTGCTGCCTGGTATGTCGGGGCTCGGTGATATCGATACAGACGATGCCGAGAAGAAGATGAATCAGGTGAAGTCGATCATCCAGTCCATGACACCGAAGGAGCGAGCGAACCCGGATCTCATCAATCCGTCCCGTAAACGCCGAATCGCGCGCGGTGCGGGTGTAGATATCGCAGAGGTGAACCGCCTCGTGAAGCAGTTCGAGCAGATGCGGAAGATGATGAAGCAGTTCGGCGGTGCGATGCGCAGCAAGCATGGCCGCGGCGGTTTCGGAAACCTCGGCGGACTCGGAAATCTCGGCGGCATGGGCCGTGGCCGGTTTCCGTTCTGATAAGCCTGCCGGACACCGTACGAGTCACCGAAGGCAGACGCACCGTCCCCGGGAGGGTACGTGCACAGAGGCCGATGACATTGGCCTTCCAGATAAGTAACAGGATTCAACAGCACTGCTGTTAATCATATATATGTAAATGCATTTTTTAAAACAGGAGAAAAAGACATGTTAAAGATCAGATTAAGAAGAATGGGACAGATTCACGCACCGTTTTACAGAGTTATCGTAGCAGACTCCAGATCCCCGAGAAACGGCCGTTTCATCGAGGAGATTGGTACCTACAATCCATGCGTAGAGCCGTCTGAGATCAAGATCGACGCTGAGAAGGCGAAGCAGTGGATTGCAAACGGTGCACAGCCGACCGAGTCCGTTGCAAAGCTCCTCAAGAAGGCTGGTATCTGCTGATTATTTAGCCGAGAGGAGACCTCATGAAGGAATTACTCGAAACGATTGCCAGAGCGCTGGTGCAGAATCCGGACGACGTCAAGGTCGTCGAGGAAGATAAGGACGGCGAGATCGTACTCACCCTCTCTGTAAATGAGCAGGATATGGGAAAGGTCATCGGTCGTTCAGGTCGCATCGCCAAGGCGATTCGCTCAGTGATGTCTGCCGCTGCCAGCAAGGCTGACGTTAAGGTTTCCGTAGACATCCGCTGAGACCATCCGATTACGGATCATAAGGATTTAATATGCAGGAAAAACTGAGAGTTGGTACAGTCGTTACCACCCATGGCCTCAAGGGTGAGGTGAAGGTTTATCCTACGACAGAGGATCCAGACAGATTTTTCGATTTAGATAAAGTCTGGCTGGATCTTTCCGGTTCTATGGAAAACTTGCGCGAGCTCCATGTCGAGCGCGTGCGCTTCTCGAAAAACCTGGCCATCGTAAAATTCGAGGGCATCGACTCGATTGATGATGTCCTCCCGTTCCGCCACGGCGAGCTGTACGTGGATCGCGCCGATGCGATCCCGCTCGAGGAAGGCGAGTATTTCGTCGGCGATCTGATCGGCATCGACGTCCTCGACGACGTATCCGGCGAGTGCCTCGGCACCGTCAAGGATATCCTCGAGACCGGCGCGAATAATGTGCTGATCGTGAAGAATCAGAAGAAGGACCTCATGATCCCGTATGTGCGTGGCCAGTTCGTCACGGATGTACAGCCGGAGCAGGGATTTCTGAAAGTACATCTGATTCCGGGCATCCTCGATCTCTGATACCTGGACCAGGTTATGCCAATGTTTCCGACGGACAGCAGATGGCTGTCCGCTGCAGAACCGACTTCATCCATCTATGCGGCTGGTTTTCGGCGAACAGAACATCCCTGTCCGTCGATGATTTCTTATCCCCAGAAAGGCGGACGAATGAAAAACTACTATGTGATGACCCTCTTTCCGGAGATGATTGAAAACGTCGTCCGCGAGAGCATCAGCGGTCGTGCCATCAAGGCAGGACTTATGAATGTCGAGGCCTTCAATATCCGCGACTATACGAAGGACGCGCATAACCACGTCGACGACTATCCGTATGGCGGCGGTGCCGGTATGCTCATGCAGGTGCAGCCGATCGTCGACTGCTATCAGCATATCGTCGATCAGATCGGCCATCGCCCGGCCCGCGTGCTCTTCATGTCGCCGCAGGGACGCACCTTCGATCAGAGGATGGCAGAGGAGCTCGCTGCGGAAGAGGATATCCTGTTCCTCTGCGGACACTATGAAGGCATCGATGAGCGTGCCCTCGAGATCCTTGAGGTCGAGCATGTCTCGATCGGTGATTACATCCTGACCGGCGGTGAGCTGCCGGCGCTCAGTATGATCGATTCCATCTCGCGTCTCGTGCACGGTGTCCTGAATAAGGATGCCTCGCATGAGATCGAAAGCTTCTCCGACGGTCTCCTCGAGTACCCGCAGTACACGCGCCCGGAGGTCTACGAGGACCGCCGCGTCCCAGCGATTCTCCTCTCCGGAGATCATAAGAAGGTCGATGAGTGGCGCCACCAGATGAGCCTCGAGCGCACGAAGGAACGCCGCCCGGATCTGTATGAGGCGTATGTCGCCTCGCATGCGGAGGAGTTC
>CAKQED010000069.1:0-9897 GCA_934229835.1 uncultured Oribacterium sp. | reverse complement strand
CACACGATCTCTACGTATGACCTCCGTTGCCGACCCTCCGGGTGCCCTGGCTGAACTGTTGTGATTTTTAAATGTAAAAATAGAAGAAGTGTGTTATGATGGCGTGTACGGTGGGACCGGATGGAGAGGGGGATCTCTTCATCTGGTGCCGCTTTTGTGATGCTTTATATATCATGGAGGAGTTTTATGTATCTGATTGCGGGTCTGGGAAATCCGGAGAAGAAATACATCGGTACACGTCATAATACGGGCTTTGCAGCGGTGGAGGCGCTCTGTGAGAAGCTGGGCGGACTGAAGCTGAACGAGACGAAGTTTCAGGGGGCCTATACGAAGGCACGGGTGATGACGCCGGCGGGGCCGGAGCAGCTCATCATTGTGAAGCCGCTGACCTACATGAACCTGTCGGGCAACTGCATCGCGCCGCTCGCGAACTTCTATAAGATTCCGGCGGAGCAGGTCATCGTGGTGTCGGATGACATCAACCTCGCTGTCGGTCGCATGCGGATCCGGAAGGGTGGCTCGGCGGGTGGTCACAATGGCCTCAAGTCCATCATCCAGTGCCTCGGCACGGATCAGTTCCCGCGGGTGCGGGTCGGTGTCGGTCAGAAGCCAGAGTACATGGACCTCGCGGATCATGTGCTCGCGAAGTTCGATCGGAACGACGCAGCGGTGATGGCGGATACCTACGCTGCGGTGGCGGACGCCATCCTCGACATCGTGAACCAGGGCGTGGAGCACGCGATGAATCACTATAATCCGATGAACTGCGCGCAGGCATAAGCCGGCGCGCTGATGATACCGACGACGCAGTGTCGCTCTGTGCGCGCTGCGTTTTCTGACGGGCAGTATCCGGCACCGTTGCCCCGGATGCCTGCACTCCATGTGCTCAGTAGAGGAAGTATGATGATCAACCCATTTCTGAAAACCGAAAGCTATCAGGCGCTGCAGCAGGCCCTCACCGGTGGTGTGGGCCCGCTTGCAGTGACCGGAACCGTGGATCCGGTGAAGGCACAGCTCCTGGTGTCGCTCCAGAACACCTGGAAAACGAGCGCACGGGCGACCCGGGCCGCATCGACACAGGAGGCTTCTGACGCCCAGGCGCCGAAGGGCGGAAACGAGCGGCGTCCGTGGAAACTGCTGGTCGTGAAGGACGAGGCGACGGGTAAGCGCTTCGTGCGCGACATCCATGCCTTTTCGGAGCAGGCCTGGTACTACCCGGCGAAGGATTTTCTCTTCTATCAGGCGGATACCCAGGGGACGCTCATCACCCGGCAGCGGGTCGAGGTGCTGAAGCACATCATGGAGGACGACGGCGGCGTCGTGGTCGCCAGCATTGACGCACTCATGGACCGGGTGCTCGGACGGGAGAATTTCTCGGAGTCCGTGCTGACGGTCGAGCCGGGGATGACGATGGAGATGGAGGCGCTCTCCACGAAGCTGTCGCGCCTCGGCTATGAGCGCGTGGTCGAGGTCGACGCGATGGGTGAGTACTCGATCCGCGGCGGGATCGTCGACGTCTACCCGTTTACCTCGGAGAATCCGGTCCGTATCGAGTTCTGGGACACGGAGGTCGACGGTATCCGAACCTTCGACGCGGAGACGCAGCGCTCGATCGACACCCTGGACAGTGTGGAGATCTACCCGGCGTCCGATCGTGCGGACAGCGCAGCCGGTGAGAAGCAGGAGGTGAGTCTCCTCGATTACTTCGATGAGCGTACCCTGCTCTTCCTCGATGAGCCGGATCGTCTCCGGGAGCGGGGCACGGCCGTCGAAACCGAGTTCCGCGAGAGCTTCGAGGCGCGGGTGGAGGAGATGCAGCACCACGCGAAGCTGGCGGCGACCCTCGAGGCACAGGGCCTCGCAGAGAAGGACGAGCGCGATCCGGACAAGCTGATCTACGGCATCGATCAGATCATGGAGCGGCTCGACACGCCACGGACGATCGCCTTCAGTGCCCTCGGCACGAACCTGAGCGCGCTGAAGACGAAGCAGCGCTTCCACTTCGAGACGGCCGAGGTGACACCGTACAGTAAGTCCGGCTTCGAGATGCTGCTGAAGGATCTCCAGCGCTGGCAGAGCGAGCAGTACCAGATCGTGCTGCTGAGCCCGTCCCGGACCCGTGCGTCGCGTCTCGCACAGAACCTCCGTGACTACGATCTGCGGGCCTACTGCCCGGACGTGCCGGAGGCCAATGCAGGCGGCGCGTCAGCAGATGGCGCAGCCGCGAGCGTGAAATCGAAATCCTCCGACCGCAGCGGTCAGGGCAGCAGTCTGTCGGCGCAGATCCTCGATGTGGCCGGACGGGAGATCCGTGCGGCGCATGAGGCGGAGACGCGCGGTGCCATCATGGTCATGTTCGGCGTGCTGAACACGGGCTACCAGTTCCCGGCAGAGCGCTTCGTGCTGCTCACCGAGGGCGACATGTTCGGCAACACGAACGCAGTCCAGAAGAAGCGGAAGCAGAAGAAGCTCGACGGTCAGCACATCGCGAAGCTGAGCGAGCTGAGTGTCGGTGATTACGTGGTGCATGAGGACCACGGGATCGGCATCTACCGTGGCATCGAGCGCATCGAAAGCCAGGGCGTGACGAAGGACTACATCAAGGTCGAGTACGGCGACGGCGGTAATCTCTACCTGCCGGCGACCCGGCTCGAGGGTATCCAGAAGTACGCGGGTGCGGAGGCGACGAAGCCGAAGCTGAATAAGCTCGGTGGCACGGAGTGGACGAAGACCCGCTCACGTGTGCAGCATGCCGTGAAGGAGATCGCGCGTGATCTCGTAAAGCTCTATGCGGCGCGGCAGTCCGAGTCCGGCTTTAAGTTCGGACCGGATACCGTCTGGCAGAAGGAGTTCGAGGAGATGTTCCCGTACGAGGAGACGGTCGACCAGGACCTCGCCATCGAAGCGGTGAAGCAGGACATGGAGAGCCATAAGATCATGGACCGCCTGATCTGCGGTGACGTCGGCTACGGTAAGACCGAGGTCGCACTGCGCGCCGCCTTCAAGGCTGTGCAGGACAGTAAGCAGGTGGCCTACCTCGTGCCGACCACCATCCTCGCGCAGCAGATCTACAACACCTTCGTCGAGCGTATGAAGGGCTTTCCGGTGAATATCGCGCTGCTGTGCCGCTTCCGGACACCGCAGCAGATCCGGAAGTCCCTCGACGACCTGAAGGCCGGCCGTGTCGATGTCGTCATTGGCACCCACCGTCTGCTCAGTAAGGACGTCGAGTTCCGGAACCTCGGCCTCCTGATCGTCGACGAGGAGCAGCGCTTCGGCGTGACGCATAAGGAGCGCATCAAGAATCTGAAGAAAAACGTCGACGTGCTGACGCTGACGGCGACGCCGATCCCGCGGACGCTGCACATGTCGCTGGTCGGCATCCGTGACATGTCGGTGCTCGAGGAGCCGCCGATCGACCGTGTGCCGATCCAGACCTATGTCATGGAGTACAACGACGAGCTCGTGCGCGAGGCGATCAACCGTGAGCTCGCGCGAAACGGCCAGGTGTACTATGTCTACAACCGGGTCAATAACATCGCGGACGTCGCGGGGCATGTACAAAAGCTCTGCCCGGAGGCGCGCATCGCGTATGCGCATGGCCAGATGTCGGAGACGCAGCTCGAGGATATCATGCTGCGCTTCATCAACGGCGAGGTCAATGTACTGGTGTCGACGACGATCATCGAGACCGGCCTCGACATCCCGAATGCAAACACGATGATCATTCAGGACGCGGACCGGATGGGCCTGAGTCAGCTGTATCAGATTCGCGGACGTGTCGGACGCTCGAACCGGACGGCGTACGCGTTCCTCATGTACCGCCGCGGTAAGATGCTGACGGAGGAGTCCGAGAAGCGCCTGAAGGCGATTCGTGAGTTTACCCAGCTCGGCTCGGGCATCCGGATCGCGATGCGTGACCTCGAGATCCGCGGTGCGGGCAATGTCCTGGGCGCAGAGCAGCATGGCCACATGGAGGCCGTCGGCTACGATCTGTACTGTAAGCTGCTGAACACTGCCGTGAAGGAGGAGAAGGGCGAGCTGCAGGAGCAGCCGAGCTTCGATACCCAGATCGACTGCGATATCGACGCATTCATCCCGGATACCTATATCCCGAACGAGTCGCAGAAGCTCGACGTCTACAAGCGGATCTCGTCCATCGAGAACGAAGAGGACTACAGCGAGATGCAGGATGAGCTCATCGACCGCTTCGGCGAGATCCCGAAGCCATGTGCGAACCTGCTCCGCATCGCGCTCCTCCGTGCGGAGGCGCATCGAAGCTACGCCACCGAGGTGGACATCCGGAAGGGCAGCTGGAAGATCCAGCTCGATCCGAAGGCCCGGATCCGCGTCGAGGAGATCCCGGCCCTCGTCCGCGAGCAGCAGGGCCGTCTCCGCTTCCTGAGCGGCCGACAGGCGACGCTCGTCTTCCGACAGAGCACCCGCGAAAAAGCCTGGACCCTCACCGAAACCATGGACGACGTCGAAAAGACCCTCCGGCGCCTGCAGCTGAGCTGAAGTTTATGGGGTCAGACCCCCTTACGAAATTCTTAAGGTGGTCGAAAAATCCACGCGGGGGTCAGACCCCTCGGAAGCCGTTTCTGCCGGGCCTCTCGGCGGCCGTTTCTTTGTTGACATGCAGAGGCGCAGAGATTATACTTTTTATGTTAATTTTTAAATATGGAGACCATGGGCATTTTTCGGAAATCGTCTGTGGTCACGTGGAGGAAAACAAAATGAATAGAGTTGAATTAGTAGCAGCCGTTGCAAAGAGCGCAGACCTTTCCAAGAAGGATGCAGATGCAGCTGTAAAGGCCGTATTTGATACCATCGCTGATGCACTCGCTGAGAATGATAAGGTTCAGCTGATCGGCTTCGGTACCTTCGATGTCGCTGAGAGAGCAGCGCGCGAGGGCAGAAACCCGAGAACTGGTGCTACCATGAACATCGAGGCTTCCAAGGCTCCGAGATTCAAGGCTGGTAAGGCCCTCAAGGATAAGATCAACGGTTAATCTAACCGAGGCGGCCGCGAGGCCGCCTCTTTTGTATTTTAAGGAAATCATGAGACTAGACAAATACCTGAAAGTATCGAGACTCATCAAGCGTCGTACGGTGGCGAACGAAGCCTGCGACGCAGGCCGAGTATTCGTGAACGACCGTCCACAGCGCGCATCCTACGATGTGAAGGTGGGTGACGTCATCGAGATCCGCTTCGGTGAGAAATCCGTCCGGGCAGAGGTTCTGGCGGTACAGGAAACTGTACATAAGGAAGAGGCAGGAGACCTTTTTAAGTATCTATGAAACGAAGACAGCGTCCGCGTAAAAATCTATCCAGCAACCGGCTGGCGATCATCGGCATCACGATCGTGGTGCTGTTTCTGGCGATCGCCATCAACATCCGGGGCAAGACGCTTCGGCAGCAGGAGAGGGATTACCAGGCCCAGGAAGAAAGCCTGGATGCTGCCATCGCCGATGAGGAGCAGCACGGTAAGGAGCTGGAAGAGAAAAAGGTCTACGTAAAAACGAAGGAATTCACGATGGAAAAGGCCCGCGAGATCTTCGGACTGAAGCTGCCGGACGAAATCATCATCAAACCGGATGAAAAGTAAGAGAGAACTTAGTAAAATGAGGTGGAGAGACGCAGGTTTCTCCACCTTCGCTTTTTCCCGGGAAACCGGCGGCCCACACAGTTCCGGCAGGCCGGGGGTCTGACCCCATTAAAAAACGATAAATTTTCACTGGAGAGGAGCTTCGCATGGATGCGCTTATGCTGGAAATCAAACGATATATCGAGGCGAATCAGCTGATCCGTCCGGGCGACGGCGTTGTGGTCGGCCTTTCAGGTGGTCCCGATTCGGTCTTTCTGCTGTATGCGCTGCACACGCTGCAGCCCCGGATGGACTTTACGCTGCGGGCGGTGCATGTCCATCACGGCATCCGTGGCGCGGAGGCGGACCGCGATGAGGCGTTTTCGGAGAAGCTCTGCGCGAAGCTCGACATCCCGTTTCAGGCCGTGCATGTCGCGGCTCCGGCGTACGCGGCGCAGCATGGGCTCAGCCTGGAGGAGGCCGCGCGCATCCTCCGTTACGAGGCCCTCGAGGCCGCACGGCAGCAGCTGGGGCAGACACTGGCGGCCAGACCGTCGAACGCCCCGGAGCCTTCGGCTCTGGAAGCACCGTCGCCATCTCAACCCGTTCGCACCAGCGCAGCCCCGTCTGCTCCTGCCGCCTGGATCGCGGTGGCGCATCATCTCGATGATCAGGCGGAGACCGTCCTCCATAATCTCGTGCGCGGCGCGGGGCTTCGCGGCCTCGCGGGCATGGAGAATCGGCGAAATCACGTGATTCGGCCATTGCTTTCCATAAAAAGAGAAGATATACTGAAGTGGCTTAAACAGAATGATATACCGTACGTGACGGATTCGACGAACGCGGATCCGCACTACACCCGGAATCGTATCCGCAGCACGGTGCTGCCGGAGCTTCGCGAGATCAACCCGGAGGCGAGCGCCCACATCGCACACAGCGCAGCGCTCCTTCGTGAAGCGGATGCATACTTTCATGCGCTCGCGCTTCAGTACGTGGACGCGCACGCGACGTTGTCGGTCGCCTCGGATTCGGCCAATGCAATCGACCGAAATGCACATACCCGCCCACAGACGGCTGTGTTCCAGGATGCACCGGTACCGTTACCGGAGCCAGGTGCCTCGGCCCGAGGTACGCCCCCGAGGCCGCCTGCATTGGCAGAAGACAGCGCGGAGGGCACAGCAGAAGCCCCGGATGAAGCGACGATTTTACGGTCGATTGCATTGCCCGTGACCGCGCTGAGGGAGTACCCGGAGCTCGTGCGGCAGTACGTCTACAGCGAGCTGCTCCGCCGGATCGGAACGCCCCAGAAGGATTGGAGCGCCGTGCATTACCGGGACATCGACCGCCTGATTTTCGGGCCGGGCGGCGCACATCTCGACCTTCCGTACCGGATGAGCGCAGAGTATCGTAAAAAAACCTTGATTCTACAGGAGAATCGAGAGGTTATCAGTGTAAAAAGGAGAAAAAATCATGGCTGAGCATGTCAGAGTCCTGATCCCGGAGGATCAGATCGAAGCACGTATCACAGAAATTGCGGATCAGATTTCAGAGGCGTATAAGGGCGAGTCCCTCCACCTCATCTGTATCCTGAAGGGCGGCGCGATGTTCATGTGCGAGCTCGCGAAGCGCATCCATGACGTGGATGTATCCTTCGACTTCATGTCCGTCTCCAGCTATGGCGGCGGCACGACCTCCAGCGGTATCGTGAAGATCGTGAAGGATCTCGATGAGCCGCTCGAGGGCAAGCATGTCATGATCGTCGAGGACATCATCGACACCGGACACACGCTGAACCATCTGAGCAAGATGCTCCTCGACCGGAAGCCGCTGTCCATCGAGATCTGCACGCTGCTGAACAAGCCGTCCCGTCGCGAGAAGGAAGTACCGGTGAAGTACTCCTGCTTCGAGATTCCGGACGAGTTCGTGGTCGGCTATGGTCTCGACTATGACCAGCGCTACCGCAACCTCCCGTTCATCGGTGTGGTCGAGTTCGATCAGTAAATTCAGTTTCGGAGAGCCTGGCGTTTGCCAGGCTGTTTTCGCTGTGCCGACGACCTGGCGAAGGGGATGTTCGCCGGGGATCGATCAGACACAGGAGAGGGATAGAGCGCCTGGCCGGATGCACGGCCGGGTACAGAGAATAAGTCAGTAGGGAAGTAAGAAAGTAAATGAACCAGAGTACGATTAACCAGGCGGCACTGTACACCTCGGGGACGGCCAGCTATCGCATCCCGGAGGAGCCGAATCCTGGAGATACCGTTACGCTCCGATTTCGGACAGCACGGCAGGACGTGGATGCCGTCTATATCTTTTTCCACGAAGCCAACAGTAGCACGAAGATGCAGCTCGTCGAGCGTGACGCACGCTTCGACTATTATGAGCATAAGGTCATGGTCGGCCAGGCCACCCAGAGCTACAGCTTTTTCATCCAGAAGGGCCCAGAGCGACTGCATTTCAACCGTCTCGGCGTCTGCGACGACATGAACCGTGAGCTCTCGTACCGTCTGATGCCGGGCTTCCATATCCCGGACTGGGCGAAGGGCGCCATCATGTACCAGATCTTCATCGATCGCTTCTGTGATGGTGACCCGACGAATAACGTCGTCGACAACGAGTACATCTACCTCGGCAGAGCGGCGCGTGGTGTAGAGGACTGGAACGCCCCGGTCGAAGCATTCGACGTGCACCGGTTTTACGGCGGTGACCTCGCCGGCGTGCGCTCGAAGCTCGACTATATCCAGCGCCTCGGCGTCAGCGTCATCTACTTCAATCCGCTTTTCGTCTCCCCGTCGAACCACAAGTACGACGCGCAGGACTACGACCACATCGACCCGCATATCGGCAAGATCGTGAAGGACGGTGGCACCCTCGTTGAGGACTGGGAGGACGACAATGCCCGCGCGACCCGCTACTCGATCCGCACCACGAGCCGTGAAAACCTCGAGGCCAGCGACCAGCTCTTCATCGAGTTCGTCGAAGCCTGCCATGCCCGCGGCATGCGCGTCATCATCGACGGCGTGTTCAACCACTGCGGCTCCTTCCACAAGTGGATGAACCGTTCCGGCTTCTATAACTATAAGGATCAGGCCAATGCTTATGCCGCGGGTGCGTACCAGCGCAAGGACAGCCCGTACCACGATTATTTTGCGTTCAGCGATAACCGTGACGAGGCCTGGCCGAACAACAACAGCTACGAGAAGTGGTGGGGTAATGATACCCTCCCGAAGCTGAACTATGAGGGCTCTCGTGATCTCGCGGAAGCGATTCTCGAGATCGGACGCAAGTGGGTGAGCGCACCGTACTGCGTCGATGGCTGGCGTCTCGATGTCGCCGCCGATCTCGGACACTCCGCGACCTACAACCACATGTTCTGGAAGAGGTTCCGTATGGTGGTCAAGGAAGCGAACCCGAACGCCATCATCCTCGCCGAGCACTACGGCGACCCGTTCAGCTGGCTGCAGGGTGATGAGTGGGATACCATCATGAACTACGATGCCTTCATGGAGCCGGTGACTTGGTTCCTGACCGGCATGGAGAAGCACTCCGACGCGAAAAACGAGGCGATGCGCGGTGACGGTGAGATGTTCTTCAACGCGATCCTCTACCATATGTCCCGCATGCCGGAGAACTCGATTCTCTGCTCGATGAACCAGCTCTCGAATCATGACCACAGTCGCTTCATGACGCGCACGAACCAGACCGTCGGCCGCATCGGCTCACGTGGTTCTGCGGCAGCGGATGTCGGGGTTTCCAGAGCCCTCTATCGCCTGGGCGCGATGATGCAGATGACCTGGCCGGGCGCACCGACCCTCTACTACGGTGATGAAGCCGGCATGACCGGCTGGACGGAGCCGGACTGCCGCCGTCCGTACCCGTGGGGGCACGAGGACCTCGAGCTCATCGAGTTCCATAATTACCTCGGCGGCATGCATAACCGCTATCCGGTCATGAAGAGGGGCTCCCTCATGAAGCTCATGGCCGGCCACAACTATGTGGTCTACGCCCGCGGCTACAAGGACGAGGTCGCCATCGTGGCCGTGAACTGCGGCGAAGAGGCGATGACCCTGAACATCCCGGCCTGGGTGACCGGGATCGAGGACGACGTCGAAATCCGCCGCCTCCTCCGTACCGACGACATGGGCTACAATGTCGGCATCACGAAGCGCCACAGCGAGGACGGCATCCTCGTATCGCAGATGCGCGCACACACCGGAAAGATTTACTACGCGAAGAAGCCGAAGCTGGAAGTGGAAGGCTGACAGCAGGGCCCGGAGGGGCGGCAACGAAGACCATACGTAGAGATCGTGTA
>CAKQED010000068.1:0-10177 GCA_934229835.1 uncultured Oribacterium sp. | reverse complement strand
CTGCAATGCTGAGTTTTCATAAAGAAAACTCAGTGATTGCAGAGGGCCTAGTGCCGCTTAGGGGTCCCGGCTTAGATGTTACCGGCCTCGGAGTACTGTGTTTCGTTTGCCGGCCCGCCGCCCCTCTGATAAGCACAACTCGAGAGGCCGAGACCCCTTGAAATCAGGCCGTATTCCCGATATAATAACTTTGTCTGTGCGTAAGCACGATACAGGAGGTAGTGACCATGGAGCTTAGACGAATACTCGCGATTCTCGCACTGGTCATCATCGCGTTTCTCCTCGTCGCCGTACTGTATTTCGCGGTGACCGGAGCGACCCAGTACCTTCTGGCCTGTTTATTCTGTCTGGTCGTCGTACCGGTGGTGATCTACATCTTCATCTGGTTCACGAAACTGACAAACAAAAAATAATGCAGGATGTTCTGGTCACGAATCTCTCACATACATCCGGGTGAGGACGCCCGCGATGGACTGTGTCAAAAAGGTGAAGAACATCCATAGTATCCGTACGCGGATGCTATCCTTAGGAGGATTCACATGGTAAGAGCAATCGTTGGAGCAAACTGGGGCGACGAGGGCAAGGGCAAGATCACGGATATGCTTGCCGAGACCTCGGATATCGTTGTACGTTTCCAGGGTGGCGCAAATGCCGGCCATACCATCATCAACAATTATGGTCGTTTCTCACTCCACCTTATGCCGAGCGGCGTATTCTATAATCACACCACATCCGTACTCGGAAACGGTGTCGCACTCGATATCGAGAAGTTCTGTGCAGAGCTGAAGTCCATCGTCGACGCCGGCGTGCCGACCCCGAAGATCCTGGTATCCAACCGTGCACAGGTCATGATGCCATATCACGTTCTCTTCGATACACTCGAGGAGGCGAGACTCGCCGGTAAGAGCTATGGCTCCACGAAGTCCGGTATCGCACCGTTCTTCTCCGACAAGTATGCGAAGATCGGTCTTCAGGTAAACGAGCTCTTCGATGAGGAGGTCCTCCAGGATCGTCTGCACAAGGTCGTCGAGATCAAGAATGCGATCCTGCGTGAGCTCTATCATGCACCGGAGATCAGCTACGATGAGCTCCTCGAGGAGATGCATCGTCAGAGAGACATGATCGCTCCGTATGTGGCGGATACTTCCAAGTTCCTGCGTGAGGCACTGAAGGAAGGTAAGACCGTCCTGCTCGAGGGTCAGCTTGGCACCATGAAGGATCCAGATCACGGTATCTATCCGATGGTAACCTCCAGCTCCACACTCGCAGCCTATGGTGCCGTCGGTGCCGGTATCCCTCCATATGAGATTAAGGATATCGTCGCGGTTACCAAGGCATATTCCTCCGCAGTCGGTGCCGGTGATTTCGTTTCCGAGCTCTTCGGTGAGGAGGCAGATGAGCTTCGTAGAAGAGGCGGCGATAAGGGTGAGTTCGGTGCAACCACTGGACGTCCGAGAAGAGTCGGCTGGTATGATGCCGTCGCTTCGAAGTATGGTTGCCAGCTTCAGAGCGCGACCGAGGTCGCACTGACCGTGCTCGACGTACTCGGCTACCTGAAGGAAATCAAGGTCTGCGTAGGCTATGAGATCGATGGTAAGGTAACTACCGACTTCCCGGTTACCCCGCTTCTTAACAAGGCAAAGCCGGTATACGAGACCCTCCCGGGCTGGAACTGCGACATCCGCGGCATCAAGAACTATGATGAGCTTCCGGAGAACTGCAAGAACTACATCGACTTCATCGAGAAGCACATCGAGACCCCGATCACCATGGTTTCCAATGGTCCGGAGAGACACGAGATTCTGAAGAGAACCCCGAAGATCTGATCATAAAGTAACGACATATAAGTGCATCAGGCGCCCATTGTAGTGATACAATGGGCGCCTGATGTTTTTAATTTTATGATTTTATGAAGGGGTATCCGATGTTGGTCTTCGTAGCGAAGACTAGGGTTATAAAAGCCGTTTGTTTCAAACTGGTCGATAGAGGAGTGGAAGACATCCGGTGATCACTTCGCTGCCTGATTTTCTTTTTCAAGCGTCGTTCTGAATTCTTCCTTTATGTCTGCGAGCAGTGCCGGCTCCGTGATGAGCTCATACGCGGCACCCGCCAGGATCTTCGCGCCATAGAGAATCGCATCGTGCGCTTCTGCGGTCTTTCCGGCATCGAGATAGGCCTGGGAGTGCGCGGTCGAGCCTTCCGGAACGAAGGCGATGCGGGCACAGGTACCAGGTACACGGCGCATGACATTGCCGAAATCCGTCGAACCGGTCTGTGCTCTCGGCGGGGCGATCCGCGGTGCGCCGATTTCCTCGGCCTGCTTCATCACGAGATCGTTCAGTCGGATGACTGGGATCTTATTATCGACTTCCTTCTCGCGGATGATCTCCACCTCGGTTTCGGTCATCATCGCCGCGCCCTGGAGAATCTTTTCGAAGCGCGTGCAGACAGTGTCGAGGTAAGCGCGGTTATAGGAACGCACGTAGAAGCTCGCCTCCGCATAGGCCGGCACGACATTGGCCGGTGTGCCGCCGCAGTTGGTGACCGTATAGTGGATCTTCACGTCGGAAGCGACATGCTCACGTAAAAACTCTACGCCCTGGAAGGCGAGGATGAGGCCGTCCAGCGCACTGCGACCCTTTTCCGGGCGGAGCGCAGCGTGCGCACTGGTGCCGTGGTAGATTACCTTATACTTCGAGTTCGCGAGCGACTTCACATCCACCTGCGTATTCGGGCCACCGTGCATCATGAAGGCCACGTCGAGATCGGTGAAATCGCAGCCGTTCCGGATCATCTGGATCTTACCGCTGATGCTTTCCTCGGCAGGGGTTCCGTAGACCGTGATGGTATAGGCCTGGTCCAGGTCTGCTTCTTTCAATGCCTTCGCCGCAGCGAGGATGGATGGACCCTGCAGATGATGACCGCAGGCGTGTCCGAGGCCTGGAAGCGCGTCATACTCACAGAGCAGTCCGATGTTCGGGCCGCCGTTCCCGTGGTGGAAGACGGCTTTAAATGCGGTCGGGACACCAGCGGTGCCGGTTTCGACCTTGAAGCCTTCGCGCATAAGCCACTGTGTCAGAACGTCAAGGGCATGAAACTCCTCCATGCCGGTTTCCGGGTGATCGAAGAAATCGTCGGCCATCGCGATCAGCTCTTCCCGAACACCATCGATCGTTTGAAATAATCTTTCCTTCAAAATAAAAGCACCTCCGTTGTTTGATGAACCCATTATACAGGGCGGCGGAAGTGCTTGTGAAATATAGAAAATAAAAGATAATCATTTATCTTTCAGAAGGTTTTCGCCATGCGTTTTCAGAAGCTCGACCATGGAGCGCATGTACTCCGGTAGAGAATCTCCCTTTTTGTAGGCCACGATGACATCCCGCTTATGGTGCTCGATATCCAGGGTGTAGTAGTTCACCGGCTTCGGATAATGAAAATTCCGGGTATAGCCTTCCCGGACGAAGGTGACGCCGAGGCCCTCGGCGGCCATCTGCACCGAGGTTTCGATGCATCGGATGACCCGGATCCGGCCTGGTGTAAGCTTGTACGTCGAGAGAATCTGATCCTCGATTTTCCGTGTACTCTGGAATGGTGTATGCAGGATGAGTGTTTCGCCATTCAGTACTTCCGGAGAGAGTCTGCGGTAGCGACTGTCCGGATCGTAGACCGACTTTTCGTTGAGCGGGTGGCGAACAGGGACGGCGAGCAGCAGCTCCTCCTGGAACAGGAGCTCCGTTTCCATCGCTTCGGTTTCCGGTGTACGATTCAGCACCAGCAGGTCCAGCTCCCCGTTTTTCAGCATCTTATTCAGGTCGAAGAGGTTTCCGTCGCGTACGACGAGGTCGATTTCCGGCCACATCGCTTCATATTCTGCAAGCACCGCAGGAAGGAAGAAGCAGGCGCGCTTCTGGGAGATACCGAGTCGGAGTCGTCCGGCCTGCTCCCGGACGATGCTGTAGACCTCATCGTTAAACTCCTGCTCGAGCTGCAGCATTGCCCGGGCCTTCTCGACATAGCGTTCACCGGCATAGGTGAGCACGAACTTCTTGCCGTTTCGATCGAAGAGAGGAACGCCGAGGTTCTTTTCGAGATTCGTGATATAGATGCTGAGCGCAGGCTGAGAGATGTAGAGACGTTCAGCAGCACGTGTCAGATTACCGTATTCGGCCAGGGTGCAGACATATTTCTGTTCTCGTAGATCCATGATTCATCCTCTTTCTATCATAATGAATATGTACAGTATACCATTCATTTACGCCTGCGTCCGGGCACAGAATGGTATATTTTGTTTAAGATATTCTTTTGCTTCCTTTATAAAGTTGAAAAAGTGGAGAAGATGACCATAAGAATTCCAAAACCGAACCATAAGCTTTACAAAGTGTACAAAAAGCGTCGGGTTCGATAAGGTAGTGTTATCACGCAGCACGCTGCTGCGAAAAAGTAACCCGAAGGGGAAGGAGTAAAAGCATATGGAAAAGAAACAATTCAAAATGCCGCATACGTTCGTGATTATCGGCATCATCATCCTGTTTGCGGTCGCGCTGACATGGATCATCCCGGCCGGATCGTATGAACGATTCGAAAATGAGGCGGGCATCAAGGTCATCGACCCGACCATGTTCTCCTACATTGACCGGACACCGGTGAATCCGCTCGAGATTCCACTGTATATCGTTAAGGCGTTCGTGAAGCGCATCGACCTCATGCTGGTCATCCTGTTTGCGGGTGGTGCGTTCCATCTTCTGACGAAGACCGGTGCACTGCATGCCGTGATCGCGAAGATGGCGAAGGCATTTTCCGGCAAGGTGTACATCTTCCTGCCGATCCTGACGCTGGTCTTCGGTCTGATCTGTACCACACAGGGTGTGAACCTCTTCATCGCGTTCGCACCGATCATGGTCATGATGTCCTTTGCGATGGGGCTGGATTCGATCACCGGTGCATCAATCATCCTGCTGGGTGGTGCGATCGGCTTCGCCACCGGACCACTGAATATCAATACGACCATCGTTGCGCAGAAGATCGCGGAGCTTCCGCTGTACTCCGGTGTCGGCTACCGTTTCATATGCTTCGGCGTATTCTATGTAATTACAAACATCTACCTCATCCGTTATGCATTAAAGATTCAGAAGAATCCGGAGCTGAGCCCGATGTATGAGCTGGATAAGACGAGTGAGTTCCGTAACGAGGCAGACCTCAGCAGCTTCGGTGCACTGGATGCCCGGAAGATCCTCATCATGATCACGTTTTTCGCATCCCTGATTCTCATCGTATATGGAGGCATTGCCCTCGATTGGAAGATGGAAGAGACGGCGTCGGTGTTCCTCGCCATGGCCATCATCATCGGTGCGATCGCCGGCTTCGGACCATCTCAGATCTCGAAGGAGTTCCTCGATGGATGTAAGAAGATGCTGGGCGCGGCCTTCATCATCGGTATGGCACAGGCCATCAGTGGCATCATGAATGCCGGCCACATCACGGATACCGTCGTGCATTCACTGGCAGCGGGCCTGAATTCCGTGCCGTCGATCTTACAGGGACCGGCGATGCTTATCGCAAACACCATCATCAACGTGTTCCTGACCTCCGGCAGCGGACAGGCAGCAGCCGTGATTCCGATCATGGCACCGCTTGCAGACCTCGTCGGCATGACGAGACAGACCGCGATCCTCGCGTTCAACTTCGGTGACGGATTCTGTAACTATATTCTTCCGACGTCGACTGCCCTCATGGGTATCATCAGTGCGGTCAACATCCCGTATGACCGCTGGATGAAGTTCATGTGGAAGCTGTTCCTGATCTGGATGATAGTCGGCTCTGTACTGCTGATGATCGCACAGGCGATGCACTGGGGACCGATGTAAGCAGACGATTCGAGCGATCGAAAAGAAAAAAGTAAAAGAGTAAAAGAGTAAAAGAGTAAGTAAAATCATGGCTTCAACTATTCGTAATATCAAAAATCCGATCCTGAAGACGCTGGCGGAATATGGACTGATCACACTCAGCATCTGGATCATGGTGGTCGGCATCTACTTTTTCAAGTTTCCGAACCACTTTGCGTTCGGCGGTGTGACGGGCTTCTCCGCGGTCTTCAGTAAGCTGCTCGGCTGCTCGGCCAGCACCTTTACGACGGTCGCGAACAACGTACTGCTGGTACTCGGTTTCGTCTTCCTGGGAAAGGATGTCGGCGTCCGCACCGTCTATGCGACGGTGGTGATGTCGGCGAGCCTCCAGGGACTGGAGCTTCTGGTGCCACTACAGGGTACGCTCACGAATCAGCCGATTCTAGAGCTGTCCTTCGCGGTACTGCTGCCGGCACTCGCGTCCGCGATTCTGTTTAATATCGGTGCGTCGAGTGGCGGAACGGATATCGTGGCCATGATTTTACAGAAGTACAGCAGCATGAACATCGGCACCGCGCTTCTGTGCGCAGATCTGACCGCGGTGGTCATCTCCTTCGTGATGTTCGGACCGGCGACCGGTCTGTTCTCTGTCCTCGGACTGATTTCGAAGTCCCTGGTCGTGGATAACGTCATCGAGAGTATGAATCTGTGCAAGTGCTTCAGTATCATCTGCGAGCATCCGCAGCCGATCTGTGATTTCATCGTTCAGAAGCTCCATCGTGGCGCGACGACCTTCGAAGCGAGGGGCGCGTACAGTGATGACAAAAAGACCGTCATCATGACCACGATGCATCGTAGTCAGGCGATCCAGCTTCGGAACTTCATCCGTTATACGGAGCCCAATGCCTTCATCATGATTTCAAATTCCAGTGAAGTTATCGGAAAGGGCTTCAATCAACTGACCTGATTCGTTAGATCACTGGTTGCCCCTGACCAGATGATTTATAAATCCCCCAAAGGACGATCTGCAGCAGATCGTCCTTTATTATTTATACTTATTTAATAATATATTGTTAAGAATTCTACAACTTGCCTTTGACATCTATTTCACAGGATTGTATAATTTAGAACGAAATCTATGATTTTGTATGCAATATCTACAAAATCATATCACAGGAGAGCGTATTAACATGGCAAAGAAAGAAATATCACAGGCGGTTATCCAGAGACTTCCTAGATATTATCGATATCTCGAGGATCTCATGGATCAGGGGATCGAGCGCATTTCGTCGAACGAATTAAGTAAGCGGATGAAGCTTACGGCGTCGCAGATCCGTCAGGACCTCAATAACTTCGGCGGCTTCGGTCAGCAGGGCTACGGCTACAACATCCGAAATCTGCATGATGAGATCGCGAAGATCCTGAACATCGATGAGGAGCATGAGATGATCATCGTCGGAGCCGGTCACTTAGGACAGGCACTGGCGAACTATACGAATTTCCGGAAGCGCGGCTTCATCGTAAGAGCTATCTTCGATCAGGATCCGACGGTCATCGGTACACGGGTAGGCGATGTCGAGGTGCTTCCGATGGAGAAGATCGATGAGGTCGTGAAGGCATCCAATGTCAAGATGGCAGCGGTCTGCATCCCGAAGACACCGGCCGTGAAGGTCGTCGAGCAGCTGATCGCCGACGGCGTCGTCGGCATCTGGAACTTCGCGCACGTCGATCTCGAGGTCCCGGATGATGTCGTCATCGAGAACGTGCATCTCTCCGAGTCGCTGATGCGTCTCAGCTACCGTATGGGTGAAACCTACGGACGAAAAGAAGCGGAGAAAGAGGCATAAGATGGTGATCGGTATCGGCACCGACATCCTGGAAATCAGCCGTATCGAGAGTACCCGGCGAACAGGCACGGAGACTCGTATTTTTACGGAGCATGAGCGCCGGCAGGCATCTGGAAGAGATTCCATGCTTGCCGGTGATTTTGCATGTAAGGAGGCGGTCGCGAAGTGCTTCGGCACTGGATTCCGCGGCTTCCGCCCGATCGACATCGAGGTGCTCCGGGATGAACTCGGGAAACCCTATGTCGTGCTTCACGGCGCTGCCCGCACACTATATGACGAGTTGGGCGGACGCTCGATTCAGGTCTCGATCTCCGACACGAAGGAGCTCGTCATCGCATTTGCCATACTGGAGGGCACAGATGGACACAGACAAGACGACCTATCTCAGGAAGATTCCGGCACGCCGGAGCGACAGTAATAAGGGAACCTACGGAAAGATCCTCGTGGCCGCCGGCTCGGAGGGCATGTGTGGTGCCGCTTACCTCGCCGGTCTCGCCGCCTATCGCAGCGGCGCCGGCCTCGTGCGCATCCTGACCCCTGAGGCGAACCGCCTCATCGTGCAGTCCCTGCTTCCGGAGGCGATCTTCACCGGCTACGATTCGGACAGTGATTTCCCTGTCCTGTCCGAGGCCAATGTCTCCTGGGCGGACATCCTCGTGCTGGGGCCAGGTCTCGGCACCGAGGCGCTGAGCGTGACGCTCGTCCGTGAGCTGCTGCAGGCCATCGCGCTACGATGCGACATAGCGATGGAAGGAAATGGCGTATTACTAAGCGAAGCAGAGGGAGCCGAAGAGGATACGGAGAAGCGCTTGATATCTGAAGCATCGGCTCCATCAGGCGAAAAATCAGAGAACAGTTTGACATCTGAGCGTACGGAGTCCTCCGAAAAAGCGCGCTCGAAGTGGGCTCGGAAATTCCCGCTTCTGCTGATCGACGCAGACGGCCTCAATATCCTGAGTGCCCGTCCGGAGCTGATGCAGCTCGTCGACCAGATCGCACTGCAGATCCCGGTGGTCGTCACCCCGCATCCGATGGAGATGGCACGCCTCTCTGCGGCTTCACTGCAGGAAATCCTTCAGTGCCCGGCCCACGCGGCGGAAGCATTGGCCGAAGCACATGGCACCATAACCGTGATGAAGGGCTCGGAAACCATCGTCGTGGACGCCGATGGACACGCCTTCCAGAACCTGGAGGCGAGCCCAGCACTCAGTAAAGGCGGCTCCGGTGACGTCCTGGCCGGTGCCATCGCCGGTGTCTATGCCGTCCTGCGCGCTGACCGGATCGACGCACTGAACGAAGCTCCGCCAGAAGAGCAGCGCACGCGCTGGCGCAGGATGGCCTTCGACGCAGCCGTCACCGGCGTCCTGCTCCATGCAGAAGCCGGACGACAGGCCGCAAGCTGCCACGGAACCCACGGCGTACTCGCCAGAGAAACGGCGGACATGCTCGGAATCGTGATGCATGCGTGAAGATGATTCCTGTGACCCGCCCGCCGTTCTAAGATGCAAACATGTCAGAAAAGCTTGATTCTACGTCGTTTTTACGTTATAGTACTAGAGTTTGATTTAAACATCGATCGATTTTATATATGTAATTGAGGAGAGTATTATGTCAGGACATTCCAAGTTTTCAAACATCCGTGCTAAGAAGGAAAAGAATGATGCCGCAAAGGGCAAAATTTTCACCATGATCGGCCATGAGCTCGCACTGGCTGTAAAGGCCGGTGGACCTGACCCAGCTAACAACTCCAAGCTCGCTGCTGTCATCGCGAAGGCGAAGGCAAACAACATGCCGAACGACACCATCAACAGCGGTATCAAGAAGGCAGCCGGATCCATGGATGCGGATAACTTCGAGGAGCTTCAGTACGAGGGTTACGGCCCGAATGGTGTAGCCATCATCGTCAAGGTTCTGACGGATAACAAGAACCGTGCTGCAGCGGACGTACGTTCCGCATTTACGAAGGGCCACGGCTCACTCGCAACACAGGGTGCCGTTTCCTTCATGTTCGACGAGAAGGGCCAGATCATCCTCGACCGTGAGGCGATGGACGATATGGATAAGGACTTCGACACACTGATGGATATGGCCATCGAGGCTGGTGCCGAGGACATCACCGACGAAGAGGATTCCTACGTGATCATCACGGATCCGGCGGACTTCGAGACGGTTCGCGAGAACATCGAGAAGCAGGGCATCCCGATGGCAGAAGCAGACATCGTGATGATCCCGCAGAACTATGTATCTGTTACCGATCCAGAGGTCGTAAAGGGACTTCGCAGAACCCTCGATCTCCTCGACGCATCCGAGGATGTTCAGACCGTATACACCAACTGGGAAGAAGAGAACGAGGAGTAACTTTTGCTTCAGCAAAAGTTACGACGAAAGGAAAAAGACCGCATAAGCGCAATGTCATTAAGTTTACATTGAGCAATTAAGAGGTTCAGCCAAAACATAAAGAGCGATGGAGATATTTCTATCTTC
>CAKQED010000067.1:0-10197 GCA_934229835.1 uncultured Oribacterium sp. | reverse complement strand
CCCGGAAGCTTCTCGACGCGTTCCGCCACCAGACCGAGCTTTCGATAGCGCTCCAGTATGATCTGTGCCGTCGCCGGATCCGACTGCGGAGCGATGATGTAGATATCGCCGTCATTGCCCTGTCCTGCGATATCCGTCGTACGCATGGTGCGCTCGAGAAGCATAGAAATCTCTTCGAGCGAGCGACGCTCGCGGTGAACCCGAAGCAGGGAATAGGTACTCACGTGACGCTTCTGCATCTCTTCATGTATCTTCTCCTGCTCGCAAAGATACGCCGTGTTGACGATGATCGTATCACCGAGATAGGTTTTCTGGCGATTCGCCTGCTGATAATCATAGGCACGGGTCAGAAACTGCTCCGTCAGTCGCCGGAGGATGCGGATCAGGTTGATATAATAGCTGCTGATCTGACTGTAATCCACATGATAGATCATAATCAGCAGTGCATAATAGCCGTTCTGACGAACGCCACTGAGGAGCATCGGATAACCGCTTTCCAGTTTCCGATTCACCCATACCTCGTCCCGGTCAAGAATCGGAAGCAGGGATCGATAAGCCTCCAGCTCGATGGAGCGGGACAGTCCGGTCACCCCTGGACTGCATACCTCGAGGCGTGCGAAACGGGCATCCTCCTGAGGCACAGAATAGATGGCGATGGAATGATTATTCAGCACCTCCTCCATCGCAAGAATCGACTCCGAAAAGATTTTTTGGGGGATGGTATGGCTGAGCCGCTCTACCACCTCAAAAATCCGTCCGAAACCATCCCGGCTTTCGATCAGATTTCGCTTATATTCATTTTTATAGTCCTGCATTTCCTGATAGAGCCCGGTCACAAACTGCAGTTCTTCACCATACTTTTTCGCTTCATTCCGAAGCGCCTGCTCCGTATCCCGGTTTCGCTCACAAAGATAGCCGCAGACTGCACTTACCAGAAGAAGAAGGATGAATGGAAGCCAGTTGCTCGGATCATAAAACAGCTGAACCCAGTTCCTTCCTTCCCGATAAAACGCGACGCTCAGGGAGAGGATCTCCATCACGGCCGTCATCAGACCGATACCGGTTCCATAGGTACTCGACATGATGACCACAAAAAGAAGGCGTATATCGATCATACGAAACTGTGCACTGCTTCCGGCTAGTCGATTCAATAACTCCACCAGCAGGCCGCCCAGTACCAGCTCCGCCCCAATCAGCATACGATTCCTCAGAATCGCATAGCGCTGTACGCGTTCCTTCCAGCTCTTTTTCTCTGCGGTCTGCTCCTTATACGCCTGAAAATACGTGTCCAGTTCTGCAACACAGTCTTTCATCGCATACCATCCATAGAGCCGACGGACGACGTTTTCCGTCGAATTTTCTGTAGACGCGAGATGCACTGGCTCGCTGCTTTCGCACTGGACGATCGTATCCGGAAAATATACCTGAAGGCGTTCTGCGAGATGCTGAAAAGAGGCATGTCCATAAGCCATAAGCTCCAGCTCTTCAGGTTCACCCATCCAGTGATCCAGCAGGCGATAGAGGAAGAGGCTCAGGTCCTCGATATCGATGAAGCACGCCCTCTCCTCCGGATTGACCGGAATCGTCCAGTGTGCCGTTTTCTTCTCCTGTAGGGCCGCAAAGGTCTGATACAGCCAGTCCTGTGGGTTCGTACCACTAATAAAGTATGGACTGCGGATGATTTTCAGCTGGATCTGGTTCGAACGCGTATAGGCATGACACAGATCTTCTGCCGTTTTCTGAAAAATCGACGCAGCCGTCGGTGCATCTTCACCTGGCGGATTCGTCGTCACAAAAATAAAGCGTTCAATCTGTTTCTGACGACAGAGTTCCAGCACATGCCGAAGTTCCATCAGCTCTGCTTCCGGGCTCTGCCCGAAGGTAAGTGCACGTGAAACATAAATGACCGTCATAAAATCATACATGAAAAACTGACGGCGGAAATGATCCCCCATCAGCACACTCTGAAACCAGCGGATATGTCCGGATCTTCTCGTTTCCAGATCCCTCGCCATCAGAACCACCGGCTGTTCTCCAAAAATCATATTCAGATGTTCTTCATTAAAATAAGACACATTGCCACACAGTAATGTGTCCTTTCTCAGCTCCTGCACCACTTTTCTCTCCACGGCAAACTCACAGAATGATGAATAAAATCTAGCACTGAACTCCAGGACTTTCAATGTAAAAAAGCGCTTAAAAAGTCGAGTATTTTTGTTGAGCAGTGCCATTATCCGCTTAAAAAAAGACCTGGACAACGTCCAGGTCTTTTGGGATGTGATAGATTACTGAGCCTCTACGAGACGAAGTGTATCTCTTGCGATCGCGAGTTCCTCGTTGGTCGGGATCAGGTAGATCTTTACCTTCGAATCGTCGGAGGAGATCAGGGCTTCCTTACCGCGTACGTTATTGCGCTCTGGATCGATCTTTGCGCCGATGAAGCTGAGGTACTCATCGATGATGATCTGACGGGAAAGCTTGTCGTTCTCGCCGACACCAGCGGTGAAGGTGATGGCATCTACACCGTTCATAGCTGCAGCGTATGCACCGATGTACTTCGCTACTCTGTAACGGAATGCGTCGAGTGCAACCTCAGCCATGTGGTTGCCTGCCTTTGCAGCGTTCTCAACATCACGGAAGTCAGAGGATACACCGCCGGAAAGACCGAGTACACCGGACTTCTTGTTGAGGATGTTCAGAACCTCATCCACGGTCTTGTTCTCGTGGTTGCAGATGAACTGAACGACGGCCGGATCGATATCGCCGGAACGAGTACCCATGATCAGGCCCTCAAGAGGGGTGAGACCCATGGAAGTATCTACGCCCTTACCGCCGATGGAAGCAGAAACGGATGCACCATTGCCGAGATGGCATACGATGACCTTTGCCTTCTCCGGATCGAGACCGCCGAACCTGATGGTCTCCTTCGATACGAATGCATGAGAGGTACCGTGGAAGCCATAACGACGGATGCCGTACTTCTCATAGTACTCGGTCGGGATTGCGTAGTAGTAAGCCTTCTCCGGAAGGGTCATACCGAAGGTAGTATCAAATACAGCTACGTTTGGCTTGCCCGGAACGACCTTCTCGCATGCCTCGATACCCATGAGGTTTGCAGGGTTGTGCAGAGGGCCGAGATCGAAGCAGGAACGGATAACGTCCTTCACGTGCTCGTCTACGATGCAGGACTCTGTGATGTTTGGACCAGCATGGAGTACGCGGTGTCCGATGGCACCGATCTCATCAACGGTCTTTACTACACCGTGATCTGCGTCCGTCAGGGCGTCAAATACCAGCTTTACAGCGACGCTGTGATCCGGCATAGCGGACTCAATGACGAAATCCTCCTTGCCCGGTACCTTATGTGTGAGCTTACTGCCCTCGATGGCGATACGCTCGCAGAGGCCCTTTGCAAGAACGGCCTCATTCTCCATATCGATGAGCTGATACTTGAGGGATGATGAACCACAGTTCAGTACAAGAATTTTCATGGGTATTACTCTCCTAAATATTTATAATGATGATCTGCTGCAGTACCTAATACTCTACCAGGCACACGCAGCAGATAAAAGAAATCAAATCTTATCGATTACGCGTTCTGAGCCTGTACCGCAGTCATTGCTACGACGCCAACGATATCATCTGCGAAGCAACCACGGCTGAGGTCGTTCACCGGCATGCTGAGACCCTGAAGAACAGGACCGTAAGCACCCGCGTGAGCAAGTCTCTGAACCAGCTTATAGCCGATGTTACCAGCCTCGAGAGATGGGAATACAAGTACGTTCGCATGGCCTGCAACCTTGCTGCCCGGAGCCTTGAGCTCTGCTACAGAAGGAACAAGTGCGGCATCGAGCTGAAGCTCACCGTCGAGGGCGATCTCCGGATGCTGCTCGTTTGCGATCTTGACAGCCTCTGCAACCTTGGTTACATCATCATGCTTTGCAGAACCCTTGGAGGAGTAGGAAAGCATCGCAACCTTCGGCTCACGGCCGACGAAGGACTGGAAGGACTGTGCGGAGAGGTAAGCGATCTCCGCCAGCTTCTCAGAATCAAAATCAGTGTTTACAGCGCAGTCAGCGAATACGAAGAGGCCGTTGCCGTCGATCTGCTCGCCGAACTCACAGTTCGGAACCTCCATGAGGAAGAAACCGGAAACGGACTTGATGCCTGGCTTGGTCTTCAGAAGCTGAAGTGCCGGACGAATGGTGTTACCAGTGGAGTGGCAGGCACCGGAAACGGCACCGTCTGCGTCACCGCACTTACACATAAGGCATGCATAGTACATGTAATCCTTCGTCATCTGCTCCTCTGCCTGCTCCGGGGTAAGGCCCTTCTTCGCACGAAGCTCGACGAACTTGTCGATGTACTTCTGACGGTTCGGATCTGTAAACGGATCAACGATGGTTGCACCGGTGAGGTCATAGCCTGCACCGTTCTTCTCGATCTCCTCCGGAGTACCGATGATCACGAGGTTCGCGATGCCCTCCTTTAAGATCTTCTCAGCAGCCTCAAAGGTTCTCTTATCCATGGACTCTGGAAGAACGATGGTCTTCTTATCTGCCTTTGCCTTCGCCTTGATTGTGTCAATAAATGCCATTTCAGATTTCTCCTCTCAATGTTATTTATACAATTTTACCAGTGGAAACCCACTGATTCATTCATGAAGGTACGCACGCGTCTTACGTGTATACAATTTGACATTGCTATTATACTCGATAAAAAGCGCTCTGCAATGCATGAGGAGCGCTTTTCGTGCACAAAATCACGGACATTAATACTTTTCGAAGCGATCGAGGTCGACCACCATGATCGTCGCGCCGCCGATCTCGACCGGCATCGGCATCGTGGTGTAGGTGCCCATCGAGGTGCCGGAAACGTAAGGCATGTTCACCGTAATCTTCTGGCGCTTGCCGCACTGCTTCTTGATGAGCTCGATGCACTCGTCCACCATATCATCCTGGGTCGCGATCATCAGCGTCGAGTTGCCCTTCCGAAGGAAGCCACCCGTCGACGCCAGCTTCGTCACCTGGAAGTGATCCTTATTCAGCGCATCCATCACATCGTCTTCGTTATCGTTACGAACAATCGCATAAATCAGTTTCATACTGTACCTCTTTTCTGGCCTGCATAGCACGTATTTTGGCTTCTATTTTATCATAGCCGGGCGGCGTTTTCTACAAAACAAATGGGTTTCGTCGTGGATGATTTCACTGTTTTGACAGGGGAGGAGCCGGAGGGCCGGCTCCCCTCCTCTTTTAGTCGATTACCAGAAATCGTCTGGTGAATTCATTTTCTGTGGCTGCTTCACGCTGATACGGGTGGTAGATCAGCCGGTACAGGTCGGCGGCGTAGAGGTCACTGCGGAACATGAGCTCGGCGTGGCCGGCGCGTATGCTCAGGAGGAGGTCCTCCGGGCTTTCGATGGTCTGTCGGCGAAGTGCGTCGAGGGTGCGCTGGTAGCGTGCCGGGGAGGTGACGGCGGTGGTGGCGATGGCTGAAAGCAGCTCCTTCGCCTGCTTCCGCACGCCGAGTACACGCACGTAGGGCATCGTTTCAGCCTCTCCGAAGTAGGCACCGCGGAGGGCGGCGTTCTCCTTCCGCTGGAGGTCGAGGAGGATATGAAGCAGCGCCCTGGAAATGCGGCTGTAGGTGTAGTTCCGTGACTTCACAGCGGCGATGCGTTCACGAAAACTCATCCGCTCACGTATCTGCTTTCGAAGCGCGTCGGCGATCTCACGCGAGACGTCGAGGTAATCGCAGAGCACAGAGCTCGCTTCCGGTGCCACGCTGTCGAGGTAGCTGAGCTGCAGCAGACGGTAGCTCAGCATATCGCTCAGCATGTCGAGCGTCGCGTAGCCCTGGTGCGCCGCGCCACGGATGCCATGGAGTGGCGCGGCCGAAAGCTCCGCTGTGGTCGTCATACCGCCCTCTTCCACTTCCTGTGAAGTGACACGCTCCGGGACCGGTCCTTCTTTCGCAGCCACACACGACAGCTCATTCTGCAAGATTGCGTCGCGGATCGAATGCGCGCTCGGCAGACTCATCTTTCGGCGAATGCAGGCGACCTCGAAGCAGTCACCCTGCCGCTTCACGGCTTTTATATACTCGAGTCCGAGCACATCGTTGGACTGGAGGTCGTAGCTCTCATCAGGCTTGCTCTCCTCCACGTTGCCAGCATTGTCCTCAGAATCAGGCATCGCAGCGCTCGGCGTCGATGCGGCCATAAATGCCGTAGTGTTCGCCGCCTGAGATTCCACCTTGCTCCAGCGTTTCGATGCACTGATATCGTCGAGCATCATCGCGAAGGCGTCCTCATCATCGCCGGAGAGGACGAGCTTCATCGCTTCTGCCCGCGCCTTCGGATAGCTCATGCCGGAGGCCACACCGTCGCGGACGACAGCATTAAACTTTGCATGGGCAGTGGAGCCGGTGGAAAGCTCGAGGGCGGCCATCTGCTGAAGCTTCGCGAGGTCTGCGGATTCGGAGCCGAACACGAGCTCGTCCACGAAGCCGAGCGAACGCAGGACCGCGACACCACCGGCCGCGAAATCCTCCGCGCTGGAGGTCGAGAACATGACCGGGATCTGCACGACGAGGTCAACGCCGTGCAGGAGTGCGTCCCGGGCGCGCTCGTACTTGTCGAAGATCGCCGGCTCGCCGCGCTGCACGAAATCGCCGGACATCGCCGCGACGATGACCTCCGCATGGTGCTCGGCGCGGATCTGATCGATCATGTACTGATGTCCCGCATGGAAGGGGTTATATTCGGTGATGATACCGACGACTTTTTTTCCGTTTAGCATAGAACCTCCCAAAGCTGAAATGATAGTTCCAATATATCAAAAAAAAGCGCACGACGGAAATGCTGTATTCCATCGTGCGCCTGAATAGAATTATTTAGTTCTTAAAGCTGTGGATCGGTGCCGGGATGCGTCCCTTACGGTTCACAAAGCCGGAGCAGTCGAAGGTATTGACCGCCATGACCGGTGCGTGGCCGAGGAGGCCGCCGAAATCGACGTGGTCGCCGACCTTCTTGCCGATGGCCGGGATGACACGAACCGCGGTGGTCTTCTGGTTGACCATGCCGAGGGCTGCCTCATCTGCGATGATACCGGAGATCGTGGTCGCTGGCGTGTCGCCCGGGATGGCGATCATATCGAGGCCGACGGAGCATACGCAGGTCATCGCCTCGAGCTTCTCGATGTTGAGGGCACCTGCCTCGACGGCATTGATCATACCCTGATCCTCGGAAACCGGGATGAACGCGCCGCTGAGTCCGCCGACGGAGCTGGACGCCATGATACCGCCCTTCTTCACCTGATCATTCAGCATCGCCAGTGCGGCGGTCGTGCCCGGCGCACCGGTGCGCTCGAGTCCCATCGCCTCCAGGATATCAGAAACCGAATCGCCGATCGCCGGCGTCGGAGCGAGGGAGAGGTCAATGATGCCGAACGGAACACCGAGCTTACGGCTCGCCTCCTTCGCTACCAGCTGGCCTACGCGGGTGATCTTAAACGCGGTCTTCTTGATGAGCTCGGACAGCTCCTCGAAGTCGAGGCCCTCCGCGTGCTGCAGTGCATCACGTACGACGCCCGGTCCGGAGACGCCGACGTTCAGGATGCAGTCTGCCTCGGAAACGCCATGGAAGGCGCCGGCCATGAACGGGTTGTCATCCGGTGCGTTACAGAAAACGACGAGCTTCGAGCACGCGCTGGAGTCGGTGTCTGCGGTACGCTCGGCCGCCTCACGGACCATCTCGCCCATGAGACGAACGGCGTCCATATTGATACCGGTCTTCGTGGAGCCGAGGTTGACGCTGGAGCAGACGATGTCGGTCTCGGCGAGCGCCTGTGGGATCGCACGCATCAGCATCTCATCCGCCGGGGTCATGCCCTTCTGGCAGATGGCAGAGAAACCGCCGAGGAAATTGACCCCGACTGCCTTTGCTGCCTTGTCAAGGGTATGGGCGACCTTCACGAAATCCGCAGAGGACTTGCATGCACTGCCGGCCGCGATCGCGATCGGCGTGACAGAGATACGCTTATTGACGATCGGCACACTGTACTCGCGGCTGATCTCCTCTCCTGTCTTCACAAGGTCACGCGCATAGCGGGTGATTTTCTTATAGATGTTGTCACAGAAGGTGTCGACATCACCGGCCGCACAGTCGAGAAGACTGATTCCCATGGTGATCGTACGGACATCGAGGTTATTATGTTCGATCATGTTGTTGGTCTCCGCGACCTCCAGGACATTGACCGCATCAAAAGAGCTTGCCATTCTGATTCTCCTCCTTTAGATTCTGTGCATCATCGTGAAGATCTCTTCGAGCTGCATCTTGATGTCGACGCCGACCTGATCCCTGCCATACTGTGCGATCTCGGCAGCGACGGTGTCGAAGCTCTCCGTAGAGTTCGACACATCCACGATCATCATCATGTTAAAGAATCCACCGGTGATGGTCTGTGAGATATCGAGGATGTTGATGTTCTTCTCGGAAAGGAAGGTACAAACCTTCGCAATGATGCCGACGGTGTCCTTACCAACTACGGTGATAATCGCTTTTTTCATATAGCCTCCTCTTATGCCTGCTGCCGTGTAACTTCACATCTACACCGCTGCAGATAAACTGATATTTGCATTTGGATACACAGAATAGAATTCTATATATACGATCGAAGCGCAGTGGCTCCATGCTTTCCTATAATCTAAGCATTTAAAAATGCAAAACGCAAGCCATTTTCCGGCACGTGCACGAAAAAAAGGATAGAGAAATCGTCGTACGTACCGTCATAAATGCCAAAAAGGGCAGGTCTTCCCCGCCCTTTATAGTTCACGTTTATAGTGACTATTCTATGATTTCATGATACAGGTCGTTTCTTTTTCAACGCCAGCGACTCGTCTTTTCTAACCACACTCTTAAGGATATGAATATTTACCAGTCCTTAACCGAACCGTCGAAGTAGCGAAAAGCTTCTGTACTTCCTCTCTCCTTTGCCGGGAACAATGTCTCTGCATCGTCTGATAACTCGACGCCGATACCAGGTGCCTCCGGAATCATCATGAAGCCATCTTCGAACTTCAGCGGTTCCTTCACCATCGCATCCTCGATACCATTGATACAGAATCCCGGAAGCTCCTGGATTCCAAGATTCGGAATCGAAGCACAGATCTGCAGGCAGGCCGCGGTCGATACCGGACCGAGCGGGTTATGCGGAATGATCTGCACGTCACTCGCCTCTGCGATCGCAGCGATTTTCTTCGAGGCCGTAATACCACCTACCGCGCATACGTCTGGACGAACATAGGCTGCCGCATCTCGACGAATCAGCATCTCGAATTCCTTAATATTGATGAAACGCTCGCCGGTCGCGATCGGAATGTGTATTCTCGACGCAATCATCGCCATGGTATCGATATTGTCCGGTGTCACCGGATCTTCGAAAACCATAGGGCGGTACTTCGCGACTTCCTGGCCGAAAGTCATCGCCTCCGCAGCCGTCATCCCACGATGGTTCTCCAGTATAAGATCGAAGCGAGGCCCCACCGCCTCACGAACTCGACGTACCTTCTCCAGTTCATCCTCGAGACGTCCCGAATAAAACTCATCGAAGCCCTGTGACTGACTCTTCTGTGGCCCATTGATAAAAATCTTCGCCGCATTAAAGCCCATGCTCTGCAGTTCACGATACTGGTCGACCGTTTCTTCCAGATCCGGTGTATGCTTCATAACCGATGCGTAGCAGCGCACCTTCTCTCTCGTTTTACCGCCAAGCAGCTGGTACACCGGTACACCTAGAGCCTTACCCTTGATATCCCAGCAGGCGATGTCAATAGCCGAAATCGCACTCATGATAACCGAACCGCGGAAGTAAACAGCGCGGTACAGGTTCTGACTGACGTCTTCTGCATTGAACGGATCTTTCCCGATCAGGTACGGTGTAAACTTCCGGATCGCATCAGCGGTAGAACTCAGAAATCCCCAGTTTCCTGCCTCACCCAGACCGGTGATGCCTGCATCGGTATCGATCTCAACAAATAAATAGTGTTTCGTAAAACGTAATCTTACATCTGTGATTTTCACGGTTTTAACCTCCTCAATCAATAGAATGGGAACATCATCGGAAGCATGACGATGCAAACGATCGTCAGAATGATCAGAAGCGGCGTACCGCACTTGAAATAATCCTTCAGCTT
>CAKQED010000066.1:0-10217 GCA_934229835.1 uncultured Oribacterium sp. | reverse complement strand
TGACCATTGCTGGTCTCTGAAAATTCTTTAGAATCTTCAGGGTCTGTGTATTAATCGATCTTTGATTTTCAAGGTTCATTGTGCTCTCGCTTTCTGCGACAGCTTGTTTATATTAGCAAACCGTCATTCGATTGTCAAGAGCTTTTTTGAAATCTTTTTGATGATGATTTCAAACGCAGAGGGTGGGGTTCGAACCCACGTGCCCTTGCGGACAAACGGTTTTCAAGACCGCCTCGTTATGACCACTTCGATACCTCTGCACTTTTACGTGCTCTTTACGAGCGACTTAGATATAATATCGATAAGTGCTTCACTTGTCAACCGTTTTCTGAATTTTTTCTCAGGTACAGCTCTGCGATTTTTACGTCTTCTGGTGTGGTCACCTTGATGTTTTCATAGCTGCCCGGTATGATCTTGACGCGCTGGCCCGCGAAGGACTCGACGACCATCGCGTCATCGGTGATCGGAATCATGAGATGTCCGCTTTCGTCCTGCTGGATCAGTGCAGCATAGGCCTTATAGATCAGTGAGAAGTCGAAGCTCTGGGGTGTCTGCATGAGCCATAGTGAACTTCTTTCCGGTGTCTCCTTTACGAAGTGATCCGCATCGAGAACCTTGATGGTATCCTTCACCGGCATACCGATCACCGCAGCATGGTACTTCTCTGCATAATGTAAGGCGTCGTCAATGATCGCGTCCGTCAGCAGCGGACGTGCACAGTCATGGATCATGATGAGCGGATCCTGTGTGCCGGAGGATGTCATCCCGGTATCAGATGTAGTCATATCCATTTTCTCGAGCTCCGCAACTTTCTTCAGTCCTTCGAAGACGGAGTTGTAGCGTTCCTTTCCGCCTGCCACGATCGCAGCGAACTTCTGAAGCGGACAGACACCGTCGGTACCGGTCAGCTCTTTCATATACGGGATATCCTCTTCTCCGGTGGTCAGGATGATGCCATCCACCGCAGGATGATGATCGAATCGGGATGCGCTCCAGCTGAAGAGCGGCTTGCCGAGGATTTCCATAAACTGCTTTTTCGTTTTACTGTGCATACGACGCCCGCTGCCGGCAGCCAGAACGATCGCATAGACTTTTCTTCCGTTATACATAGATACCTCCATATCATAGAATACGATTCACGAATTATGTATCCTTATCATATCAGATTTTCTGCACATAAAAAATGCCTGAGCTCAACTGCATCAGGCATTTCTAAAATCATTCTTATTTACGGCTGTTTACACTTGGCGCACTTTGTCACCGTTCGCCGAGCTTCAGGTTCGGGCAGGCATTGAGATCCAGTCCGTCACGGCGGCCCTGCAAGTATTCGTAGTAACCCGCGCAGCCGATCATGGCAGCATTGTCCGTACAGAGCACCGGGCTCGGACGATAGAAGGTGATGCCGTTTTTCGCACACTCCTCTTCCATTCGCGCACGGATATGGCTGTTGGAGGCGACACCGCCCGCGATGGCGAGCTTATGGTAACCGCGCTCCCGGCAGAGCATGATTGCACGCGAAACGAGTGAATCCGTGACGGCTTCTTGGAAGGAGGCGCAGAGATCCGGTACGTTGATCGCTGTATTCATCATTTTCGCCTTGTTGATGTAGTTGAGGACGTTCGATTTGATGCCGGAGAAGGTGAAGTCGTACGGGTTGTCGGTCACCGTGCCGCGCGGAAATGCGATGGCCTGCGGGTTTCCGGTTTTCGATGCCGCATCGACCTTCGGGCCACCCGGATAGCCGAGTCCGACGGCGCGCGCTACCTTATCGAAGGCTTCACCGGCTGCGTCATCGCGAGAACGACCGACGATCTCGAACTTCCCATAATCCTGCACGACGACGAGGTGGGTATGACCGCCCGACACGATCAGACAGGCAAACGGAGGCTCGAGCTCCTTGTTTTCGATATAATTCGCACTGACATGTCCCTCGATATGGTGGACGCCGATCAGTGGTTTTTTCAGCGCATAGGCGAGTGCCTTCGCTTCCGCGACACCGACGAGCAGGGCACCGACGAGGCCTGGACCATAGGTTACCGCGAGGGCATCGATGTCGTCGAAGGTACAGTGTGCTTCCTTCAGCGCGAGCGCGATGACGTCGTCGATCTTTTCGAGATGCTTACGGGAAGCGATCTCCGGCACGACCCCGCCGTACTCGGTATGAATCGCGATCTGCGATGAAATGATGTTCGAAAGAACCTCGCGGCCGTTACGGACGACCGCTGCCGCGGTCTCATCACAGCTGGATTCGATTCCCAGGATTGTAATATCTGCCATAGTTACTTATCATCTCCCTCTTCGTCGAACACGAGATCCTTCGTCCAGCCGTCCCGTGCGAACTTCACCGGCCAGATCTTCGAGATATCGTCCCGATAGATATCCGGCTTCATCTCACTCGGGGAATAATGTGTAAACCACATCTCCTTCGGCTTCGCCTCGGCACCGATACGGGCCGCCTCGACCATCATCATGTGCTTATACTTCTTTGCGTTGTCGAGCTTCTCGTACTCACCGTACATGCCCTCGCAGATGAAAAGGTCGGCGTCGGTCGCCATCTCCGTGATCATCGGGGTCGGACGGGTATCGGTACAGTAGGTCACGCTCAGCCCGCGTCGTGCGGCCCCCATCACCATGTCCGGTGTATAGATCTGCCCGTCTTCCTCGACCGTCTCCCCATGCTGCAGCCGGTTCCAGTAGCGGACCGGGATATGGCTCGCCTGTGCGCGTGCCGCGTCGAACTTTCCGAGCCGGCGGATGCTGACGCGATACCCATAGCAGGTGATTTTATGGTTCACCTTGAAGGCATCCAGCACGAACGGTCCGAACTCGATCTGCTCAAGTGGCTCTGACAGCTCATGATAGATGATCTCGAACGGCAGCTCCGGTGCCACCACGCGCAGTCCATCCACTACGCGTCGGAGACCCTTCGGTCCGACCATATGCAGCGGCTCCGTGCGCTCGGCGTTCCCCATCGAAAGCAGCATGCCCGGCAGACCGGAGATATGATCCGCATGATAGTGTGTGAAGCAGATCACATCGATCGGCTTCGGCGACCATGACTTTTCTTTCATAGCGATCTGCGTGCCCTCGCCGCAGTCGATCAGCATACTGCTGCCGTTACAGCGAAGCATGAGGCTCGTGAGCCATCGATTCGGAAGCGGCATCATCCCGCCGGTTCCCAGTAAACAAATATCCAGCATATTTTTATTCCTTCATCATGATGATGGCATCCTCTGTCGGACCCTGATAGTAGTTCCTTCGGCGATAGGATTCTACGAATCCCCTCTTACGATACAGCGCTTTCGCAGGCTCATTATGTGCCCGGACCTCCAGAAAGATGCGCTCTGCATCCCGTTCTGCAGCGAGACGCAGCATCTCCTCCATCAGCGCTTCGCCGACGCCACTCCGTCGGCAGGCGGGCGCCACACATATATTTTCGATCTCGGCTTCGGGCGCGATGATCCGTAGTACCGCATATCCTGCGAGGCCTGTGGTACGAATCACCAGCGGGAAATCGCATTTTGAGGCGATGGCCGCTTCGAAATCACCCGCATGCCAGGCCATCTGCCCGAAGGCTTCCCGCTCGAGGTGAAGCACCTCCGGGATATCCTCCAGCCGCATGGCTTCGATGGTATAAGCAGTTTCCCTCATCGAGCTTTCCTCCTGTCCTTCATAAACGGTTATACTCGGTGTCCGGCAGTACGCTGACGGCGCAGAGCTGCGAGGCCAGGATGTCCATGTGCCAAGTCCGGGGCTGTCCGCTTATAAATTCTCCGGCACCGTGTCGTCCTCGTAACCCGGACCGGCGTCGATCTTATAGTTCCGTGCGGTGAGACGATCCTCCGCTGCCGTTTTTTTCAGGAGATTCGGATCCTCGTGGGTGATGTCATACTCCCGGAGTCCGGCAGCCTCACGCTCGCGCTCCGCCTGCGGCTTCCGGATATAGCTGAGGTGAAAATCCTTTCCGGATACGGCCTTTCCCTGTGCGAGCTGCTCTGCGCCGAGCATGGCGACAGAGGACGCACGCTGCAGGAAATTTCCCGGACCGGCGAAGCGATACGGTACAGAGAGCTGCGTCTCGAGGCAGCTGCGGTATACCGGAACCGCATCTCCCAGGAAGAAATGCTTTCCCGGCATCTGATTGATTTTCGTGACGAGATCCTCGATGCCGATCGCCTCTTCCTCTCCGATCAGCTGGCCGTCGAGAAATGTCGCAGTATACACCTGACTGCGGCGTGCATCCATGATCGGATGCACATAAACCTCATCCATATCCCGAACATTCATCGCGAGTCCCTCGAGGGTGCTCACCTCGAGGAGCGGGATACCATAGCCGAGCGCGAGTCCCTTTGCGGTCGCGGCGCCGATGCGGAGACCGGTGAAGGAGCCTGGGCCGGCACTGACCGCGATGGCATCCAACTCCTCGACCGTGTGTCCGGTACGTGAAAAAATCTCAGCCACCATAGGTAAAAGTGTCTGAGAGTGGGTGAGTCCGATATTGCATGCATACTCCGAAAGGACGACACCGTCCGCGTATAAGGCGACGCTCGCGGTGTGTCCGGATGAATCAATTCCTAAAATCAACATAGTGTTATCCCATATTTAATACTCGATGCGCCGGTAGTCGAAGCCCTTCGTGAGGTCCTTCCGGATGCGCACCCAGCGGGCCTCCTTCGGAAGAAGCTCCTCGATCTGTCCCGGCCACTCGATGATGCTGACGCCCTGACCATAGAAATAGTCTTCGTAGCCGATCTCCTCCATCTCGGACGGATCCCCGATACGATAGACATCGAAGTGATAGAGCGGGAGACGCCCGCCTTCGTACTCCTTCACGATGTTAAAGGTCGGGGAATTCACATAATCATCAATCCCGAGTCCCGCGGCGAAGCCCTGGGTGAAGACGGTCTTGCCTACACCCAGGTCACCATCGAGACAGATGATCTCGCCCGGGACCGCCTCGCGGCCCAGCTTCTGTCCGAATGCGAAGGTATCCTCCGCTGAATTACTCTCAAAAATCATCAGTCCTCTTCCTTCTCGGTACGGATGAAATGGAAGATCCGGCGTCCGGTCTTCTCCTCAAACTCAGCGACATTCTGCAGGAAGTCGCCCTCAAACATCACATCGGTGATAAAAGCGAACTCATCGGTACGACCGCCCAGTGCGATCGGAACCAGCTTCGAGCTGTCCTCCAGGAAGAGCTCACGGAGCTCCTTCTTCACCGCATCCGGTGTGCCCTCGACACGAACGAAATATGCGAACGCGTTCGAGCTCATCGGCTCGATCTGAATCATCTTCTCGGTCCAGCCGATGCCCTGGAAATCATGCTGGTGGCGTACGGCCGCGATGATATCGGACACAACGGCACTTGCGGTCGGCATCTTGCCGGCACCCATACCATAGAGCATGGTCGTACCGAGACAGTTTCCGACGATCCGGATACCGTTGTAAACGCCATCGACGCTGAAAAGCGGGTCGGATTTCGGAATCATCATCGGGACGACATAGGCGAAGTACTTATCCTCGACCTGCTGTACGGAGCCGAGCAGCTTGATGGTCATACCCAGTTCACGCGCATAGAGGAAGTCCAGCTTCGAAACTGCACGGATACCCTCGGTATAGATATCCTCATGACGGCAGCGATTGCCGGAGGCCATACTGAGAAGGATCGCCGTTTTTCGGGAGGTGTCGAAGCCGTCGATATCGGAGGACGGGTCACGCTCCGCATAGCCGAGATGCTGTGCCTCGACGAGGGTTTCCTCGAAGTCGGCCCCCTTCTCACGCATCTTCGTGAGGATGAAGTTCGTGGTACCGTTCATGATACCGGTGATCTCGGTCAGATTCTCGCCGGCATAGTTATGGTAGATCGTACGGATGACCGGGATACCACCACCGACGGAAGCCTCGAAATAGAAATTACAGTGATGCTCGCGGGCGATGCTGATGAGCTTCGAACCGACCGCATCGACGAGTGCCTTGTTGGAGGTGACACAGTGCTTCCCCTTCTCGAGGCAGGCCTTCACAAACTCATACGCCGGGTGAATGCCGCCCATGGTCTCGACGACGAGTTTGACCTCCGGATCGTTCTCGATGACGGAAAAGTCGGAAATCAGCTTATCATTATCGATACCGATGTCGGTACGAAGATCCAGTACATACTTGAGCTCGACCGGCTCGCCGACCTTCTTTTCGATCTGCGCCTGATTGATGCGCAGTACCTCTGCTACGCCGGAGCCGATGGTGCCATAGCCTAAAATCGCAATTTTCATAATTTTCCCCTTCGTGCTGGTAACGTTTCCGAAGCGTTCGGCTACGTTTTAAATGATGGATGCCTGTGTTTTTACAGGGACTGCCTAGCCAGGCATGCTCTCCTGCGCAAGAATCTTGACATAGTGTATATTCGGCAATGCTTCGATCTCATGGATCATCGCATTGATGTCCGACGTATCCTCCCGGACCTCGATGGAGAGTGTCAGGGTGGCGATTCCGTTGATGGGAATCGATTGATGGATGGTCAGGATGTTTGCATTATACGAAGATACCGTCGAGCAGATCTTCGCCAGATTTCCGAGTACATCCCGCATCTCGACGATGATTGTGATGGTCTTCCCCTTCGAACTATCATAAAACGGGAAGATGTCTTCTTTATACTTATAGAAAGAACTGCGGGAAATATTCACGCGTTCGGTCGCTTCTGCCACCGATAAGCCCTTTTCTGTTTCGAGGAGACGCTTTACCTCGACCACCTTTTTCAGGACCTCGGGCAGTGCCCCGGTCCGGACAACGAAATAATCGGATTGACTGCTCATCGTGTCTACCTGTCCTTCTCTCTCGCTCGTGGTGCTGCTTCGTCGCTTACCCGCTGCTGAAATCAGTCTTCTCCCTGAACGCGGCGATCAGGGCAGCCGAGCTGCATCCACTTAAGGTAGGCGGTGATGAAGCGATCGATATCACCATCGAGCACCGCATCGGTATTGGAGGTCTGCTCACCGGAACGGAGATCCTTCACCATACGATATGGCTGCAGTACATAGGAGCGGATCTGGGAGCCCCAGCCGTTGTCCTTGACCTCGCCACGGATGCCGGCCAGCATCGCTTCCTGCTCCGCCTTTTCCTTCAGGTACAGTCTCGCCTTCAGCATCTGCATCGCCTTGTTCCGGTTCTGGAGCTGTGAACGCTCCTCCTGACAGGCCACGACGATACCGGTCGGGATATGAATCAGTCGAACGGCTGAGGAGGTCTTATTGATGTGCTGTCCACCGGCACCGGATGCACGGAATACCTCCATCTTGATGTCCTCCGGACGCACCTCGATGTCGATCTCGGTCTCGATGTCCGGCATGATGTCACAGGATACGAAGGAGGTCTGACGCTTCGCCTGTGCATTGAATGGAGAGATACGTACCAGACGGTGTACACCCGCCTCGGAGCGCAGGTAGCCGTAGGCATACTCGCCATCGATCTCGATGGTGACGGACTTGATTCCGGCTTCATCACCCTCCAGATAATCCAGCACCTTCAGGGTGAAACCATGACGCTCCGCCCAGCGTGTATACATACGATACAGCATACCGGCCCAGTCGTTGGACTCGGTACCACCGGCACCGGCGTTGAGACGCAGGATGGCATTCATACTGTCATACTCTCCGGAAAGGAGAAGCTTCGTCGACATCTGATCGAGGCGCTCGATGAAATCATCCAGCATTTCCTTGACCTCTGCCACGGAATCCTGATCCTCCTCCTCTTCCGCCATCTCGATCAGTGCGCCGATATCATCATAGGACTGCGCGAGCTCTTCGTAGCTTTTGACATCATCCTTCAGACGACGGTCCTCGGTAGAGTACTGGTTGGCCTTTTCTGGATCGGTCCAGAAATCCGGCTCTTCCATCATACGGTCGAGCTCGGCGATGCGCTTCTTTTTATTATCAAGGTCCAGGGAAGCGCCGAGATCCCGGAGGGCCTGTTCCTTCTGTCCAAGCTCATACTTGTACTGGTCTAACTCAATGATCATTTGTTTTCCTTTACATGCTATGTGTTACATCGTCACTGTTGCTTCTCTTTCGGATTGCACGGACATCCGTGTGGTGTCGGTCGCTCCGAAAGAGAAGCGAAGTATATAAAAGGCCGCGAAGCATTCGATGATGATCCGCGGCCTTTCCCTGCGGGAGCAGGAAAGCTTACTTAGTTTTTGCCGGCGTTATCAAGCATTTCGTCCTGTGCCTTCTCTGCCTGTGCTTCGGATACCTTCTGATTCATCATCTTCTGGTACTCGTCACGGCCGTGGCACTGCTTATACTTCTTGCCGGATCCACACGGACACGGATCGTTCGGATAGATCTTGCGGATGGAACGCTTTTTCGGTGCCTGCGCAAGGGTGTCGTCACGGTTGGTACCGGTAACCTGTGCCTGCTGCTCACGCTCCACCTTCTGCTCTACCTGGATATGATACAGGATGCGTACGGTATCTTCCTTGATGGCACGTGTCATATCGCCAAACATCTGATAGCCCTGGATCTTATACTCTACGAGCGGATCCTTCTGGCCGTATGCCTGAAGACCGATACCATCACGGATGATATCCATATCATCGATGTGGTTCATCCACTTCTGGTCGATCACACGAAGAAGGATGACACGCTCTACCTCACGGAGCTGCTCCGGATTCGGGAAGGAGGCTTCCTTCTGCTCATAGAGCTTGATGGCCTCTTCCTTCAGGAGCTGCTTGAACTCGTTCTTCGTCATCGAGTTGAACTGCTCCTCGGTAAGCTGCAGCTTCGGAAGCGGGATGATGCTCATCAGTGTATCATTCAGACCACTGAGATCCCAGTCCTTCGCGGTGGCGTCCTCCGGAACGTTCGCATCGACATAGTTCTCGATGATGTCCTGGATGAAGTTGATGATGGTCGGGCGGAGATCGTCACCGTTCAGCACCTTCTCACGCTCTGCATAGATGACATCACGCTGCTCGTTGTTGACCTCGTCGTACTTCAGGAGGTTTTCACGGATGCCGTAGTTGTTCAGCTCGATCTTTTCCTGTGCCTTCTCGATGGCGTTGGAAAGCATCTTGTGGTGGATCTGCTCACCCTCCGGTACACCCAGTGCCTCGAACATATTCATGAGACGCTCGGAACCGAAGAGACGCATCAGGTCATCCTCGAGGGAGATGAAGAACTGAGACTGACCCGGGTCACCCTGACGTCCGGCACGTCCACGGAGCTGGTTATCGATACGTCTCGACTCGTGGCGCTCGGTACCGATGATATGAAGACCACCGGCAGCCAGTGCCTCCGGATCCAGCTTGATATCCGTACCACGGCCGGCCATGTTGGTCGCGATGGTAACGGCACCGTGCTGACCAGCGTCGGCAACGATGGCAGCCTCGAGCTCATGGAACTTCGCATTCAGGACGTTGTGCTTGATACCACGGCGCTTCAGCATGCCGCTGATGAGCTCGGAGGTATCGATGTTGATGGTACCGATCAGAACCGGGGCACCGGTCTCGTGGATACGAACCGCTTCATCCACGACGGCCTGGAACTTTTCCTTCTTCGACTTATAAACCGCATCATCGAGGTCGACACGCTGTACCGGCTTGTTGGTCGGGATACAGATGACATCCATATAATAGATGTTACGGAACTCCTTCTCCTCGGTCTGTGCGGTACCGGTCATACCAGCCTTCTTATCAAACTTGTTAAAGAAGTTCTGGAAGGTGATCGTCGCAAGGGTCTTCGATTCACGCTTGACGTTCACATGCTCCTTCGCCTCGATCGCCTGATGGAGACCATCGCTGTAACGACGGCCCGGCATGATACGTCCGGTGAACTCGTCGACGATAAGTACCTCGTCATCCTTGACCACGTAGTCCTTATCACGGTGCATGAGGTTGTTTGCACGAAGCGCCAGGATCACGCAGTGCTGGATCTCCAGATTCTGCGGATCCGCGAGGTTCTGGAGATGGAAGAACTGCTCAACCTTATGGACACCCTGCTGGGTGAGGTTGACGGTCTTCTCCTTCTCGTTGACGATGAAGTCACCGGTCTCCTCGATCTCCTCACCAAGGATCGCGTCGAGCTTACTGAACTCTGCCGACTCCTCACCACGCTGAAGCTGACGGGCCAACACATCGCAGACCTCATAGAGCTTCGTGGACTTTCCGGACTGACCGGAAATGATGAGCGGTGTACGTGCTTCATCGATCAGGACGGAGTCGACCTCAT
>CAKQED010000065.1:0-10588 GCA_934229835.1 uncultured Oribacterium sp. | reverse complement strand
TCATGGAGAACATACCCTTCTTCATCTCTCCGCCGTACCAGGTGTTTACGATAACCTGCTCGTGGCTGGTGATGTTGAATACAACCGCAGTCTCGCTGTGGAGACCGAGCTCCTTCCAGTTCTCAACCTTCGCCTTGGATGCGTTATAAACGACGAAATCCGGCTCGAAGTTTGCCTCTTCCTCAGCGGTCGGACGGATGAACATGTTCTTTACGAAGTGAGCCTGCCAAGCAACCTCCATGATGAAACGAACAGCCATACGAGTGTCCTTGTTGGCACCGCAGAAGCCATCGATGACATAAAGCTTCTTGTTGGAAAGCTCCTTCTGAGCGATCTCCTTCACAGCTGCCCATGCTTCCTTGGAAGCCGGGTGGTTATCATTCTTATACTCGTCAGAAGTCCACCATACCGTGTCCTTGGAGTTCTCATCCATGACGATGAACTTATCCTTAGGAGAACGACCGGTGTACACACCAGTGAATACATCTACAGCGCCGAGCTCTGTCTCGAAGCCCTTCTCATAGCCTGTAAGACCTTCCTTGGTCTCCTCTGCGAACAGCTCCTCGTATGATGGATTGTATACGATTTCTGTTGTGTCAGTAATGCCATACTTCGTTAAATCAATCTTTGCCATTCTGTTTAACCTCTTTCTCTTCTCTGGTTACCAGTCAGCGGAATCCCTTGGGGATCTTCCGAACGCTTCTGACCTCTCTCTGATATTTTCAGAAAGCATCGGACGCTGCCGAAAGCGGTGGATTCCTCTATCCTCGAGCAAAAAAGCGCTTACATTTTCCGCTCGTTAATTATTATACACGATATTGTTTCTTTGTCGATACAATTAATTTAATTTTTAACAAAGTTTGATTATTTTTTTACCGGGTTCGAAACCTTCACCATGTGGTCGTACCACTTTCCCTTCTTACCGACGAGGGCGAGCGGGAATTCTTCGTCGAGGGCCGGGACCGGGATATCGAAGCCGTTTACGACTTCTTCCGTACCGTCCGCGTACTTCACGGTATCCTTCGTCGGCTGCAGAAGCGCTGCGCCGTCCTTCTTCGCATCCTCCGCGCTTCCCGGGAAGAGGTTCAGGATGTTCTCGGAAGCGAGGCTTACATGGATCGTCATCTGCCCGTCCTTCACGGTAAGTACACCCTTACCGTCCTCCGCTTCATTCACGTGGAACATGCTGCTGTCGGTGGTGAAGTCTGCCGCGTAGGTACCATCCTCGAGGGCGTCTGCATTGGCCTCAGAGGTACTGTCGGAAGTCGTCGTACCGGTCGGTGCACCGATCACGGCGGCGGTGTGCTCGACGTAGATCTGTTCGATGGCCGGGATGCCGCCGAGACCGCCGATCTGGCAGGTCACCGTATCGAAGGCGCGGGATGCGAGGAACTGGCTCTTCCAGGAGTCCTCATCGTCGCCGGCCATGTCGTTGTTCGCGTGGTCACCGGCTACGACCATGAGCGGACGAAGCACAACCTTCTGATAGCCCGCTTCCTTGATGCGCTCGATCACGGCTTCGCAGGCGGTCTCCGCCGGCTTTCCTTCGACGGTGCCGATGTAGACGTTCCCATACGCAAGCTCCTCCATCTGGGTCTGCATCTGCGTGTAGGTCACCGCGGCTGCGTGGCTCGTGCCGTGACCCATGAACACGAAGGCGGTGCTGTCCTTCGCTGCATCCTCGAGGCTCTCATAACCGGCGGCCTTCACTGCCTCGGCAGTCAACGCCTCCGCGACGGCCTTCTTGTCGGCGTTGGTCGTGGAGCCATCCTGTCCGACCTCCCCGAGCAGCGGCTCGGCGATCTCGATGGTCTCGATCTTATCCTTATAGGACTCGGCGGCCGCACAGAGCTCGTCGTACTCCGCACCGTGCATGAGGTGCGTCGGCTGGATCACGAGATGCTTGACGCCGTTGTCGACGGCACGCTGCAGCGCCTGGTCCATGTTGTCGATCTTCTCGCCATCACGCGCCTGGACGTGATTGATGATGATCTGCGCGGTGAAGGCGCGACGCACCGACCAGTCCGGATACGCTGCCTGCAGCGCCTTCTCGATCCCGCCGATGTCCTGCACACGGCTGTCGTTGAAGGAGGTACCGAAGCTCACGACGAGGAGCTCCTTCTCGCCGATACCGTCCTCGTTCAGCGGATCATCCTTGCTGGCATCCCCGGTGTCGCGGCCGAAATAATCCGGATCAGCCTCCTCACCCTCGACGAGCGCCTTCTGCGCATCCGTCAGCTGATCCCAGGCCGCCTTCGCCTCCGCACACTGTGCATCGGTATCCTCGGTCCGCTCCTGTACATAGATCGCATCGATCAGCGACGCCACATGATCTGCCGCTGCCTGATCCGCCTCCGCACTGTCCTCCGTCGCCGCCTCGGTCGTAGCTGCCACGGTCGTGGCCGCTGCCGTCGTCTCCGCCGGCTTCGACTGCCCACAGGCCGACAGCGACGCCGCCAGCATCAGCATCAGTACCGTATACTTTGATTTTCTCATCTGGTTGCTCCCCCTGTTGTGATTTATATATGTTCCATTTTTATGTATCCGCATCCTTTTGATAAGGAAACGCTAACAGCATACCACAGATATTCTCTTTTCTGCTATACTATACGAAATTGTTTGCGTAGTATGAAAGCAAATTCTGAACCTCGCCCTCTGCCACATACATCCCACTTCATCAGAAAGGAGGCCCGATGGACCGCACGATCTTTCATATCGATGTCAACTCCGCGTTTCTCAGCTGGTCCGCGGTGAAGCGCCTCCGCGAGGATCCGACAGCGATCGACCTCCGCACGATCCCGTCCGCGGTCGGCGGCGACGTAAAAACCCGCCACGGCATCATCACGGCGCGCTCCCTCCCGGCGAAGCGTTACGGCATCCGGACGGCGATGCCCGTCGTACAGGCCCTCGAGCGCTGCCCCTCCCTCGTCCTCGTGCCCTCTGACTTCGAGACCTACCGCGCATACTCCGCGGCCTTCATCGAGATCCTGCACAGGTATGCTCCGGTCGTCGAGCAGCTCTCCATCGATGAAGCCTTCCTCGACATGACCGGCACCGAGCAGTCGATCCGGAGCGCCATCTTCGAGCAGATCGTCGCGGGGACACTGACGGGCGAGAAGGCCACCCGGCTCCGGTCGCTTGCATTCCCCATGAATGCCGCGGTGCTCCTGAAGGACGAGATCCGCGATACCCTCGGCTTCACGGTCAATGTCGGTATCTCGAGCAACACGCTCCTCGCGAAGATGGCCTCCGACCTCGAGAAGCCGGATAAGATCCACACGCTCTACCCCTCTGAGATCGAGGCGAAGATGTGGCCGCTCCCGATCGAGGACCTCTACGGCTGCGGCAGTAAGACCGCGGAGAAGCTCCGGCGCATCGGCATCCATACGATCGGCGATGCCGCCCGCCTCGACCCGACGATCCTCACCGGTCTTCTGGGCGCCAATGCAGGCAGCTATATTCATATGGCCGCCCATGGCATCTCGACGCGCGCGGTGTCTGCGGTGCAGGAGGAGGCGAAAAGCATCTCGAACGAGATCACGACGACGGTGGATATCGACGAGGATAATCTCGAGACCGAGGGCATGGAGATCATGCGGGCACTCGCGGTGAAGGTCGCGGGGCGGCTTCGGAAGTATGATTTCTACGCCGGCACGGTCGGCTTCTCCGCGAAGACCGATGATTTCAGGCGCCGCTCGGTACAGCAGAAGCTGCCGGACCCGACGCAGGATCCGGAGAAGATCCTCTCGGTCGCCGTCACCCTCATGCATCAGCTGCTCGATGCGCCGGACGGCCTCTTCGGGCAGGGACGGAAGGTTCGCCTGATGGCGATCTTCACCGCAAACCTCGACCATGGCGATTTCCGTCAGATGACGCTCGAGGAGCTCACAGAGAACCGCGCAGAGATCGAGGCAGAGATCCGTGACACGCGCCGGAAGGCTGAGAAGGAACGGAAGCTGCAGGCCCTGTCGAAGACCCTGCAGGAGCGCTTCGGCGCTGGCACGGTGCAGCGCGGGATGAAGCTCGAACCGAAGACATCAGCCCATGAAACGTAACAGTTCAGGCAGGGGGGACCCGGAGGGCCGGCAACAGAGGCCATACGTAGAGACCGTGTGAAATCAAGCCGGGTCCCCTTAGCGGCACTTGGTACTTTTTTCCTTAGCACCCTCTGCAACGCTGAGTTTTCATGAAGAAAACTCAGTGATTGCAGAGGGCCTAGTGCCGCTTAGGGTCCCCGGCTTAGAGTTCACCGGTCTCGGAGTACTGTGCCTCCGTTGCCGTCCCTCCGGGTCCCCTCTCTGAACTGTTACCATGAAACAACTGGAGGAAACGAATTTTATGATTAAGATCATCTTTTTTGATATCGATGGCACGCTGCGACCGTTCGAGACCGGACGGGTACCGGCGTCGACGCAGGCGGCCCTCCGGCGGGCACATGAGGCGGGGATCCTCTGTGCGATCGCGACGGGACGGCACTGGATGGAGATCCGGAACGAGAACCTCACGGAGGGGATGCGCTTCGATGCCTTCGTCACCATGGATGGGGAGTTCTGCTATGTGCTGAATTCGAAGAAGGTGGATGCAGCGATCGCGCGCGGGGAGCATCTCCGGCACGAGGAGCCGTACCGCTTCGATGTGAAGGACAGCCCGGAGCCGATGGCGTACTTCGATCCGCGGAACGGGCGGGTCGTGCAGCGCATCGAGATCCCGCATTCAGCGGTGGAGAAGGTGCTGGCGCTCTGTGAGGAGCAGCCCTTCGCCTGCCTCTTCGAGGAGGAGCGTGCGATCTACGCAAATATGGTGACGCCGGAGCTGCTTTCGGTGCTGAAGCACATCAACTCAGCGCAGCCGCCGGTGCGGCCGGTACAGGAGGCGCTGGAGAATCCGATCTATATGATGATCCCGATCATGACACTGGATGAGGCAGATGTCATGGAGGCGCGGGTGCCGGAGTGCGAGCTCGTGCGCTGGTCCGACGGCATGAGCTTCGATCTCACGAAGAAGGGCATCTCGAAGGTGTCGGGCATCGATGCGCTCCTCGCGGACTATGGTTTCTCGCTCGAGGAGGCGGCCGCGATCGGTGATGGCTGGAACGATGTCGGGATGATCGAGCACTGCGGGCTCGGCATCGCGATGGGCAATGCAAAGAAGGAGTGTAGGGATGTCGCGGACTACATCTGCCCGTCCATCCTCGAGGATGGCATCGCGGATGCCATCGACTACATCCTGAAGCGGAATGCACAGGAGTAACGTGAAAGAGCCCCCGGAGGGGCTCTTTCTATCAGCTATCTGTTCACTTGGCGGCAGCGCGTGATTCGGCGGCTGCCTTTTCTTTTTTCTCTTTTTCTTTCAGCTCCTTCGCTTCTTTCGATTCGATGGCTGCCTGCTCGTCGATCTGCCCGAGCTGCTCCATCAGTGCCGATTTCTTCTCGAGCTCTTCCTTCTCCTTCGCGCGTCCGAACTGCTCGGAGAGCGTCGGTACATCGGAGAAGAGATTCGTGCCGAGGCCGAGTCGGTTGCCCGCGATATCGACGCCGAGTGCCGCGAGGGTCGTCGGGAAATCATCGAAGGTCGTGAAGTCGCGGCGCTCTGCACGGACTGGCTGGACGGCAGCATTGACATACGCCGTGTAGACGGTCCGCTCGTAGTTCTCCGGCACATCGTCACAGAAGTCGTGGTCCATGGTCGGGTGGTCGCCGGAGATGACGATCGTCGTGTCGGCGTACCAGTCCTGCTGCTTACACCAGTCGAGGAAGCTGCTGAGCTGCTTCGATGCGCAGGCGTAGACGTTCGCATACTGCTCATCGAAGGTCGTCGGGCAGAGCGGGCAGACATAGCCGTCCGGGAAGTGCGTGTCGACGGTCAGCATCGTGAGGTTGAACGGCTGCTCACTGCTGCTGAGGCGGGTGAGCTCCTCCTGTGCGTACTCGTAGAGCTTCCGGTCCTCGAAGCCCCAGTTGACCCAGTAGTTCGCCGGGAACTTGTGCTGGTTTTTCCAGTAGCTGAAGTCCTTGATGGCATAGTTTCCGTGGGTCTGGAAGTAGAGCTTGCGGCCACCGAAGTAGCCGACGGAGCCGAGCATCAACTCCTGGGTGTACCCCTGCTTCTCGAGGATGTCACCGATCGTGAGAATGTCCGGGAAGAAGGATTTCTGCGAGTCCATCGCGTTCTGATCGATGGAAATCTTCAGCGGAAGTCCGGAGGTCTGCGCGAACATGGCGCCCATCGTCCAGGTCGCACCTGGCATGGCGTACCCACCGTTGAGGGTCGGTGCCGCACCCGAAAAGTCTTCGTGATCCTCGGCGATCTTCGTGAGCTCCGGGATCGTGTTCTGCGGGAAGGCACCGCCGGAGGCCTGGTCGGCGAAGGTCACCTCGGTGGACTCCATGAAGATGTAGATGAGGTTCCGCTTCTTCTCCGGGAAGCGAAGCGTCACGTTCTTCGGATCGACGTAGTGATCGTCGATGAAGCGGGAGGTCTCGAGCTGCGACTTGATGTAGGCGCCGATGTCGAGGTCGTCCCAGGCATCGAGCACGGTGAAGCCGGTGGTGAAGAAGGCGGCGAGCAGTGCGAGCGTCACGAGCTTCCGATAGTTCTGCTTATGCCGGCAGACGATGAAGATCGCGATGATGACGATCGCGATGATCGCGGCCGGAATCGCACATTTCAGGATGTACTCGTGCACCATCGCGGTGCTGGTGCCCTGGAGCGGCGCGAAGAGGTGATACAGGACCTCATCCACGGTGAGCTCCGACCAGGTATTCATCAGCCAGCGCAGGCTGAACAGGAGAAGGGCGGAAAAAAAGGAAAGAATCACCGCTGCGATGGTCGTCATATCGAGGACAGCGGTTCTGTGTCTATGGTAAAAACGCTTCATGATAAAGCCTCGGTTAGGTTTGCTGCAGATCAACACCGGAGGACGCGGATCCACGCTGACCTCGATGTTTTTCGGTCAATGTATACATGCGGCACCCGGCCTTTTGTATACAGTTTAAATCAGCTATTAGTGTAGCCATCCGGAAAGACCTTCACAATATGCAGAAATCTCTAAGATTTTTGCTTTTTACATACTCTTTTCTAAAATTTTACTAAATATAATTGACGGCCTTTCGTGCATTCGTATATAGTTTTAATAATTACGAGCAGCTATACGAGATGCAGGCTCTGTTCTGAAACTTCTGACCGAAGCCTGCGACGTATGGACCGCACTGCAGTAACTGCAGGCGGCGCTCGTGTTCACTTATTCTGTTTTTTGTCTCGATGCCTTGCATCAGAAAGGAATATACCGATGGTTTTAAATGATGACGCAGTGCAGTTTGCGAAGCAGTACCCGACGATCACCGAGAATCGTGCGTATCGAAAACTGATGTCCGTACCTCGTCATGGCAGCACGAACACCTACGATCACTCGGTCCGCGTCGCGAAGATGGCTGCCGCGATCGCACTGCATATCGGTGTCGATCCGGACAGTGCCGCACGTGTAGGTCTTCTGCACGATTTCTGCCTGATTGATTATCATAAGGTGGATAAGACCATCCATGACGGACGCTGGTACTGCTTCTATCACCCGGAAGACGCGGTAGAAAATGCAGAGAAGGAAGGCTTCTATCTTTCCTATAAGGAGAAGCGTGCGATCTGGAGCCACATGTTCCCTCTCTCCACCTCGATTCCGACCTCCCGTCTCGGCTGCATCCTGACCCTCAGCGACAAGACCGTCGCTGCGCAGGAGTCTCTTGCAAACGCCGTCGAAGGATGGGCACGCCTCTGCTTCCTGCTGAACCGTGGCCGCCTCCGCGTCGCACGCGTCGTACGCCGCAGCCACTGAAGTCCATGCTTCGTAACCGTGCCGTGCCGCTCAGGGTCCCCGACTTAGATTTCACCGGTCTCGGAGTACTGTGCCTCCGTTTCCGCTCCTCCGGGTCCCTCTGCCTGAACTGTTGCGAATCGAATGAAGAATTTGAATCTCCCGGAGCAATCCGGGAGATTTTTTCTATAAATTATGGTACACTACGCCTATGAATAAATTAATCAACCCACAGGAAACCATCAAAATCATACAGAAAAACGATTTCCGCTTCCAGAAGCGCTTCGGTCAGAACTTCCTGATCGACGAAAACGTGCTCCAGAACATCATCCGGAGCTCGGAAATCACGAAGGACGACTGTGTCCTCGAGATCGGACCCGGCATCGGCACGATGACCCAGGCACTCGCAGAGGCGGCCGGCCATGTCGTCGCCGTCGAGATCGACGCGAACCTCATCCCGATCCTCCACGATACCTTACAGGCGTATGATCATGTCTCCATCATCCACAATGATGTACTGAAGCTCGATCTCCACGAGGTCATCGCGACCTATAACCACGGAAATCCGGTGAAGGTCGTCGCGAATCTCCCTTACTACATCACGACCCCGATCATCATGGGCCTCTTCGAGAGCCATGCACCGATCCAGTCGATCACCGTCATGGTGCAGAAGGAAGTCGCCGATCGCATGCAGTCAGGACCAGGCACGAAGGATTACGGTGCCCTCTCCCTCGCGGTGCAGTACTACGCCGAGCCGGACATCATCCAGGAGGTGCCACCACACTGCTTCATCCCACGCCCGAATGTCGGCTCCGCCGTCATCCGGCTGAAGCGCTACGCCGAACCACCGGTACAGGTCGAGGACGAGCGCTGGATGTTCCAGATCATCAAGGCCGCCTTCGGACAGCGCCGGAAGACACTGCTGAACGCACTCTCTTCCCTCGCCTCCATCCCGAAGGACGCCACCCGTGAAGCCCTCGCCTCCCTCGGTCTCTCCGAGACCATCCGTGGCGAAGCGCTCACCCTCGCACAGTTCGCTGCACTCGCAGACGCACTGCTGGATTTTCAATCGAAGGACTGATACAAAACGCCGAAGGGCCGGCAACAGAAACACAGTGTTTCTGTTGCCGGCCCTTCGGCGTTTTGACTCAGGTTTTGTGTGGCACGATCCCGACGAATCGATTCCCATCCTGACGGAACATCGCTTCCGCATCCTCTCGTCCGACGACATTCTGGCTTCCGCTCACCGGATCCACCAGACGGATATTAAATGAGTCATAGCTGTAGATCAGATAGCAGCTGTCCTCGAGATACGCGATCAGCGGGTAGCCCTTATTCAGGAAGTAAAGAGCCGAGCCCAGGTCCATGCCATAAGCATTGACCATACTGTAGGTATCATAGGTGTCGATCGTGGTCAGCTTCGAAAGCTTCGTAAGCGGCTCCTCGGCGAGGGCCGTCGCGTTCTGGATCGTCACCATTGTGCTCTTATCCACACGATTCCATACGAATTCCCCATCGGCGGTGAGCACATAACCGAAGTCGTCGTACACGAGTTCGTAGGCTTCTTCGAGCGTCCGGGTACGGCCCTGGAAATGACCGTGTGCGTAGGCATAGAACATCGATATCGCATTTCTATCCTCCGTGATGTTGAGGTCGATGGAGGAGGCACGCTCGAGAGAGAGATTCTTCGGTGCCGTGCTCCGCACATGCTTCGTGCCGAGGTCCTTGATCTCGATATACCAGACCTTCTGAAGGATTTTATCCGTGTACGAGCCGACACCACTAAGTCTCGCATCGGTCTGTTCACGATTCGAGATGATGGTATCCTCGCCGGCAGCCTCATAGTGTCCACCCTCGACCGGACGGATCTTATCGAAGTGAAGGCGGGTTCCACTCACACGAACGTTCGTAAAGAGCAGCCCATCCTTCGCATAGCTCGTTTTATCGCTGAGATCCGGTCCGACGATATGGATCTCGCTGATCGGAATCTTATGCTTCTCGGTATAGATGCTGGCGTATGCCGGATTGATGATACCGTAGATCAGGTCATCCTGGTTGAAGCCGATCACACGGAGATAGCCACCGCCCTGGATCTCGCTGGACTGATTACTCTCGAGATTTACGAGCGTGATCTTCGCGGCGTGATAGATGTCCTCCGCATCCGTATTCTGGTAAGCGATGTACTGCTGCGTATCCGAGCTTGCGAAGCCCGACTCCTGCAGTCCTGTAGCGATCGTGACGACCTCGAGACTGTTCGTATCGATGCCGTAGATGCTGCCGCCGTAGTAGAGATACAGGAGTCCGTCACTAGACAAGTAGGCGAGCTTCTCGATATTCCAGCGTATCTGATCATATACCTCCGGGATCGCGATGAAGAAGTTCTCCGTCACGGTGTCATTCGAGCTGTCATAGCGGTAGTACAGGATACCATTATATCCCTCATGGCTTCCCCGGTTCACATAACCGTACACGAGGAAATCTACATCGCCCTTATCGGATACCGACAGGATCTTGATGTCATGCTGATCATAGTTTGCGCGGACGCCATCATCCGTATCCGAGCGGTAGCTGAAGATATTCACCGCATGTCCGCTCTTCGAGGACTGATCGTAGCGCCAGAGCCCCTGATCCGTCTTAAATGCGATATAATGCTCATTTTTCGACTTCTGCACGGCGATATCATCCGTATTTCCGACACCGAGCGTGATCCGCTTGCCCGCGAAATCCTCGCTGTCGCCCTCGAAGATCTGATGCGTCGTCCGGTCGAAGTCCATCATGTAGACC
>CAKQED010000064.1:0-10907 GCA_934229835.1 uncultured Oribacterium sp. | reverse complement strand
GCCGGTCCGCTGGGCCTCTTGTTTTATTTCTTTTTATTGCTGAATTATAAAAGAAAATACCACTAAACCATGCTAGAATAGAGCTGTTCAGAATTTGAGAGATAAACAGAGGAATTTACTATATGAAGAAAATGATTTCGTGGAATGTGAACGGGCTTCGGGCGGTCATGGGGAAGAACTTCATGGAGGTGTTTGAAAGCCTGGATGCGGATATCTTCTGTCTGCAGGAGACGAAGCTGCAGGAGGGGCAGCTGGAGCTGGACCTTCCGGGCTATCACATGTACTGGAACTATGCGGAGAAGAAGGGCTATTCCGGTACGGCGCTTTTTACGAAGGAGGAGCCGCTGGCCGTGACTTACGGCATGGGGATCGAGGAGCATGATCATGAGGGGCGTGTGATCACCGCGGAATTTCCGGACTACTATGTCCTGACCGTCTATGTGCCGAACTCCCAGAATGAGCTGAAGCGTCTTCCATACCGTATGACGTGGGAGGATGCCTGGCGGCAGTATATCGGTGAACTGAATAAGAAAAAGCCGGTGATTTACTGCGGCGATCTGAACGTCGCCCACGAGGAGATCGACCTGAAGAACCCGGCGACCAATCATAAGAACGCCGGCTTCTCGGATGAGGAGCGTGCGAAGATGTCGCGGCTTCTCGATTCCGGCTTCATCGATACCTTCCGTCTCCTGTATCCGGATGCCACCGATGAGTACAGCTGGTGGTCCTACCGTATGAAGGCGCGTGATCGGAACGTCGGCTGGCGTATCGACTATTTCATCGTCTCCGAGCAGCTCCGCGACCGGGTCAAGGGTGCGTCGATCCACCAGGAGATCTTCGGCTCCGACCACTGTCCGATCGAGCTGGACATCGAGATCTGAAATGAAAAACCGGATTCAGGAATGCTATAATAGGTGTATACGAAGGTTCGGATACATCGCAGCAGCACATGCCATGTAGGGGGAATGCTTGGCGACACGAGGATAGAGAAAGACAACGACAACGAAGAAGGGACATCATGCTAGGCTTAAAGAAGGAAAATGACCATTACATCTTCGAGGCAGCGGTTCGTACAGAGCAGCTGTTTCTGAATCTATATCATAAAAACAGACGTGTTCGTCAGATCGCCTTCGATCCGGCGGATCGGATCGGAGATGTCTGGCATCTGGAGCTGCCGGTCACATCCGGACCACGAGGCGGCGAGGGGGACGCTTGCAGGGAAGCTGCGGGCACAGCGGATGCGCAGGCGAGGGTGCACGAGAAGAGGCAGCCTGCATCCGCCATCCTGCTCACGGAGCTCAGCTACTGCTACGAGGCGGATGGCCGCATCTTCACCGATCCGAATGGCACGGTGTTTGAGGGGCGGAAGAGCTTCGGAAATCTGAAGGATGGTACCCGTATCCTGAAGACGCCGATCGGTGAGGCGACGGCGATTCCGGAATCGAGTGAGGCCTGGCGACAGGACCGGGCGCTCGATCTGCCGTACGAGGACAGCATCATCTACCGTCTCCATGTGCGTGGCTTCACGGAGCACCACAGTTCCGGCCTCGATCATGAGCTCCGGGGCAGCTTCCAGGGCATCCTTGAGAAGCTTCCGTACCTCGAGGCGCTCGGCGTCACGACGCTCGAGCTGATGCCACCGTATGAATTTAACGAGGTTATGCTCCCGGACTACGGCCATGACAACCCATACGAGGTCGAGCTCCGCCCGACGGGTCGCATCAACTACTGGGGCTTCACGAAGGATGCCCTGCAGCTCGCACCGAAATCGAGCTTCACCTCCGACCACAAAAATCCGCGGAACGAGTTCCGGAAGCTCGTGCATACCCTGCACGCGCACGGCATGGAGATCGTGGTCGACCTGTACTTTACCAGTGAAACCATCCCGGATCACATCGTGAACGTCATGCGCTACTGGCGCATCCACTATCACGTCGACGGCATCCACCTGATCGGCGCCGCGCCGTATAGTGTCATCGCCCGTGATCCGTGGCTGAGCCGCTTCAAGATCTGGGCCGACAGCTGGCAGGGCCAGATTCCGGAGACGCCGACCCATGGCGCTGCCGAGGCAGCACCGGGGCGTTACCTCGCCGACTATAACGACGGCTTCCAGAACGACATGCGCCGCATCCTGAAGGGCGACGAGAGCATGCTGCCGACGCTCATGCAGCGCGTGCGCGAGAACCCGTCGAACCGGGCGAGCATCCAGTATATGGCCAATGTCTCAGGCATGAGTCTGACGGATGTCCTCTCCTATGATCGCAAGCACAACGAAGAGAATCATGAGGATAACCGCGACGGTACCGACCAGAACTACAGCTGGAACTGCGGCGAGGAGGGTCCGACCCGGAAGAAGTCCATCAAGCTTCTCCGGAAGAAGATGTGGCGGAACGCGTGGCTGCTGCTGATGCTGAGTCAGGGCACCCCGCTGATCCACGCGGGTGACGAGTTCGGCCAGTCCCGCCTCGGAAACAATAACCCGTACTGTCAGGATAATCCGACGAACTGGCTCGACTGGCGGCTCATCGAGCGGAACCGGGAGCTCTACGATTTCGCGCGCTACGCGATTCAGTTCCGGAAGCAGCACCCGGTGTTCCATCAGGGCACAGCGCTTCGCCAGATGGACTACCGCTCCGTCGGTATCCCGGACATCAGCTTCCATGGCGAGAACGCCTGGCGGCCGGACAGCGAGAACTTCCGCCGACAGCTCGGTGTCATGTATGCCGGTGCCTATGCCGGAGATGACACCTTCCTCGTGCTCTACAACATGCACTGGGAAAAGCACAGCTTCCTGCTGGCGCATCCGCCGCTCGGCATGAAGTGGGCCGCGGTGATCGATACCGCCATGGAGGAAACGAACGGCATCTATCCGGAGGAGCGGAGGCTTCTCGAGGAGCGGTATACCGTAGAGCCGCGCTCCATCGTCGTGCTGAAGGCGGTGAAGGATCCGGACTTTCAGACGAAAAAGAAAGTACATAAACGCTATCTGAAGCAGCGGCCGACAGCATTGGCCCAGGAAACGCAGACGGAGACGACAGCTGCAGGCGTGGCATCCGGGCACACGGCGACCGAGAAGAGGTCGCCTTCCGAAGTGAAGAAGCATCCATCTGATGTATGAGATGAAGGAGATAAAGCATGAATGAGAGATTAGAAGAGATCATGAACTGGGCGGAGGTGGAGGACGTCACCTACGCGGAAACCGCGAACCCGAAGAAGATCCTCGGTGCGCACATCATCCCGGAGGGGCTGCTGGTGCAGAGCTTCGTACCGACCGCAAAATCGATCGAGCTCGTGCTCGGCGGACAGCGCTATCCGATGGAGCTCGTCGATGAGGCCGGCTTCTTCGCGACCCTCCTGCCGCTGGAGGAGGCCTGGAACGAGGCACTTCCGGCCTATACCTACCACATCACCTATGACAACGACACGACGGAGGACACCGAGGACCCGTATGCCTTCCCGTCGACCTATACCGACCGTGATATCAAGAAGTATCAGGGCGGCATCTGGTATGACATCTATGAGAAGATGGGCGCACACCCGATCCGGATCAACGGCGTCGATGGTGTCGCGTTCTCCGTATGGGCACCGAACGCAGAGCGTGTTTCTGTAGTCGGCGACTTCAACCTCTGGGATGGCCGCCGCCATATGATGCAGCGCCTCGGCGATTCCGGCGTGTTCGAGCTGTTCATCCCACACCTCACCCCGGGCAGCCTTTATAAGTATGAGATCAAGTGTCACCACCAGGAGCCGTTCCTGAAGATCGATCCGTATGCCTTCGGCTTCGAGCTTCGTCCGGGCAATGCCTCCATCGTGGAAGACATCGGACAGTTTGCGTGGACGGATGCGGCATGGCAGCAGCAGAAGGCGGAGCGCGGTGTCGCCGGCATCAAGGAGGAAGCGATGTCGGTCTATGAGCTGCACCTCGGCTCCTTCGCACGGAAGCAGCAGGCGGTCAATGAGGACGGCACTACGCAGCTCGGCTCCGAGTTCTACAATTACCGTGAGCTCGCGGTGAAGGTGGCGGATTATGTGAAGCAGGAGGGCTATACGCATGTTGAGCTCATGCCGGTGATGGAGCATCCGCTCGATGCAAGCTGGGGCTATCAGGTGACCGGCTACTACGCTCCGACGAGCCGCTACGGTACACCGGAGGACTTCATGTACTTCATGAATTACATGCATGAGGCTGGCATCGGCGTCATCCTCGACTGGGTACCGGCGCACTTCCCGCGCGACAGCTGGGGGCTTGCACAGTTCGATGGGTCGGGGCTCTATGAGAATCCGGATCCACGGCTCGCGAGCCACCCGCACTGGGGCACCCTGACCTTCAACTACCGGAAGAACGAGGTGTCGAACTTCCTGATTGGCAGTGCGATGTTCTGGGCAGACCGCTATCATGCGGATGGTATCCGTATGGATGCCGTGGCCTCTATGCTCTACCTCGACTATGGTCGTCAGGGCGAGGATGCACCGCGGAACATCTACGGCGGCAACGAGAACCTCGATGCGGTGGAGTTCCTGAAGCATCTGAACTCGCAGTTCCACAAGCGCTTCCCGGGTACCCTGCTCATCGCAGAGGAGTCCACGGCATGGCCGAACATCACCGGTGACGTCGAGCAGGACGGCCTCGGCTTCGACCTCAAGTGGAACATGGGCTTCATGAACGACTTCCTCAGCTACATGGGCACGGATCCGTTCTTCCGGAAGGGCAGCTATAACCAGCTCACTTTCTCTATGATCTATAACTACTCCGAGGACTTCATGCTTGTGCTCTCGCATGATGAGGTCGTGCACGGCAAGGGCTCGATGCTCGGGAAGATGCCGGGCGAGACCTTCGAGGAGAAGGCACAGAATCTTCGTGCCGCGTATGGCTACTTCTGGACGCATCCGGGCAAGAAGCTTCTCTTCATGGGCCAGGACTTCGCGCAGTATGACGAGTGGTCCGAGAACCAGGAGCTCGAGTGGAATCTCCTCGAGTACCCGGTACACGAGGGCGTCCAGGACTTCGTACGGGATCTCAATGCTGTCTACCGGACACATCCGGCGCTCTGGCAGCAGGATTACGTCACGGACGGCTTCGAGTGGATCAACTGCTCCTACCAGGAGGAGTCCATGGTGATGTTCGTTCGAAAGACCGACAAGCCGGAGGAGACCCTCCTCGTGGTATCGAACTTTGATAACGTCGTGCATCCGAAGTTCCGTGTCGGTGTTCCGTTCATGTGCTCCGCGAAGTCCCTCATCTCCAGTGATGATAAGAAGTACGGTGGAAGCGGCGCCGTGAAGCGCACGGCACATAAGGCGGTGAAGGCCGACTGGGATGAGCGTGACTACGCCGTCGATCTCGAGATCCCGGCGATGTCGACCACCATTTACCAGCTGACACCATGCGCGGAGCCGGCACCGAAGGCGACGGAAGCGAAGAAGGCAGCCGCGAAGAAGACCGCTGCGAAGAAGACGACGGTAAAGAAGACGACGCCGAAGAAGACGGTGACGAAGGCAGCGACTGTAAAGAAGGAAGCTGCGCCGAAGAAGACGAGCGCCGCGAAGGCTGCGCTTGACCAGAAGCTGACGAAGCGTCGCAAGGGATAAAGGGGAAGACAGAGTATGAAGAAAGCAGGCATTTTGATGCCGGTGTTCTCGCTGCCGGGAAAGTACGGCATCGGAACACTTGGCGAGGAAGCATATCGTTTTATCGATTTATTATGTGAGACCGGAAACAAGATCTGGCAGATCCTGCCGATGGGCCCGACGGGCTTCGGCGATTCACCGTACCAGGCATTTTCCGCCTTCGCGGGGAATCCGTATTTCGTGGACCTCGACCTGCTGGTCGAGGAGGGACTGCTGAGCAGAGAGGAGCTCGCGGATCCGGAGGCGTTTGACTTCGGTGACGCGGTCGACTATGCGGCGCTTGCACGCGCTGAGGCGGAAGCGAAGGCACAGAAGCAGCCGGCGGCAGTGGCAGACGAAACCGAAGAAGAGGCTCCGGAAGATGCTGCTGCATCGGATGCGAAGAAAGCGCCGGCCATCTGGTTCGCGCATGACCGGGATGTGGCCTTCCGCGACCTTCGACGCTGGCTGAAGCAGCCGGCGAATGTACGGCAGGAGGAAGGCGTGCCGGTCGACAGCATTGAACGTGTCAACTACGGGAAGCTCTACAACAGTAAGAACAAGGCGCTGAAGCTTGCCTTCACGCATTTCAAGGAGCAGAGCGGTGATGTCGAGGCGCTTTTCGCAGAGCTTCGCCCAGAGACCATCGAGTACTGCGTTTTCATGGCGATCAAGGATTCACTTTCCGGTGCGAGCTGGGATGTCTGGCCGGAGGAGCTGCGTGACTGCGATCCGAAGGCGGTGGCTTCGTTCCGTGCGGAGCATGCGGACGAGGTCGCGTTCTACGCCTTCGTGCAGTATGAGTTTAATAAGCAGTGGGCGGCACTTCGCGCCTACGCGGCGGCGAGGGGCATCGAGATCCTCGGGGATATCCCGATCTACTGCGCACCGGATTCTTCAGATGTCTGGGCGCATCGCGAGCTCTTCCAGTACACGAAGGACGGCCATCCTTCGAAGGTAGCGGGAGTTCCACCAGATGCCTTCTCTGCGAGCGGTCAGCTCTGGGGCAACCCGCTCTATGACTGGGCCGCGCATAAGAAGACGAAGTACGCCTGGTGGTGTGCGCGCATGGAGTACTGCCTTTCGATGTACGACTGTCTCCGCGTCGATCATTTCCGGGGCTTCGAGGCCTACTATGCGGTACCGTTCGGTGATGACACGGCGGAAAACGGTGCGTGGGTGAAGGGCCCGGGCATGGGACTGTTCCGCGCGATGTACCAGCACTTCGGTACGAAGGACCTGCCGATCATCGCGGAGGACCTCGGTGTCATCACGGATGAGGTCCGGAAGCTGATGGCTGCGACCGGCTTCCCGGGCATGAAGGTGTTGCAGTTTGCCTGGGATTCGGGTGCGGGCAATGCTTATCTGCCGCACAACTTCACCACGCCGAACTGTGTCTGCTACACGGGGACGCATGATAATGACACCCTCCGCCACTGGTTCGAGACCATCCCGGACTGGCAGCGGGACTATATGTACCAGTACATGAGCCGTTCTGGCAACGACTGGAATGCGATGCCGGAGCTGCTGATCAAGCGTGCGATGGCGTCCATCGCGGATACCGTGATCGTGCCGGTGGGTGACTACCTCGGCCTCGGCGGAGAGGCGCGCATCAACCAGCCGGGTACCTCCGGTCACAACTGGCAATGGCGTATGACGGAGGACGCGTTCACCGAGCATGAAAAGCAGGTGATCTGTGGGATCCTGCGCACCTATGGTCGTTTCCAGGAGGCGTCGGCGAAGCCAGCAAAGTAACATTATACAGGCCCCGGAGCTGTGTCAGCAGAAGCACAGTACTCTGAGCTCGGAAGACTCTAAAATTCCACCCCTAAGAAGTACTAGGCCCTCTGCAATCGCTGAGTTTTCTTTATGAAAACTCAGCGTTGCTAGAGGGTTCCAAGGAGAGATGACACCAAGTACTTCTAAGGGGTGGAATTTTGATTCTTCACGACCTCTCCGTATGGCTTCTGCTGGCACACCTCCGGGACCCTGAAAGAACGCTTATATCAAAAAAGCTGGTCGATCCGACCAGCTTTTTTGATGAAGTTTAATTCACGGAGAAGTTCGCGGAGCTTTCGTTGTCTGCGAGGTCGCGGATATAGACGGTGATGGCGTCGCCGGCCATGGAGAAGGTGACGCGGCCGCTCTGTTTATTGATATCGGTCGGCTTCACGTTATTGCCGAGCGAGTCAACACCGTAGATCGAATCCCAGTTCACACCGGACTGGGTGTCGGAGACGGTGAACTCGAGGTAGCCGGCACCGAGATTGACGGACTCCTCGTCGACGGTCGGACCGACGTCGTCGAGGAGATTGATCTGTACATAGGTCGTCTTCGACATGCCGTTGATGGACTTCGCGTTCAGGGTCAGGGTTCCGTTCTTCGTGACATCAGCGGTCCAGATCGAACCGGACTTCTCGAGCGGAAGCTCTGCGCCGTCCATGGTCGCGGTCAGTGACTTCAGCGGCACCAGGGAATCGACCTTGATTTCGATCGAAGCCGTCTGGTAATCCTTCGTGTCTGGCTCGGTCGTCTCGATCGTCGGCTGCTGGATCACGAAGAGGAGAATCAGTCCGTTGATGATCAGGTACGGAAGCAGGTAGCAGAGGATGAAGTGCAGAACGCGCGACTTCGGTTTACTTTTTACGAGCTGTCCACGGGCGTCGTAGCGAAGTGACGGCCCCGGGGTGGATCTATAATTTTTCGCCATAATAACCTTCTTTTTAATAGGGATTGTGCCGCTAGTATAACAAAATGAAACTTGCGTTACAAGGGCACGGTTGTTATACTTATTTTACGATTTTCCTAATTTCTTCGTTTGACGAATATGATTTCAAACCGATGATTTCCGGAACGGTCTTTCCCGTATCCATGAATTCCAGATTTTAAGATAGCGTTTTATACATTCCCTTAAAAAACAAAATAACCATATGGAGGCAGTATGGCAGAAGAAGAGAAGAAGGCAGCGGTCGAGCGCAAGCCGAGAGGACGGAAGCCGAAAACTGCAGAGGCAGTGGATGCAGCGACAGTGGCAGAAGAGAGTAAGCCGAAGCGTACTACCCGAGCACGCAAGGTGAAGGAAGTGAAAAGTGCAGAGGTGGCTCCGGTGACCGAAGAAAGTAAGCCGAAGCGCACGACTCGTGCGCGGAAGCCGAAGACAGAGGAAGTTGCAGAGACAGCTCCAGTGGCCGAAGAAAGTAAACCGAGGCGCACGACCCGTGCCAGAAAGATGGAAGAAGGCCTGGAGATGCTGGAAAGCGGTGAAGAAAGCACACCGAAGCGCACGACCCGCGGACGAAAGCCGAAGACAACGGGAGCAGAAGCGCATGAGCAGAAGCGCACGACACGAGGTCGACAGTCTCAGACCGGGGACGCCGGTGAGGCTGCGACGCCAGATGCAGTGGAGATGACGCTGTCGAAGAGCACAGAGGTGCAGACGACGGAAGTGGCTGTCGCCCCGGAGAACTCCGAGGCAGAGGCGGCTGCAGACGGAAGGACCACAGTCGTTGTGGCGGAGCCTGCACAGGATCGTGCAGCGGTATCCGAAGCACCGGCGAAGGAAGTCACACAGGCAGCGACGGAGACATTGGCCGACGACACGAACAGCAGAACAGCAGAGCCGGGAAGTCTGGCCGAGCAGGCGGAGCGTATCCGGGCACGGCGCGCGAAGGCATACGCCGGCCACAGCAGTGGAGCGGCCGCGGGGCAGGGCGAGCGGATGGAGCGTGACAGCGATGCTGCAGCGTCGGATGCCGTGTCGACAGCTCATGATGGTGAGACCGCGCGGACGGAAGTTGTTGAGAAGACGGACGAGCTCGACAACGAGACCCAGAAGGCGCCGAGCGGTAATCCGTGCGGCGGCATCCTTGAGGTCATGCCGGACGGCTTCGGCTTTACGCGCTCGGATAACTTCATGCCGGGTGACAGCGATGTCTATGTGAATCCGGCGATCATCAAGCGTTACCGCCTGAAGACCGGCGATGTCATCCATGGTCTGTCGCGGGCGAAGAATCCGAACGAGCGCTATGCGGCGCTTTCCTACATCGAGACGGTCAATGGCAAGCCGCTTTCCGAGATGTTCCGTCGGCGGAGCTTCGAGTCGCTGACCCCGATCTTCCCGAATCAGCGTATCCGCCTCGAGGTGCCGGGAGAGAGAACCTCGACCTCGCTTCGTATCCTCGACCTGCTGGCACCGATCGGAAAGGGCCAGCGTGGTATGATCGTATCCCCGCCGAAGGCTGGTAAGACGACGCTGCTGAAGCAGGTGGCGAAGGCCATCGTGAAGAACGAACCGAAGATGCATCTGCTGATCCTCCTCATCGATGAGCGACCGGAGGAGGTCACCGATATGAAGGAAGAGGTCGAGGGCGGCCTCGTCACCGTCATCTACTCGACCTTCGACGAGGTCCCGGAGCACCACAAGCGGGTGGCTGAGATGACCATCGAGCGTGCGAAGCGTCTCGTGGAGCAGGGCGAGGATGTCACCATCCTGCTCGATTCCATCACTCGTCTCGCGCGTGCCTATAATCTCGTGGTACCGGCGTCTGGACGTACGCTTTCGGGCGGTCTCGATCCGGCAGCACTGCACATGCCGAAGCGCTTCTTCGGTGCGGCCCGCAACATGCGTGAGGGCGGATCCCTGACGATCCTGTCCACCGCGCTTGTCGAAACCGGCTCCCGCATGGATGATGTCATCTACGAGGAGTTCAAGGGCACCGGCAACATGGAGCTCGTCCTGAACCGTGAGCTTCAGGAGCGCCGGATCTTCCCGGCCATCGACATCGTGAAATCCGGCACCCGCCGTGACGACCTGCTCCTCTCGGAGCTCGAGCAGAGAGCGGTCGACATCATTCATAAGCGCGTGTCGGATGAAAAGGCCAGCTCCGCGGAGGAGGTGATCCAGCTCTTCGAGCGCACCTCCAGTAACGAAGAGGTCTGCCAGTTCGTCGTAAACGGAAAAGCGATTTCGAGCATGAACTCGCGGCCAGGCAGTGGCTTCCGTGGAAATACGGATCTGAGTACAGGGCCGAAGCCGGGGATGAACTCAAATCCTGGAATGAAAACAAATGGAAATTCAAACAGCAGCACACAGAAGACCGGCGTAAAACCAGGCAGCAACCCGAACAGCCGCCTCGCGATTAAAATTAACCGCTGAAGATGAAAGATCTCCAGTGTGCCTTGGCTATTCGAATCATATAAAAACAGGCCGTTGCATGACCGGATCATTTATTGATGTGTGATAAAGAAGCAATAGAAGTGTAAAAAATTTTGCCGTTCCTATCCGGCACTTGCGCATTGTG
>CAKQED010000063.1:0-11948 GCA_934229835.1 uncultured Oribacterium sp. | reverse complement strand
CTACGGTGAAGCTCAGGCGGATGCTGTCCTCCTCCATCCCCTCCGGGGTGACCTCGGAGGCCATACGGGCACGGTTTTTCGTGGACTTTTTATTGACGGCGGTCACCTCACCGGTGGCCTGCGCCTGCTTCAGCGCGTTTTTCTCCTCCTGGGTGGTGTTCGAAAAATGTACGCCCTCCGGGGTTCGGATCTCGAACTCCTCCCCCGGATAGAAGGCCTGCACCAGCTCCCGGATGTCCTGCTCATAGCCTGCTGCAATACTGTCTAAAACTAATCGGATCAATGTTTCTACCTCTTCATCCTGTACGCGTAAAAGGACAGGTGCGGTGATGTCAGCGCCTGCCCTTCTCAATTTAAAGATTCACCCTGCCTAAGAATACCGCCGGGTTGTACTTCTGCTCGTTTCCGATCGAGCTCTGTGCCTCATGGCCCGGGAATACACTGGTATCCGCCGGGAGCACCAGCAGCTTCTCTACGATGCTCTTCACGATGGCTTCCTGCGATCCGCCCGTGAAGTCGGTGCGTCCGAAGGACTCCTTAAAGAGCGTGTCACCGGAAAACAGCACCGGATAGATCTTCGGCTCCGTCGCGCCCTCCGGCTGGAAGGACAGCCCGTCTGCGATATAGAAGCAGCAGGAGCCCGGCGTGTGGCCCGGGGTTTCCAGCACCTTCCACTCCCGACCGAGGTGGTGCAGGGTATCGCCGTCCCGGAAAGTCTCATACTCCCCCGGCTGCAGGGTGACCTCGACGCCGAAGTTCCCGCTCAGGTTCCGCTTCGGATCTGCAAGGGTCTCCGCCTCATCTGCACAGGCGAAGATCTTTATGCCGAAATGCTGCGCCACATCCTTCGCCGCCATGATATGGTCGAAGTGACCGTGGGTGAGGAGGATCGCCTCCGGCTTCAGATGGAGCTCCTCTTCGATGATTTTGATGATATGCGGTGCGTTCGCTGCCGGATCGATGATGACGCAGGCACGCGTTTCATCATCGTAGCAGAAGTAGACATTCGTCTGCACCACGCCGGTTACATATTTCGATACTTTTAACATTAGCCTTGTGCTCTTTCTATATCAATCACGCCACTGATTTTACGAAGCTTCGAAACCAGTGAGCTGAGTTCTTCTTTGTTATGGATGTCGAAGGAGACGGTGATCGTCGCCTTTTCGTTTTTACCGACACGGGAGGTCAGGGACTTGATGTCGATGTTCGCATCGGTCAGTACCTTCGAGACGTCGACGAGGAGGCCGACACGGTTCGTCGTGAAGATCTCGAGCTCGGTTGCGTAGGTTTCCTGTGCGTTATCGGACTGCCACTCGGCCTCGATGAGGCGGGCCTTCTCGTCCTCCGGCAGGTTCATCATATTGATGCAGTCCGTGCGGTGGATCGTGATGCCACGACCACGGGTGACGAATCCGACGATTTCATCGCCCGGCACCGGCGAGCAGCACTTCGCGTAGCGCACGGCGAGATCATGGATGCCCTTCACCACGATACCGGACTTCGACTTCCGGATGACCTCCGGCTTCTTCGTCATGCCCTCGATGTTGTGCAGGATATCCTCGTCCGAGACATTGGCCTCATCCGACTTATGCTTTAGCTCGATGAGCTTCGCGATGACCTGGGACTCCTTGAGCCCGCCACGGCCGACGGACGCCAGCATGGACTCCCAGTCGGTGTAGCTGTAACGGCGGATGACGCTCTCGACATACTCCGGCTTCGTCAGCTCGCCGAGCGTGTAGCCCTTCGACTTCGCATAGCTCGTGAGGAGGTCCTTACCGCGCTCGATATTCTCGTCCTTCTGCTCACGCTTGAACCACTGGTTGATCTTGTTCTTCGCCTGCGTCGACTTGCAGATCTTCAGCCAGTCACGGCTCGGACCTCTCGAGTTCTGCGAGGTGATGATGTCGACACGGTCGCCGTTCTTCAGCTGATAGGTGACCGGTACCAGCTTGTCGTTGACCTTCGCACCGACCATCTTGTTGCCGACCGCTGAGTGGATCGCATACGCAAAGTCGATCGGGCAGGAACCGGCCGGCAGGTTCTTGACATCGCCCGTCGGTGTGAAGCAGAAGACGTTCTCGTTAAAGAGGTTCAGGTCGGACTTGACCATGTTCATGAATTCCTTCGAGTCGGACTCGTCCTTCTGCCACTCGAGGATCTCATGCAGCCAGTTCATCTTCACATCTTCCTGCTCGCTGGCCTTTTCCTTCGATCCGCCGGACTCCTTATACTTCCAGTGCGCTGCGATACCGAACTCTGCCGTACGGTGCATCTCGAAGGTACGGATCTGGATCTCGAACGGTACACCGTCGGAGCCGATGACCGTCGTATGCAGTGACTGGTACATGTTCGGCTTCGGCATCGCGATGTAGTCCTTGAAGCGTCCCGGAATCGGGGTGTACATCTTATGGATTACACCAAGCGCCGCATAGCAGTCCCGCACCGTCTCCACGATGATACGGATTGCAAACAGATCATATATCTGATCGATGGTCTTATTCTGGTTCACCATCTTACGATAGATGGAGAAGAAGTGCTTCACACGGCCGCTGATCTCGGCATCGATGCCGGACTCCTTGATATGCTTCGAGACTTCGCTGACAATGCTCTTGATCCGGGCTTCTCTGGCTTCCTTCTTCAGGTTGACCTTCGCCGCGAGGTCATAGTAGATGTCCGGCTCGAGGTACTTCAGCGACAGATCATCCATCTCGATTTTGATCTTACTGATACCGAGACGCTCTGCAAGCGGTGAGTAAATCTCGAGGGACTCACGTGCCTTCTCCTTCTGCTTCGCCGGGGTCTGATACTCCAGGGTCCGGAGGTTATGGAGACGGTCGGCGAGCTTGATGATGATGACACGGATATCCTTCGCCATCGAGACGAACATCTTTCGGAGATTCTCCGCCTGCATCTCGACCTTATCGGTATTGAGATTGAGCTGTGTCAGCTTCGTGACGCCATCGACGAGCAGCGCCACATCCGGATTAAACTCCTTCGTGATTTCCTCGAGCGTCATGCCGGTATCCTCGACGACGTCGTGCAGAAGTCCCGCTGCGATGGTTTCCTTATCCATCTGGAGATCGGCGAGAATGATCGCAACACAAAGAGGGTGAATGATGTATGGTTCACCCGATTTCCGCTTCTGATCCTTATGCTGTTCCTTCGCTACCTGATAGGCCTTCTCGATCATCGTGAGATCATCGGATGGATGATATGCCCGGATGGCCCTGATCAGTTCCTTATATAATTCCTCCGGTGGTGTGTTATCCGCAGGTCTCTCCAGTACTACTTCTTCCTCTGTCATCATAGCGCTATCCTCATCATGAAGTGCTGTTCCGCGCAGACGGATGCGCTGCGCACACTTCTCTTTATAAACATATAGTCAAGTCTAAATTTTACTATCAGTATGAAATAAAGTCAAAAGCCGCGGGGGATTGTACAAATATCCATACAATCTTTATGAATTTTTAACGATTCCGTCATAGCTTGTACATACCTTTCGGTTAAAATAAATATAGTATCAAAAATAAATGGAGGACTTTTCATGAATATTCTTTTCTTCCTGACTCCGAAATGTGATGTTGCATATCTCGAGGAAGATTATACACTGCGGCAGGCGCTCGAAAAAATGGAGTTCCACCGCTACTCTACCATCCCGGTCCTGACGAAGGACGGCAAATACTATGGCACCATGACCGAGGGTGACCTGCTCTGGGAAATCAAAAACGATCTCCACATGGAGCTGAAGGACACGGAAAAGATCCGGGTGGCCGATATCCCGATGAAGAATCACTATGAGCCGGTGAAGGTCAACGCTAGCATGGAAGATATCATGAAGCGCGCTTCCCGGCAGAACTTCGTTCCGGTCGTCGATGATTCGGACCACTTCATCGGTATGATCCGACGGAAGGAGCTGATCAATTATCTCTACGAGCATTCCGACATCAAGGATGCCCTTCTCGAAGCCGTAAAAAAGGTCATCTGAGCGATTTCTTTTTCACGGACGATCCCGGCAACGCATCGTTGGTCAATGTAAACGATCCGTGGGGCACGTACCCACCCATCCAAAAGAGGCTGCTGCAGGAATCCGCCGGCAGCGGTTCTGATGTACATCAGATTCCGCCGCTCAGGATTCTCTGCAACAGCCTCTTTGCCTGTTCTGATTTTCTTTTCGTCCGCCTGCTTCGATCTGACACGGCTTAGTATGCCTTGATCTGATCATCCGCCGATTCCCCGGTGTTTTCGATGTTCCGGATGATGACATCATAGCTGATGCCGTTCTCCATCCGGACCGTACAGCGGTCGCCGACCTTATGTCCCATGATGGCACGTCCGATCGGTGATTCGTTCGAGATAAGTCCGTGAATACTGTTTCCACGAATCGAGGTGACGATGCGATAAGTCTCCTCCTCATCATCCTCCTCGAAGTACAGGGTCACGGTATTATTGAGCCCGACCTCGTCGTCCCTCGACGAATCATCGATGATCCGTGCGAAGCGAAGGACCCGCTCCAGATAATTGATACGGCCGTTGTTTTCACGATTAGCCTTCTTCGCAGCATAATACTCGAAGTTTTCCGAGCGGTCCCCCTGCGCGGCTGCCTCCGCGATTTCCTTCGTGATCTGCGGACGGAGCACCAGCTTCCGATGGTCGATCTCGGCCTGGATCTTCTCGACGTCCGACTTCGTAAGCTCCTGTCCCATCACTTACCCTCGTAGGTGATCAGGGAGGTCAGCGGATACTTCCGGAGCTGATCACGACCGTTCAGTCCCGCAAGCTCCATCACGACAGCGATCTGTGCCACTTCACCCTGGAGCTGCTCCACCAGCTTGCAGGCAGCAGCGAGTGTACCACCGGTTGCGATCAGATCATCGACGATAACGACCTTCTCGCCCGGCTTGATCGCGTCCTTATGGATCTCGATCTCTGCCTGACCATACTCGAGGTCATACTTCGCAGAAACGGTCTCTCGCGGAAGCTTGCCCTTCTTACGCACCGGCACGAAGCCCTTATGCATCGCATACGCGATCGCGGTTCCGAAGATGAAGCCTCTGGACTCCAGGCCCAGCACCACATCGAAATCCACGCCCTCCAGGGCCTTGATGAGACCATCCACCGCATCCTGCAGGCCGTCCGGATCCTGTACCAGGGATGTGATATCACGGAACATGATGCCCTTCTGTGGGAAATCCGGAATGGTCAGTACATAATCTTCCAAATGCTCTCTCTTCATAACGTCTCCTCGCTTTTCGTTTCAAACTATACCGGCGATTACTCGCTTTACAGACGGATCGGGGCCTGCAAAGAAGCCCCGTCGCATCATCGTTTAATTCTTATGGTACTTTGCTGCATAGCTCATGATCGCGGCGACGGTCTTTCCATCCGTCATCTTCCCATCATAGATCAGCTGCTGCAGATCCTTGAGCTCCCAGGCCTCGACCCCGAGCTCCTCATCCTCATCCCAGTGAACCTTTCCCTTTTCGAGATGATCCGCCACATAGATGCCGATCTTCTCATCGAGAAAGGCGATGGTCGTATTGACATACAGCAGGAAATCGAGGTGATCCGTCTTATATCCGGTCTCCTCCTCGAGCTCACGCATCGCACACTCCTCAAACGGCTCGTCCTCCCGATCGCGCTTTCCCGCCGGAATCTCCAGGGTATAGCGGTCGAGTGCATGACGGAACTGACGTACCATCAGGATACGCCCATCCGGGAGCACCGGCAGTACCGCAGCCGCGCCCTTATGATGGATAAAGTCCCAGTGGGTCTTATGCCCGCCGACATCCACATAGTCATCATAAACGGTGATGACCTTGCCCTGATATGCAAGCTTCCGCTCGATCAGCTTTACCGGTTTCTCTGCATTATTTTCGTTCAACATAACTGTTCTCCTGTGCTTCCGCACCCTCCTTCACCTTCTTCCGGACGATCGTCTTTCCGATGCGCCGGTTCTTGATGTAGGCGACATCGACGTTCAGTTCATCCGTCTCGAGATGGAAGGAGCTGCCATCATCCGGTACGGTGCCGATGATGCCCATCAGATAACCGCCGAAGGTATCCGCATCCTCCGTCGGGATGTTCACCTTCAGCTTTTCGTTGACATCCTCGATGTCCGCCGTGCCGAGTACGATCCACTCGTTCTCGCCGATTGCCTCGATCGGATCCGGCTCCGGCACTTCATCCTCATCCTGCAGATCGCCCACGAGGGCCTCGATCAGGTCATGCACGGTGACGATGCCCGTCATACCTCCGTACTCATCGATGACGATGGCGTAGTACTTCCGTGTGCGCTTCATCGTCGCAAAAAGATCCGACACCTTCATGTTCTGCGACACGAAGAACGGCTTGTCGACCGCGTTTTTCATGACATTTCCACGGGACTGATCCGGCAGGCGGAAATAGTCCTTCGTATCGAGTACACCGACGATATCGTCATCATCCTCACCACAGATCGGATAGATCGCATAGCGATGGCTGTAGATCGTCTTCCGCCACTGACGGTCCGTGTCCTCAAGATACAGCATCGCCACATCCGGACGGTGCGTGCAGACATCCTCCACGGTCAGGTCGTTAAACTCGAAAACGTTCTGTATCATCTCGTTCTCGACGGTTTCGATCGTACCCTTCTCGGTACCCTCATCGAGCATCAGCTTGATATCCTCCTCGGACACCTTCTCCTCGACATCCTCTGGTCGGATGCCCAGCATGCGCAGTACACGATTGGTCGAAGCGGTAAGAAGCCATACGAACGGGGCGAAAATCGTCGATGCCAGCTCCAGGATGCCGGCGATGCTGAGTGCGATCTTCTCGGTATAGGCCTGTGCCAGCCGCTTCGGAACCAACTCGCCGAACACGATGCTGACATAGGAAAGGATCATGGTGATCAGGATGATCGCGACGTTCTCGATGACCTCCCGTGCAACCGGAAGTCCGGTCAGCAGAACCACATCGGTGAGTGGCTTCGCGAAGCTGTCCGCCGCAAACGCCGACGACAGGAATCCGGCCAGCGTGATCGCCACCTGAATCGTTGAGAGAAACTTCGCCGGCTCGACGGTCAGCCTGAGCAGCTTGTCTGCCCGTTTATTGCCATCCTCGCTCAGCTTGCGAAGCTTCGCATCACCGACCTGCAGCACGGCAATCTCTGCGCAGGAAAAAAGTCCATTAATCAGAATCAGCACAATCAGCAGTAACAATCGTCCAACCATAAATTCACTTACCACCCTCCGCGTGGCACTACACAACGTTCCCGTGCCCGTTTTCCGGCACTCATCTATCCACCATATCGCAAAGGACACAGAAATACAAGCCCCTTCTTGCATACAGCCGCTCAGCCGCCCAAGCAGGGGATCCGGAGGGCCGGCGTCAGATGGCGTACTTCTCGTACATGGCCTGGAGATAAGCGCAGTCCGCTGCATAGCGGTCCGGAGAAGAATTCTCGAGGGTACCGATGATGTACGGCTTCCACTGTGCTACCTGACGCATCAGCTCCTCATAACAGAAGATGCCCTCGCCCGGATGACGGTACTTCTGGTCCTCGCCCTCGAAGACACAGTCCTTCAGATGGAGCGTCGTGATGCGGTCGCCATAGAGCGTAAAGGCCTGACGGATCAGGGCATTCTGTCCGGCCGGGTCGTGCTGAAGCTCCGGGGTGATGAGATTCACCGCATCCAGGATGACGTCGAAGTTTACGGAATCGATGTCATCGAGGAAGCGACGCATCATCTCCGGTGAGCGTAAGGTGTGGTTATACACGCTCTCGACGCCGACCATCACGCCGAGCTTTTCCGCTGCATCCCGGATCCGCTTAAAGCTGTCCAGCACACGGAGGTAGTTTTCCTCGGTATAGGTTTCCGGTACGACCTTCATCTCCGGATCGGCGCGTCCGGTTTCGGTCCCCACCATGTCTGCGCCGATCAGCTTCGCATACTTCATATGCTCGATGAAGCGCTGTACCTGTTGAAGCCGCTTCTCCTCATCCGGATGGGCCGGATTGATATAGCAGCCGAGGATGGAGACGTGGAGGTCCCGCTTCCGTAGCTCCGAAGCGACATAATCGCCGAGGCCTGCACTGAAATGGCCGACGGAGGTATCCACATCAGAAAAGCTCTTATTCATCGCGAGGTGAATATAGTGAATGTGAAGCTTCTGTACCTCATCCAGCACCTCGCACACACTGCCCTTCGGACAGATGTCATGTACACGCATACCAAACTGAATCATTTTTTCTCCTTTATACTGGTGACGACGTTTTTACGATACTGCACCGGCGTCTGGCCGGTGGCCTCCTTAAATACCTTTTCGAAATAAGTGATGTTACCGAAGCCGCAGAGATCAGCGATTTCGGTGATGGACCGGTCGGACTCCAGAAGGAGCTGCTGCGCCTTCTGGATCCGGATGTAGGTCATATACTCGACGACGGAGAAACCGGTGATATTCCGGAAGCTCCGGGTCAGATAGGAGCGACTCATGAAGAAGCGCTGGGCCAGCTCCTCGAGCGAAACGCTCTCATGGATATGGGTCTGCAGATAGAGCGCGACCTCATGTACCTTCTGATGCACACCCGTCTTCACGACGGTTTCCGGTACGGCTTTCTGGTTTGCTTCGAGCTCCGTATGGAGCAGTCGGCGTCTCGCCTTTGCGAAGATGCTGACCAGTTCGAGCGCCTGAAGATATAAAAAGGCATGGGCGTCCTCCATGGAGACAGCCGCTCCCATTTTATCCTCTTCACACATTGCTTTAAATTCGGATATCACAGAAAGAATCAGCTGCCACTCGCTGTCATCGAACGTTGCGACGCCGTTAAAGCGCTCACCGAAATCATCGAAGCCCCGAAGCCCGGCGACCCGCAGGATCTGATCGAAGCATGAACGGTCCAGCTGCAAGATGAAATTATGATGATCCGGCGGAAAGCCGGGTGCCGTCGAGGTCCTATGGATGAGATTATGATTGACGACGATGGCGGAGTGCGGCGACAGACTGTAGGTCTCCCGGTCTACGAACATGAGCCGCTGTCCCTCGAGATTGAAGTGCAGCTCGATGGTCTCGTGTACATGACGACTCCGCATGATGAAGCGATGATGACGCACTGCCTCGGATACGCGAAGACCCGGAATTCGCTTTTCAAACACGAGCTCCAGTCGCGAGTTATGAAGGTTGACATCCCGGTGCTCAGCCATGGTTTCCTCCTCTTTGTGTCAGAATCGTCATCGGACGGTTCGATCTACTGCTTCCTCCGGGCACACGATGCTACGCCGCCCATGGATATGTCTTTCCCTGTGTTTTCGGAATGTCGAAAAAAGGGCATGCATGGAAGCCATGCACACCCTTTAGTTTATCGTAGCATCTCGGTGTAGGCAAGAAGCAGCGGGCCGACGCCCTTCGCATCATTCTGAACCACCGGTTCAGAAAGATAGTAGGCGACGGAGCCATCGCGATGCTGCTCTCCTCCGAGACCAGCGACGAGGCAGATGCCCGTCACACATGGTGTCCCATCTGCGTTTTTCGTCAGGCGATGATCGACGATGCCATAGAAGGCCTTTTCGCCTATCGCACGGAAGCTCTCCGGCAGGAAGCCGAGGCGTACGGCCTTCAGCAGTGCGGCGCTGATCAGCGCGGTGCCGGAGGTTTCGAGGTAATTTCCCTCGAGCTCCGGAAGCGCGATCAGCTGATACCAGAGTCCGCTCGGATCCTGATACTTCGAGAGTGCTCTTGCGAGATCCAGCAGCATATGCTGGAGATGTACGCTTTCGGCCTGCATCGGGAGATCCTTCATGATCTCCAGTACATCGACGAGGCCCCGGATGAACCAGCCCTCGGCACGCAGCCAGAAGTTCGGGCTGCAGCCGGTGTCCGGATCTGCCCAGTACATCTTCCGGGAGGCATCATAGCCGTGATAGTAGAGACCGGTTTTCGGGTCCCGCATCCTGATCTCAACATTGGCGATCTGACGACCGATATCCTCACAGTCCTTCTGTGCATCGAAGCGCTTTTCGTACTCCATATAGAACGGAAGGGCCATATAGATGCCGTCGAGCCAGACCTGGTTCGGATAGATCAGCTTATGCCAGAAGTTCCCCTCCGGGGTCCGTGGCATAGTGCTGAGCTGGGAGCGTACGAGCTCGATGGCCTTCCGGTACTTCTCTTTTCCGGTGAGGCCATACATCGTAATAAGATTCTTCGCCGGGTTCACATTATCCAGCGAATACTCCTCGACATCATAGGTCCGGATGCTTCCATCCTCCTCGACGAAGCCGCTCAGAAAACGGTCAGCGAAGTCGAGGTAGCGGGCCTCACCGGTGATCTCATAGAGCTCAAGAATGCCGGTGATCATACAGCCATCGATATAATTCCACTTGTTGTTTTTTCCACTTCGGATCATCTCGAGATTCCATGCCGGATGCTCGGAATCCGAATGGTCCATCAGATAGTTGATGTACTCGTCGAGAAGCTGTTCTGTGGCAGCTCGTTCACCCTGAAGGTGATGTCGTTTCTGATCCATAGCTTAACCCTTTACAGAACCCGCGGTAACACCATCGATGAACTGATCCTGTGCCAGGAAGAAGACAACGAGGGACGGGATGATCGAGATCAGGGACAGTGCGAGGATACGATTCCAGGAGAAGCCGGTATCCGCATCCATGGACATCTTTACGAAGATGGCAGCCGGATAGCGCTTCGGCGTGGAAACGTAAAGCAGCGGTCCCATGAAGTCGTTGGAGGACCACATGAACTGGAACAGTGCCGCAGAGGTCATGGCCGGCTTCAGCACCGGAACGATGACATGCCAGAGGGTACCGAGGGCAGAGCAGCCATCGATCTTCGCTGCTTCATCGAGCTCCTTCGGAATATTGCGGAGGAACTGAATCAGCATGAAGACGAAGTATGTGTCCTGTGCGAAGAGCGTCGGTACGATCAGCGGAAGGTACAGCGGGGAATCTACCCAGCCCCACTTGTTGAACATGATGAACTGCGGTACGTTCAGTACGACGTTCGGAAGGAAGAGGGTCGCCATCAGAAGCATGAACATGAAGTCATGGCCTTTGAACTTGAAACGTGCGAAGCCATATGCCGTAAAGGTGCAGGATACGATAGTCAGAACGACCTTTGGGATGACGATCTTATAGGTGTTCAGCATGGAGGTCCAGATATTGATATCTCCGCCGTAGCCCTTCAACGCATCGATATAGCCCTGCGTGGTCGGGTGCTTCGGGATGAAGCCGATGCCGGAGAAGATCTCCGAGTTTGTCTTAAAGGACGCACCCACCATCCATACGAGTGGATAGATCATGATGACGCCCACCAGAATCAGGACGACATACTTGATGACGGTCATAATTTGTCTTTTTCTCTCGAGTGTCATGCTTATGCCTCCTCATCTGAATAGTAAACCCAATGCTTCTGGCTGTACTGCAGGATGGCGGTAAAGATCATCAGGATGATGAAGAGTACCCATGCCTGTGCACTGGCGAGACCCATATCGTACTTCTTAAATGCGTTGTTGTAGATCAGCAGGGATACGAGGGTGGTAGCACCACGCGGTCCTCCCTGGGTGATGATGTACGGTCCGTTGAACTCCTGGAATGCCTGTACGAGCTGTGTTACGAGGTTATAGAAGATAACCGGGGTGATCAGCGGTACGGTGATCGTAAAGAACTGTCTCCACTTGCCGGCACCATCGAGGGAAGCGGCCTCATAGAGATCCGGGGATACACCCTTGAGGGCGGCCAGGAAGATAACCATGGTGGAACCGAACTGCCATACACGTAAGAGACAGATGATGAACAGCGAGGCCGTCTTGTTCGACAGCCAGTGTGGTCCGGCGACACCGAAGAAGCCGAGGATCATGTTGACGATACCGTCATCCTTGAAAATGGCCTTCCAGAGAACCGCGATGGCTACGGAAGAACCGAGGATGGACGGAATATAGTAAACCGTACGGAACATCT
>CAKQED010000062.1:0-12437 GCA_934229835.1 uncultured Oribacterium sp. | reverse complement strand
GGAGCCGAGTTTTTTCCTTTTTTCTGAAAGAAAAGCTGCCGTACAACCAGATTTTTCAATCTGGTCGTGCGACAGCCTCTTTTTCTTTCCTGAACCACAGATTGCATTAGCTTTCTGCAGTAAATGTAATAGTTGCACCGTTCACTGTTACCGTCATTTTCTTACCCTTGGTCTTTGTGATACTACTGCCAGCAATACCAGCAATGTTGAAATCGTCACCCATCTTATCCCAAGATGCACTCTTCATATTCTCGGTAGTTGTCTTGCTGGCTTCTGCACCATCCTTTGAAAGCGCATCTGCGGCAGCCTCAGCATAAGCAGCACGAATATTAGCAGCATCTGTTGCCTGATTTGCCTTCTCCAGCTGTGATGTGAAGATTGGGATGCTAATAGCGACTAAAACGCCGATGATGGCTACTACGACGAGCAGCTCTGCCAGGGTGAATCCCTTTTTGTTTAACTTTTTGAACATAATGTTTTCCTCCTAATGATGTTCGTTTCCCCTTGATAGGTGTGTTTGTTTTATATAAAAGTGTCCCTTATGATCACTTTCATATCGTATTGGGTGGTTCAGGTTGCTGCACACATCTCGTTTTGCTTCGCAAAACTCGATTTGCGCGGGCGAGGCGCTCCGCGCCTTGCCCACATGACGGGTTCAAGCGTAAAAGCGAACATGCATGCTCGTTTTACGTTTGAACCCGTCATGTGCAACCTTAAAAAAGGTTATACATGGTAAACATCGGCAGGTAAATCGAGATGACCAGGAATCCTGCGAAGATGGCCATGAAGATCAGCAGTGTCGGTTCGAGCATCGAGATGGCCTGCTGTATTCTTCGGTCGGTCTCGCTCGTGAAGTACTCGCCGATGACGCCGAGTGTCTGGTCGAGTTCACCGGTCTGTTCTCCGACGGAGCACATCTCCTTCAGCGTGCCGGGGAAGTACTGGCAGTTTTTCACGCACTCCCCGAGTGGCTTACCCTGCTCGATCAGCGCGATCATGCTGGACACATCCTCCTGCAGGAGGTAGTTGTCGAGCACCCGCGCGGTGACCGCGACGGCACGGTTCAGTGTCAGTCCGGACGCGAGCATGGTCGCCATGGTATTCGCGAATTCGGCTGCGCCGTTCATGATGTTGATCTTACCGAGGATCGGAAGATGCAGCTGAATCTCTCCCTTCACCTCCATACCACGCTCGGTCTTCGTAAAGATCTTCCACGTGACCACCAGTGCGAGGACGACGATGAGAACGAGCATCCACCATTTTGCAAAAAAATTCGCCATCGCGATCATCATACGTGTCATGAGCGGCAGTTCACCGCCGAGGCCCTCGAAGACCTGCGCGAGGGTCGGGATGACCTTCACCATGATGATGATCAGGACGACGACCGCGACGCATACGACGAAGATCGGATACGTCAGCGCGGCGCGCACCTTTTCACTGTTCTTCGCGCTGTTCTCGTAGTAGTGATACATGCGTGCGAACGAGTTATCGAGTGTACCGGACAGCTCACCCGCTCGAATAGTCTCGAGGAAGGTCAGCGGAAAGGCTTCCTTATACTTTTCGAAGGCATGTGTGACGGTCGAACCGCCCTGCACATCCTCGGCTGCATCCAGCAGAATCTTTCGCAGCTTCTTATCCTCTGTCTGCCAGGCGATCATTTCCATCGCACGGCCGATCGGCATACCGGATTTCAGCGTAATCGCAAACTGAGAGCACATGAGCGCCAGCGACCGGGTTTTCACCCGTGGGCTTCCGAGCTCCATGTTCAGAAGTCCGCCCGCTCCACTGTCTTTTACCGGAGTAATGCTCGTGATAATCGGACATTTCTGTCGAATCTGCGCCACCGCAGCATACTCATCCACGGCCTGCACGACGCCTCTGGTTTCGGTCCCATCTGCGGTCAGTGCTTTGTATGAATATGTAACCAAGCAGCTCCCCTCTCTCACTGAAAAACCGTTTTTCCACATGCACATTACGCTACAGAAACCACGGTTTTTGATTGCTAACTAGATTCTATCATGCCTCAAACTAAAGTCAATATCGCTATTTAGAAAATTAATAATCATTCTCGATATTCTTAAGTTCTCCGCGCAGATCGCAAATTTTCGCCGTTTTTTAACATTTTCGAACAATGTCTACGTCCCGCTTCGTTACATCAGCGGTACTCTTTCGCGGCGTGCATGCTGTAGGCATTGGCCTCACTCACCAGGTGAGCTGCAGCTTCTTTCGGATGTACTCATGGTCGACGCCGGATTCTTCCGCGGTCTGTGGGAGGATCTTTCCGTCCATCGCCATCTGGATGAGGCAGTTGTCCATCGTGATGGCGCCCTGGTCGGCACTTGAGAGCATGAAGCTCTGCATCTGTGGGGTCTTGCCTTCACGGATCAGGTTCTGGATCGCCGAGGTGGTGATCATGACCTCGGCGGCCGCGACACGGCCATGGCCATCTGCGCGTACGAGGAGCTGCTGACTGAGGACGGCCCGGAGCGTCGTCGAGAGCTGCAGGCGAATCTGGCACTGCCGGGTCTCCGGGAACACGCTCACGATACGATCGATGGAGTCCACGGCGCTGTTCGTGTGCAGGGTCGCGAAGACGAGGTGGCCGGTCTCGGCGGCAGTCAGGGCGGTCTCGATCGTCGCGAGGTCACGCATCTCGCCGATCAGGATGACATCCGGGTCCTCCCGCAGGATGGCGCGCAGGCCCTCCGCATAGGACCGCGTATCGGTGCCGATCTCACGCTGATTGATGATGCACTGGTCCGGCGTGTAGACGTACTCGATCGGGTCCTCCAGCGTGATGATGTGCTCGTTCCGCGTGTGATTGATCTGATCGAGGATCGCCGCGAGCGTCGTGGACTTTCCGGAGCCTGTTTCACCGGTGACGAGCACGATGCCCTTCTGAAGCTGTGGGAAGCTGGTGACCACCTTCGGGAGGCCGAGCGTCTCGAGCGCCGGGATGTGCTTACTGAGGATTCGAAGCGCCGCCGAGATATGCCCCTGCTGACGGAAGAGATTGATACGCACGCGCTCTCCCGCGATCGTCCCCGCGCAGTCGAGCTCCCCGATCGTCTGGATCTTCTCGTAGTTTGCTCCCGCCATCTCCTGCGCGAGTCGCTCACAGTCCTCCGGTGTCAGCACCTCCTCGCTCAGATTCACGATCTGTCCGTCGCGACGGCACTTCGCCGGCAGCCCTGCGATCAGATGGATATCCGACGCACCACGCTCCGCTGCCAGTGAAACATACTCCGCTATCTTCATAGTTCCTCCCCGTTTCTGTTTAAATTTCTGCTTAATGGTACAACATTCAAGCCGAAACAACAATTAAAGAATTGCGTGAATCCCCCCACATTAAAGAACACATTAAAGAATTGCGTATAGCGCCCACATTAAAGAATTGCCTGAGGCCCCTACATTAAAGAATTACGTGAAGTCCCCACAGCACCAGCAGGTGCGCCGGGTAGTAGATATAGAAGAAGTATTTATTAAACTTCCGATGGGTCTTCGCCTGCTGCCCGTTATAGAAGCATGCGATGCACACAAAGCCCAGCACCATGCCGAGCGCCTCTGTCACCCCCTCGAGCATCCCCTTCGTGAGGCAGGACACCACGATGAAGTATGTGACGCACTTCAGCATCCCGCGCCGCTGCTCCACTGAATCGACATGGAAACGCGGTGCTTTCGCGTGGACGTTCAGTCGATCTGCTTCGTTATTCTGCTGCCGATCGACATAGTGATCCGCCATAGATACCGTCGGATGAAACGCCGGACGTAAGAACAGCACGAGCGGCACCGAAAGGAAATTCCAGTCCGTGAAGAGGCTCACAAAGAACAGCAGTGCATACAGAATCTTTTGCAGTCTCCCGTCGGCCACATGGTCATGCACATACAGCACGCCGAGGCAGATGAGGAGCGTGAAAAGCATATTCCCGAAGAAGCCACCGATCGCCAGACTGAATGGCAACTGCGACAGCAGTGCAAAGAGCAACAGCCGCTTCGCATATCTCCGCACATCATGTGTGTAGACGTAGCCCTCGATCAGAAAGTAGATCATCACCGGTCCCGTAAATGTCCCGATGCACAGAAACAGACGGTAGAGCAGCTCGAGCGTCGCAGGGGACAGCGCAGATAGCAACGCGCAGCCATCCGCTGTCAGAACGCCTGCATTGGCCGCCGCCATCGAGCCTGCCGATGCCGTCCCGGCTTCGCCATACGCGAGAAGCGCCGGCTCCAGAAATATATATGCGATATGATCCAGCGTCATCGCCACGATTGCCAGATATTTGATGGCATCCCGCGTCAGGAACCGCATGCTCGTTTCGTTTTCAGCCATAATCTTCATCTCCAATAATAATTTCAAGAGCCATTATACTCCCTGAAAGCCTTGAAAACTCTGCTATTTTTCTAGTCTGTCTGGCGACTATAGTCTGTTTTCAGACATTTTCAGATTTTCATCCCCCTGTTATACTATTTATATCACACATTTCGAAAGGATCGGCACGATCCAATCACGCTGCCGAAACATGGACGTATGAAACGGATCTACGTCGTGACCGTGAGAAAAGTAATCGAGCAGGAGGAGGCGTTAAAATGAAAACTTTGGAATACTACATGAATCTTCAGTATCGAATCGAGATCGTTCCGGATGACCTCGAAGGTGGGTATGTCGTTCATTTCCCGGAGCTTCCGGGATGCATATCTCAAGGAGAGACGATTGAAGAAGCGTTGGAGAATCTGAAGGATGCTAAAAGAGCCTGGCTGGAAGCAGCGATGGACGACCTGGAAGTGATTCCGGAGCCGATGTCCTTCGAGGATTTTTCTGGCGAATTTAAACTACGCATGCCGCGTAGTCTTCATAAACGTTTGGCAGATGGTGCGAAAAGCGAAGGCATCAGCATGAATCAGTACTGCCTCTATCTACTCGCCCGCAATGAAGCCATGCACGAGTACCGGAAATATGCAGTGAAGTCCAGCTGAAACGGTGACACACGTCGCTGGTGACCTGCGCTTCCTGCTTTTTTACAAACCAGGAAAATTTCTGGACTGTGCCATTAGATTTTTTGAGTTTTCTCACAGAACCGCCGATTTCAGAAGTCGTGACATTATGGCTCTTTCGCAAACCATGGATTTCCGAGCGGCGTGACATTATGTTTTTTCACAGACTAAGGTTTTTCTGCATGAGTGACATTAGAAAAGCAGGGTTTTCACTGGATGAATCCGAAGATTTCGGCGTTTGACTTAGTGTCACTCCTTCGAAAAACAAGGGTTTTGCGTCAATAACCGCTTTTTACTCTTCCCCGCAGGTCTCGATCAGCTCCGACTTAATGTCATCTCCCTTTAGCAAGGGTGTTCTGCGAAAATAGATAATGTCACAGCCTGCCGATCCGTTTCTTTTGTGAAACGCCTGCTGCGCGCCAGAACTCGGCCCATCGCCGCCAGCCATGATCTAATGTCACAGCCCACAGATCCACCACTTCTGTGAAACAAAACCGTAACCGTTCAGGCAGGAGTCACCCGGAGGGGCGGCATTCGTTTATCGATACCTGTAATCGCTCGATTTATCGATGCCTGTAATCACCCGCTTAGTCGATTCCTGTGATCGTCCGCATGACTTCGTCGACGGTGGTGATGCCTTCGTCGACGAGCTTGTCGGCGTTTTCGAGCATGGTGATGTAGCCGGTTTCGTGCGCGAGGCGCTGGAACTCCTGCTTGTCCGCGCCGTCGGTGATGCACTTCCGGAGTGCGTCGTTCATGACGAGCACCTCGAAGTCACCGATTCGTCCACGGTAGCCGGTGTTGAAGCAGTTGTCGCAGCCACGGCCGTGGTAGAAGATCCGACCCGGGCGCGACGGCAGTCCTGCGGCCGCAAGCTTATCCGGGGTCATCTGCTCGACCACCTTACAGTTCGGGCAGATCCGGCGCAGCAGTCGCTGCGAGATGATGCCACGCACGCCCGCCGAAATCAGGTACGGCGCGACGCCCATGTCCTTCAGTCGGTCGATGGCCGACACCGCGTCCTCGGTATGGATCGTCGTGATGACGAGGTGTCCGGTCATCGCGGCACGCATCGCGATCTCCGCGGTCTCACCGTCTCGGATCTCACCGACGCAGATGATGTCCGGGTCCTGACGCAGGATCGCACGCAGCCCCGACGCGAAGGTCAGTCCCACCTTCTCGTTGATCTGCACCTGGGTCGCCCCCTGGATGTTATACTCAACCGGATCCTCCAGCGTAATCAAGTTCGTCGTCTCGCTCAGCAGCTCGTTCACGAGCGCGTACATGGTCGAGGACTTACCGGAACCCGTCGGGCCCACGATCATGATGACGCCGGACGTGAGGCCCAGCAGCTTATCGATCTTCGCGTCCTCGCCCACCGGCAGTCCGATGCCGCGTCGGTTCAGCTGACTGCCGTCCCGTCGCAGGATTCGGATGACGATTTTCTCGCCGTAGATCGTCGGCAGCGTCGATACTCGCAGGTCAATGTCTTCGCCCTTCAGGCGTACCTTGGCACGGCCATCCTGTGGCACGCGCCGCTCGACGATGTCGAGGTGCGACATGATCTTCACACGGGAGATGACTGACTCCTGCAGGTTTCGCGGGATCGTCAGAATCTTATGCAGTCGTCCATCGATACGCATGCGGATGATCATATCCTTCTCCGACGGCTCCCAGTGGATATCGGAGGCGTTTTCGATGAAGGCTCGCTCGATGATCGAGTTAACGAGCCGGATCGTCGGTGCCGCCACGTCTCCGCTCTCGGTGATGGCGGACGCCTCACCGGACGTCACCTCATCCTCGCCGAGTCCGGCTTCTGCGCGCATCTGCGCCATCGCCTGCGCGGCGCCTTCATTGCCATACAGCGTACTGATCGCATGATCGACGGCATTGCCTGCCGCGATCATCGGCACGATGCTCTTCTTGCTGACCATCTTCGCCTGCTCGATCGCCATGAAGTTCGTCGGATCGGCCATCGCGAGGAAGAGCATATCCTTTGATACGGATACCGGCACCATACGGTTCTCGCGGGCCAGCGCCTTCGGGATATACTGCGACATCTCCGGCTTGATATCCGTCTTCGTCAGGTCGATGTAGTCGATGCCCAGCTGCAGTCGCAGCGCGTCGACCATCTGCGCCTCCGTGATGAAGCCATGCTTCACCAGCGTTGCACCCAGTCGGTCGTGCTCCTCCTTCTGTATCTTCAGGGCCTGCTGGAGCTGCTCCTCGGTGATGAGGCTCATCTCCACCAGCATATCGCCCAGTCGTTTCGTTCTCATATTTCGTTCTCCTTCAGCGCGTCGCGCACAGATTCTGTCCCGCCCGCGTTCCGGCGCACGACCGCCCTGTTACGACTTCCGCTTCGCCGACGCGACTGCACATCCCGGGTGCCCGGTTTTCCCCTGCCCGATTTCTGCCGTCACTTCTTTCCGTATTTTATCATACAATACAGTGAAATTTCGAAGACTTACGAAATATCTTCCGATCCCATCCGAGCTCTTCGATATGAAGAAGGCATGCGCATGAATCGTCATGATCTTCCCATCCGCACGCTTATACAGGATGTCCGCCTGACTGCCGGTGAGTGCATCGACCTCCGCAGCCTCCAGGAGATGAACGATATCCTCCTTGTTGATGACATAATCCGTGATGTGGTTGCGGTAGTTCTCGTCCACCAGGGCTTCGTTGCCCACGATGCTATAGTAGAGATCATTGACCCGCACGAGCTCCACATGCTTCTCGGGATCCATCTCGTAGAACGCCACCGGCCCCAGGATATGATTGAGGAGCGTATCGCTATAGACATTGTCATCAAACATCTCCACCATGTGGATACGGTTCGCCTGATGCAGGCGGATCCCCTCCGTCTCGACGCGGCCGCCCGCCCGCAGGATCTCTTCCATGCGATCGTACGGGAACGGGCGGTAATAGTAGTAGCCCTGCACGTAGTAGATGCCGAGCGCCTTCACCATCCTGAGCTGAGCCTCTGTCTCCACGCCCTCACAGACCACCGGCAGATTCAGGAGATGCGCCATGTTGATGATGGACTCCATGATCTTGATCGTCTTCTGCTCGTCCTTCCCCTGCACGAATTTCATGTCGAGCTTCAGGATGTCGAGCTTCATGTCGCTGAGGGAGTTCAGGTTCGAGTAGCCGGAGCCGAAATCATCGAGATAGATCCGGAAGCCGAGCTCGTGCAGGCGCGAAACGGTCTTCTGCACACGGTCATAGTTATCCACATAGGCAGACTCCGTCACTTCGATCCCGATCATCTGCGGATCGATGCGGTACTTCTCCTTCAGTGACGCGAAAAGCTGTGTTACGTCGATGAGCTCGAAGTCGATTCTCGAAACATTGACCGAGCAGGTGATGGTTTCGACACCCTGATCGAGCATCGCGCGCTGCCGCTCGAAGACACGCTCCCAGATGTACTGGTCGAGCATGACCACGTAGCCGCTGCGCTCGAGGAGCGGGATGTACTCGCCCGGTGAGATCACGTGACCGTCCTTCACCCAGCGTACGAGCGCCTCCATGCTGACCGGCTTATCGCAGCTGATATCCACGACCGGCTGCGTATAGAAGGTGAATTCCCCGGCCTGGATGCCGCGGATGATATCATGGATCATCTCGGCCTCCCGGTCCTTCGACATAAACATGCTCGGGCGGAATACCGCGATGTTTTGCTTATAGTTACAGCGTACGGTGTTCAGCGCGAGCAGCGACTTATCGTACATATTTTCGATATGCTCGCTGCGGTCGGTGATTTCATAGATGCCGACGGACTCGGAGAAGCCCATATTCGCATCCGCGAGCTGCTGAATCGTCTTCCGCACGATCTCCACGACTTCCCGCGTGTCCCGCTCCGCCGCGAACATACAGCAGAAGTAATCATCCCCGAGGTAGCCCGCGGTGCCGAGCGTCGTCCGAAGCTGCTTCTTCAGCTCGTCCGCTACCATCATAAGCAGCGCCTCGCTCTTTTCCTCGCCATAGATCGCCTCATAGAGCTTGAAATTATTGATATCCGTGGTAAACAGGAGGAACTTCTTCTCCGGATACTGCGCGAGCAGTGCCTCCGCGTTCTGATAGAAGGTAAAAATATCCGGGAGGCCAACCTTCTCTCGCTGCAACCGCTCCTTTTCATTGAGCGCATCCATCCGCTCACCCTTCGCATCCGTGATATCGCGAAGCAGGACCATGAGTCCGCCCTGCCGCCCCTCATCAGACGCAAAGAACGCGACCTGCTCTACCCAGCGGAGCCCCTTCTTCGTGTGCATGCGGAACTCGATTTTCTGCATCGCCGGGCGGCTTCCGTTGCCGAGGAAGGTCCGCACCTTGTCCCCGTTCCAGAAGTTCTCGACACGATCCGCATCCTCGCCATACACCTCCTGCCGCAGGAAGTGCTCCCGTGCCTCATAGTAGCCGAACGGCATGGTCGGGAAAGCAAAAAGCGCCGGATTCTGGTAGGTGATCTGCGCAAATCCCTCACGAATATGAAGTTCAGTGATCATGTCATAAAACAGCTTCTCCACGTTTCTCCCCCTGACTTACGCTCTGATCGATCGCCCGGAACAGCTCCAGCGTGCTTGAAAAAGCGAAGCTGCGATCGCCCTCGATCCAGGCGGCGACACCCTGCCAGCTCGCATGCTGGCGCATCTCCGTCCGCACGAAAATGCTCGCGAGACGGCCACGCTCTCCCCAGATGTCCCGCGGCGTCTGTTCCTTCGACAGCTCCGTCAGCCGTCTCTCTGAAACAAACGCCCGTGGTGCCGCATCACTCCGATGACGGATAAACACCCGCATGTCCTGCGCTGCCTCCGGATAGTCCCACGCATCGTAGAGCGCCTCCATCTTCGCCATCAGCTCCATGCAGGAGGCAAATGGAATCGCCTCCGCACTCCACGGATGCATGAGACGCCCGCTGAACTCCTGATTCTCATACGCATCGATGAGCACCGCGATTAGATTGATGCCATACAGTCTGTCCATTTATCCACACCTCTTCTGTCGCGCCCACGCTGGTAAACCAATAGCACACCGCATGGTTCGACGGTCGGTAACCCTGGTCATGCCCACGCTGGTAAACCAATTTACAAAGTTATTTGTATTCTACTTGCTCCGACCGAAAAAGTAAATCTGTGATATAAATTTGAATTATTTCGCAAGCTTGCAGGTGACAGTTCAGCTAAGGGGGACCGGAGGCCGGCAACGGAGGCCATACAGTGAAATCGTTTTAGAAAGCCTCCCAAAAAAAATCCAGAAGCTGGACTTCCGGATGTTTGTACTATATGAAGATTCCTAGTCTGCTTTTCGAAGCCCCGGTGAAATACCTAACATCCACCCTGTCTGCAAACCGCTCTTGAAAAAGAGAGAAGAGGCATCCTGCGAAAAAGCTCACATCTCTTCGTCGTCTTTTGGATCGCTCTCATCCAGCGCCTGGTCCATCATCTTGAGAAGCTCCAGCGCCGATCGGAAGTGCTGTGACCTCCCCTTATCTGCCCAGGTCACCTTTCCCTGCCAGCTCGCATTCTCGCGACAGCAGACCTCGACGATAAATGTCCCCCTGTGTTTCTTTGCTCCATTCTCTTCCATGCTGTGTCCACCTGTTCGATCGTTATCTGCGAAACCATCTGTGCCCATCCCATAAACCAGGATTCATATCACCCCGAAAAGGATCGCTTATGCCCGGCACATCCTTAATATGATTAGTATAGCTTATCTCCTCTTAGAAAATCTATTAAATTATGCAGATTTTTTACTGTATTTGCAAAATAGAAGTAACCATTCAGCCACCCTTGGCTCTCTTCAGAAGTTTGGCTTCGGCTGATAATGAATCTCATTCACGTTATACACCGTCACGAACGCCTTCGGATCGACCTTCATCACGAAATCCATCAGTCGACGGAACTCATGCTTCGTCACGATCGCGATGATCTCCGTGTGCTTCTCCAGATTATAGGCGCCGACCGCCTCATAGAGCGTCGCACCGCCGATTTCGCGGATGATGAACTGCCGGATCTCCTCGCAGTGGTCCTGCGACACGATGCAGACGCGCTTTTTGATCGTCTGACCGAAGATGAAGTAGTCGAGGATGATCCCGTTGAAGTAGGTGCCGAGCAGACTGAGCACCACCGTCTTCGAGTCATACGCCAGCGCACTGGAGAGGGCAATGATGACGCCCGCAGCGGTCATGGCCTTCCCGAGCTCGATATGAAAATATTTATTCAGCAGCTTCGCGACGACATCGAGCCCTCCGGAGGAAGCATTGTCGTTAAACAGGATACTGCAGCCGACCGACACAACGATGCAGTACGCCACGACGTCGAGTGTCGCATCGCCGGTGAGCGAAGTGTAGTGCGGGAACAGCAGCTCGAACAGACCGAGAATCAGCGGCAGGATGATCGAGGTATAGGCGGTTTTGAAGCCAAATTCCTTTCCGAACACCGCATAGCCGACGATCAGCAGGATGCCGTTCATGATCATCGTGAGCTGCGAGATGCTGAGCGGCACGAAGTGCTGCAGCACGATGGCAAGACCCGAGATGCTCGACACCGCCGCATGGCTCGGCACCAGGAAGAAAAAGACCGCAGCGGCGATGATCGTGCACGCGATGGTCATCAGCAGGAGATCCTTCAGGATCAGACGATAAGAGAGATTCTGTTTCATACATTTCCCTTTCATGATTCAGGCCGCACCTGCGCTTCGCATTCGCAGGCTGCCTGAAGATATTTATATAGTAGATAAGCGCGGCATCCAGTCCCCCGGGCCCGAATCAAACGGGGCGCATCCGCACCTGTCCCTGCATCACAGAACATGCATCAGTATAGCATCCTTCCGCACGGCGTGCCCACAGGTATTTTATCATAATGCATTTTTATGCTTTTATGCATTCGGCCAATGCCTACAAGCCCGACCACCCGCATCCTCTTTTTCAACGTCAGACCACAACATATAGTGATGTACCGTTTCAAATATCCCCTATTTACTAGGTATGATATGGTTAGTCTTAACTAAAAGAATTTTTCAAAAAAATACATTTTTTGAAAGTTTTCAGGTTGTAGTTTTCGAAAATCTATATTAATATACAGGCATAGGTCGTACGGAAGTACGATAACCATTCAATTAAATTTTTATTCTAGGAGGAATTTTATCATGGCACATGTTATTTCTGATGAGTGCGTTAGCTGCGGTGCTTGTGCATCTACCTGCCCGGTTGAGGCTATTTCTGCTGGCGACAGCAAGTATGTTGTAGACGCTGATACCTGCATCGATTGCGGTGCTTGCGAGGACGCTTGCCCAACAGGCGCTATCCACGCTGAGTAATTAGAAGCGGTACGTAAAAGAGCGATGGTTCGATGAACCATCGCTCTTTTTTTAGGTGCGCCTGGCGGCGCACGTTTCTAACCGGTGTAAGTCCGGAGTCCGCCCGGTAGCGGGAAGGACATAGC
>CAKQED010000061.1:0-12847 GCA_934229835.1 uncultured Oribacterium sp. | reverse complement strand
GCTATGTCCTTCCCGCTACCGGGCGGACTCCGGACTTACACCGGTTAGAAACGTGCGCCGCCAGGCGCACCTAAAAAGGGTCAACGCAAGCGCGCTGGCCCTTCAATAATACCGAAATTCATTATTCGGTAGATGTCAAGTATCAGATCCCCATCAGATATTCAAAAGATCGCTGTATACCTTCAGTGCACCGTCGGTCTCGTGTGCGAGTACCTTCTTCGCAAGGACCTTACCGAGCTGCACGCCCTCCTGGTCGAAGGAGTTCAGGTTCCAGCAGAAGCCCTGGAACATCACCTTGTTCTCATAGTGTGCGAGCAGTGCGCCGAGGGTTCTCGGGTTCAGCTGCTGACCGATGATGATGGAGGAAGGACGGCCACCCTCGAAGTTCTTGTTGCGGTTTTCGTCTTCCTTACCGCAGGCGAAGGCAACGATCTGGGCGGCAACATTGGCACAGAGCTTCTGCTGGCTGGTGCTGCCCTGGATGGTGTCATCCATGCCGATCTGATTCTCACGGAAGCCGACGAACTGGAGCGGGATGATGTCCTTGCCCTGGTGCAGGAGCTGGTAGAAGCTGTGCTGGCCGTTGGTGCCCGGCTCACCGAAGATGACCGGACCGGTCGGATAGTCCACCGGCTCACCGAAGCGGTTTACTGACTTACCGTTCGACTCCATGTCGAGCTGCTGAAGATGTGCCGGGAAGCGGCTGAGGCCCTGGGAGTACGGCAGAATCGCGGTGCTCTCGTAGCCGAGCACGTTACGCTCATATACACCGATCAGTGCGTCAAGCATATCCGGGTTCTTCATCGGATCCTTCTCTGCAGCGAGCTTATCCTCTGCGGCAGCGCCCTCGAGGAACTCTGCGAAGACCTCCGGACCGAAGGCGAGAGACAGAACCGCACCGCCGACCGCTGAGGTAGAGGAGTAACGTCCGCCGATGTAATCATCCATATAGAATGCCGCGAGGTACTCCGGGCTGGTGGCGATCGGAGAAGTTGCGGAGGTGACGGCGATCATGTGCTTCGCTGGATCGAGGCCGAGCTTCCGAAGTGCGTTCATCACGAAGGTCTGGTTCGTGAGGGTCTCAAGCGTCGTGCCGGACTTGGAAACCAGGATGAAGAGGGAATGAGCGACGTCAATGTTGCGAAGAACAGCGGCTGCGTCATCCGGATCGACGTTACTGATGAACTGTGCATTCATCTTGAGGAGACCCTTCGTCTTCGCCCAGTTCTCAAGTGCGAGGTACATCGCGCGTGGACCGAGGTCACTTCCGCCGATACCGATCTGAACGACCGTGGTAAACTTCTCGCCGGCTGCATTGGCGATCTCACCGGAATGAACCTTCTCCGCGAATGCGGCGATGCGCTTCTGCTGCTCTACGTAGAATGCGCGCTTGTTTTCACCGTCTGCCACAACATCCTGACCGAGCTGTCCACGGGTCAGCTGGTGAAGTACGAGACGCTTCTCACCGGTGTTGATCATATCACCGTTGTAGAGATCCTCATACTTCTCTGCAAGCTGTGCTTCTGACGCCAGCTTCACGAGCGCTGCGAGGACATCCTCATCGACGGCCTTCGCACCGTAGTTGTATGCCATTCCCTCTGCCATCGGCACGGAATAGTTCTTTACACGAGCGGCACCATTCTCGCCGGTCATGACTTCCTTCAGGTTCACTGCCTTCACCTTCTGCAGCTCTGCATAGGATGAAAGCGTATCAAGATTCTTCCAATTCAGCATCGTCATTTCCTCCATAAGGTACTTTTTCAGTGATGCGGCCGGGCCACATCGCAAGTAAACCGTTGTCCATTATACCATCGTACGAAGGATTTCTAAAGAGGAATGTTACGGATTTAACAGCCCCATTCGATATAGTGGTACCAGTTCAGCTACTCCCTGGCTCACTTAGTGCGTTTGAGGCTCCTCATTCGCCCACCCCATGGAGTTCAGCGGATGTCTGTGCGTTTCGGTCTCACTCCGGCTCATGAGGAGGCCTCAAACTTCTGGCTAACCGGAAGCTTTAGTTTCGTGTATAGGATTTTATAGCTTCGGAGTCGAGGTCTGACGAAAAATATACACTAAAAGACCAATTTGAAAATCGTGTATATGTATTTAAAGCTTCTAGGACGAGATCTGACGAAAAAATAAACACTGGAAGGCTGATTCGGAAATCGTGTCTATAAAAATCGAAATCTGACGCTGATTTCTTTCGTTAAACTCAAAAAACATATACACGATTTCAGGATGAAGCCATCCGTGTCTATTTCACATAGAGATTTTCGATTTTTGCAGGAAATTTCATATACACGATTTTCAAATAATGCTTTGCGTGTCTAGTCTACTGTCATATGCAGACATCCTGAGTATTCGTCACAGAGTACACCATGCTCAAGCTGGTCTGCGACCATGTGCAAATATCCTCAAACAGACGGATCTATCCAATCCTGGGCGATTTTGAAAATACTGGATATGATTTTTGCCCGGAATCGTCAACGCCGACTGCAAACTATCCACTATTGCGCGATTTCAAAAAAAGTGGATATTGAAGGCCTTATTTTCCAGACACAACTCGCCCTCAGATATCCAGCTTTTAAAAAAAGAAGGATTCCTGGATATGCGCTCAGAGAACTTCTTCTTTACAGTCCGAAATCCATATCCACTATTTTAGAAATCAGGATTTCTTCGATAGTACGCTTTTATGCGTATGTCTGATTTTCCAGAAAACTATCCAATAAACGCCTTATTCGAAAATTATGGATAGTCCAGGATCTCTCGCAAAACGATCAAAAATGTTAAAAGTATCCACGTATTCAAAATCTGCCTGTTATTCGATAGTCCCCCCTCCGGGCCCGTGCCTGAACTGTTACTTCGTAGTGTAATAGTTCATACAGGTTAAGACCGGTGGCCCGTTACCAGCTGCTCATATACTATCCGTATATTATTCTTTTAGTATCCATTTTAGCAGTTCTATAGTATACTATGAATATCAGAATTTCTAAAATTCAGAATATCTGGATTTATAGATCTATGAATATCTGAACTTATAAATTCATGGATATCTGGATTTATGAATGTATTTCCGGATTTACGAATACCTGAACATCTGACTGAATGAAGGGAGTCCATCACCATGACGCTTGAAGAGATGTGCGCGCGACGGCGCGAGCTGGGCTTCAGCTACGAGAAACTGTCCGAGCTGAGCGGGGTACCTGTTGGAACGATACGGAAGATTTTCGGAGGCTATACGAAGGCGCCGCGGCTGGAGACGATCGAGCGACTGACACTGGTGCTCGCCCCGTCCCAGTTCCACCGAACGCACAGGAATACCGTAAACTACACGAATCTCGTTCCGGATCAGGCACTGTACGAGTACACCCACGGATACGGTGATCAGAGCGCTGCAGAGAAGCTGCAGGGAAACTATACGATCTCAGATTTCGAATCACTGCCGAAGGATAAGCGCTTCGAGCTCATCGATGGGTACATCTATGAGATGTCACAGCCTTCGATTCCGCATGTGCTGATCATGCAGGGCATCTACCGTCAGCTCTGGTCCTGCATCGATCGCCATAAAGCGCCCTGTAAGGTCATGATTTCGGATGTCTGCGTGCGCCTCGACCGCGACGACCAGACGATGGTTTCACCGGACCTCATCCTCTTCTGTGACAGGTCAATGCTGCAGTACCGCTACATCGATGGTGCCCCGGACCTCGTCATGGAAATCCTCTCACCGTCGAACCGGAAGTACGACCAGGAAATCAAGAAGCTGAAGTACGAAAGCGCCGGCGTACGCGAGTACTGGCTGATCGACCCGGAACGCCAGAAAATCATCCTCTACTATTTCAAGAATCTCGCAGAGGACGACATCTTCATCTATGGTTTTCATGATCATATTCCGGTCGGCATCAGCGAAGGAAAGTGTGAAATCGACTTCGATTTGATTTATAATGAACTGGCCGAAGACGGATTTCTCTGAGTGAAGACGGGATATCCAACGCTCCCCGGCATAAACTAACGCTCGAAGATATATCTGAAAAGAGTCAGAATCCGCACCGCCCTCCGGTATGGAATCATCTCCAGTGAGCGCAATTTGAAAGAGGCTAGAATGAAAGACTATTACATAGATCACGCGGCGACCACGCCGCTTTCGAAGGATGCACTGGAGGCGATGATGCCGTATCTCACCACGGATTATGGCAATGCTTCCACCGTCTACAGCTATGGCCAGCGCGCGAAGGCGGCGGTCGAGCGCAGTCGTCGTACCATCGCGGCGACCATCGGTGCGAAGCCATCTGAAATATATTTTACGAGTGGTGGCACCGAGTCGGATAACTGGGCGCTGATCGGCGCGGCTGAGGCAGGTCGTGAACAGCTTCACCAGATAACAAAGACACACGCTGACCGTGCTCTCATCTCATCGGCGATGTCTTCAACCGTCGAAACATCCTCACCTCAAACCGTCATATCGAAATCTCCATGCGGTCACATCATCACCGATCAGATCGAGCATCATGCGGTCCTGAACACCTGCGCGTATCTCGAGAAGCGGGGCTTCGATGTGACCTATCTTCCGGTCGACCGTGAGGGCCATGTCGATCCGGACGCCGTGATGGCAGCGATCCGTCCGGACACGATGCTCGTCAGCATCATGGTGGCAAACAACGAAATCGGCACCATCGAGCCGATTGCAGAGATCGGCGCGCGTCTGCAGAAACATGCAGAGGAAACCGGCCAGCGCATCCTCTTCCATACGGATGCCGTCCAGGCGTACGCCCATATCCCGCTCGATGTCGACGAACTGAAGGTCGATCTCATGTCGGCGAGCAGCCATAAGCTCAACGGTCCGAAGGGCGTCGGCTTCCTCTATCTGCGCCGTGGCGTGAAGCTTCCGAGCTTCCTGCATGGTGGTGAGCAGGAGCGTGGTCGTCGCGCCGGCACGGAAAATGTTGCCGGTATCGTCGGCTTCGCCCGGGCAGCCGAGCTCGCCTGCAGTACGAACCCGCAGCCGAAGACCTCGACCTCCGGCACAGATACCGCCGCCACATCCACGGCAAACGCACACGCTCCAGAATCGTCCATCGACCGCATGGCGCAGCGAATCGCGCAGGAAAGCGCCATCCGCGACCACCTCATACAGCGCCTGCTCGACGAGATTCCGTACACCAGCCTGAACGGGGATCCGACGCATCGCCTCCCGAATAACGTAAACGTCTGCTTCAAATATATCGAAGGCGAGACCCTCCTGCTGCTCCTGAACGAGAAGCACATCTACGCCAGCGCTGGCTCCGCCTGCGCCAGCGGTTCCCTCGAGCCGAGCCACGTACTGCGTGCCATCGGCGTCGCCCACGAGGACGCCTATGGAAGCCTCCGCCTCACGATCGGCCCGGAGACGACGATCGCGGATGTCAACGAGGTCGTGGATCTCATGAAGCCGATCATCGCGCAGCTCCGGGAGCAGTCGCCCCTGTACCAGGCGATATCAGCGCATCCATCCACCTGATTTCCATCGTGCAGACTCTAAAAAGGAGCTTCGTACCACATCACGGTACGAAGCTCCTTTTATTCTCTCCATCCTGTCTTATCCTTCATCGAAGTAGAAATCCCCGCTCTTCCCGCCGTTCTTTTCGACGAGGTGGATGTCCCGGAGGACCATCCGTTTATCGATGGCCTTACACATGTCATAGATGGTGAGCAACGCGACATTGACACCGGTCAGGGCTTCCATCTCGACACCGGTTTTTCCTTCGGTCTTCACCTGACAGAAGGCCGTGATCGAGGTCGTTTCCGGATGGAGCTCGAACCAGACCTTCGCATTCGTCAGGTTCAGGATGTGGCACATCGGAATCAGCTCCGATGTGCGCTTCGCACCCATGATGCCGGCGACCTGGGCTACCGTCAGGACATCGCCCTTTTTGATTTTCTTCCCGAGAATCGCCGCAAAGACCTCCTCCGTCACCTCGATCGAGCCCGTCGCGATTGCCATCCGGCTCGTGATGTCCTTCCCGGACACGTCCACCATGTAGGCATTGCCCTGCGCATCGAAGTGTGTAAATTCCTTCGTTTCATCGATCTTTTCCATGCTTCCATCCTCTTTTTTCATCTTATCTATAACATGCCGCGCTTCCACCACAGCCGTTTCATACTGCTGCTCTCTTCACCATAATAAATCGGGATTCGCGTAGTATAACATCACTTTCTTAAATAACCCATGTATAGCTCAGGACTCTGTCTACTTCAGAAACAGCATATCCCGTTCATGCAGCTTCAGATAGTCCGGCAGCCCCTTCTCCTCGATGGTCTGCCAGCACGCCCGCTGCACAAGCCAGGTCAGGATATCGTCCCGGTGAAACGCCTCCGTTTCCGGCTTCACATAGAAGTTCCGCTCGAACTGTAGCTCTGCCTTCGAGGAAAGCCGAAAGGCGATGCAGTTCTCCTCGCGTTCTCCCCAGATCGGTTCAAACTGATGCGCACGGTAGCCGATGTAATGAATCTCATCCGAAAGCTCGCACGCCACATGCAGGGTGATGCCCCAGCTCGTCGCTTCCAGCGTGTGCGCATCGAGGACCTTCACGTCCGAGAAGTTCTTGCAGCCGGTCAGCATCGCCGCGGTCTTCGTCACCGGATGATCGAAGATTTCCTTCGTATCGCCATGATTCGTGATCTCGCCACGATCGATGATGAGCAGCCGCTGGCTGAAACGGTAGATTTCATCCCGGCTGTGCGACACCATGATAACCGTGCCATCGTAGTCCTCGAGCATCTCGATGAGCTCCTCCTGCATATGGTCCTTCAGATAGCCATCGAGCGCGGAAAACGGTTCATCCAGCAGGATCACATCCGGCTGATACGCCATGATACGCGCGAGTGCCACCCGCTGCTGCTGACCGCCGGAGAGCTGCGTCGGAAGCCGCTTCTCGAGCCCCTCGAGCTGAAACTTCCGGATCATCTCCTTCGTCCGTGCCGCATTTGCGCCTCGGCTGCCCCTGAGCCCCGCCGCGACATTCTGCTCGACGGTCATCGTCGGGAAGAGCGCATAATTCTGAAACAGATAGCCTACCCGCCGCTCCTGCGGCTTCAGATCGACCTTCTGCGCGCTATCGAAGAGCGTCCGCTCATTCAGCCGGATCTGCCCCTCCTCCGGATGGACGATGCCTGCGATGGCCTTCAGCGTCATGCTCTTGCCGGAGCCGGAGGCCCCCAGGATGCCGATGCGCTTCGAATCTTCTTCGAAGCCAATGTTTAAGCCGAAGCTGCCGAATTCCTTTCGGATACGTACTGAAATCCCCATAGTTCATGTTTCCTTTACCAGCGATGCACATTCCGGATGGCTTTCCCTGAAATCAGATTCATCAGAAAGATCGACAGGAAGGCGATCAGCAGTACGATCGTAACCCATATGCCCGCCGTTCCATAGTCCTGATCCTGGATGACCATCGCGATGCGCTGCGAGATCGTCGCTGTTTTTCCCGGGATATTGCCCGCCAGCATCGAGGTCGCACCATACTCACCGAGTGCCCGCGCGAAGGTCAGGATCGTTCCGCTCGCGATGCCCGGTCCGGCTGTCGGCATGACGATCTTCCAGAAAATCGAAAACTCCGACATCCCAAGCGTCCGGCCGGCATAGACGAGGTTTTCATCGATCAGCTCGAAGGCGGCACGCGCATTCCGATACATCAGCGGGAAGGCGATGACCGTCGCCGCGATGATGCAGCCGAGCCAGCTCTGCACGATCTTGATCTGGAAGTGGTCCCAGAGAAATATGCCGAGGGGACGCCGCTTCGAAAACAGCAACAGGAGGAAGAAACCGGCCACCGTCGGCGGAAGCACCATCGGAAGCGTCAGGATACCATCGACCACCGCCTTGACCGACGGTCGTAGCTGCATGATCTTCCGTGCCGCCCAGATGCCGAGGAAAAAGCAGAGAATCGTCGCCACGATCCCTGTTTTCAGTGAAATCCAGAGCGGACTCCAGTCCAGGCCACGCATAAAAGTCATAAAGCTATCCATGTTCCACCTCCTGCTCATGTCTACGCACGATCGATTTTCACACGCTACATGCCGTTGACCTCATCCATCATGTGAAAGCCGATCCACGGACAGGCGATCCCTCACCTGCCCGAGTACGCGGTGCTGCACTACATAATCCCACGATCATCGCCGGTCTCGGCGCATCACTCTACCTCTGTATCGAAGTAATAGTTCTGGAATACGGTCTTCGCCTCATCCGATGTTACGAACTGAATGAAATCCAGTGCGGCTGCCTTCTCGGCGTCATCGGCCTCCTCGTTCTGCACCTGTGCGATCGGGTAGATGACATTGCCCGTCAGATCGTAAGGAATCTTCTCAAGGATGACCACCTGATCTTCATAGCCATAGGTGTCGGAGTAGTAGGTCGTACCTACCTCGCAGGAGCCTTCGGTCACCGCCGCCAGCACCTTCGACACGTTCGACTGCTCGGAGATCTCGACATCGCCGAGCGCCTGGGAAACCTCCTCGGTCGTGATCTTCGACACATCCTCGGTCTTCGGCAGCATGCCGGAGTTCACCATCGCCTGTCGTGTATACTTGCCGACCGGAACCGAACCATCCGCCAACGCGATGGACGCTGCCTCGCCGATATTCTGAAGCCCCGTCACCTTCGTGCCGGAATCCTTCGTCGTGATGACGCAGACCTGGTTGTTCACGACGTTCTTCCGAGTCCCCTCAACGACGAGCTTATCCTCCTCATCGAGCGTGTTCATCTGCTTCTGGGAAGCAGAGAAGAAAACGTCGCAAGCGTAGCCTTCCTCGATCTGAGTGAGCAGCTTTCCGGAGGAATCCGCGTTGAAGGTGATGGTCACTTCCGGATGCTGCTCGTTGTACTGCTTCGCGAGATCCTGCATCACCGTGTTCAGCGACGCCGCGATAAAGACCTGTATCTCCGTCTTCTCTCCGGCTGCCTGCGCCGCCTCGGTCGCCGCTTCGGTGGTCGCTGCCTCCGTTGCCGCTGCCGTCGTCTCGGCCTTCGTCGCCGCTGCCGCCGTCTCCGCCGGTTTCGAGGAGCCACATCCACTCATCCCCATCAGCATCGCTGCCGCGATGACACCCGCCGTTACCTTACGATACATTCTTCTCATCGTCTTACTCTCCTTATCGGTGTATATACAGTGCGTCATGCACGTGTATCCGATGATTCCGGGGCCAATGCCTCCATGCGGCACCCGCCCTTTGCATGCCTGCATTTTCCGACTAGTCCGTCGCCGTTCCGCGCAGGATGCCGAGTCCATGCGCCAGTGGCTTCAGCAGAAATTCGAGGTTCTCCCGACAGGCCTTCGGGCTCCCCGGCAGATTGATGATGAGGCTCTGTTTCCGGATGCCCGCCGTCTGCCGGCTGAGAATCGCATTCGGCGTATACTTCAGACTGTCGGCCCGAAGTGCCTCGCCGATCCCCGGGACCTCGCGATCACACACGGCCTTCGTCGCCTCCGGTGTCAGATCCCGCAGACTGAAGCCGGTGCCACCGGTCGTGAAGATCACACTGATCTGCCGCTGATCCGCGAGACGCGTGAGCTCCAGCTCGAGTCGCGGACGTCCGTCCGGAAGCACCAGCTGCTCCAGGACCTGATAGCCTGCCGCCTCCAGCATTTCCCGGATCAGCGGTCCGGATTTGTCCTCATACTCGCCCCTCGACGCACGATCCGATAAGGTGATCACCGCTGCCGTAAACGGACGCGCCGGATCCGCCTCGATCAGCGTGATCTCATCGCCCGGCTTCACGACACCGCCCTTGAGAACGATGGTAAATACACCTTCCCGCGGCATGATGCAGTCGCCCACGACCTTATAGATTTCGCAGTGACTGTGGCAGGCCTTGCCGATCTGGCTGAGCTCCAGCAGACAGTCACCGGTCTGGAAGCGTGTGCCGACCGGCAGTGTGCGGAGGTCGAAGCCCTCACACACGATGTTCTCTCCGAACGCACCGAACGCCACATCCGCGCCCCGCTTCCGAAACTCCTCGATCTTCTCATACGCCAGCAAGCTCACCTGCCGGTGCCAGTGACCGGCATGCGCGTCCCCCTCGATGCCCCAGTCCGGCTTCAGTGTAATCGCATCCACCGGCTGCTTCTGTGTTCCCTTCTGTGCACTGGTACAGACCGCCAGCACCTTTCCCTTTCTATTCACCACGAAGTCTCCTTCCTTTCCATACTTCATACGGAATCGACCATATTCATCAGACCGCTGCAGTTCATTTCATACATATGCGGTCATGATTTCACGTCTTTTGTGTACACACTCTTCGTCTCCTGTGCATGCACTTCGTTTCCATCTCCTGCTCCCGTCATCCACCGATCTCCACCATCTCCCGAAGCTCCGTCACCTGTGCACGCTCCTCGAAGCAGTGCGCCTCCGGCTTCTGTCGGATGGCTTCCTCGATCGCCTGCTGAAGCAGCGCCTGCCGTTCCGTCGCATCTGCCAGCTCAAAAACCGGCTTGATATCGATCGTATCGCCATAACAGAGGCAGGGCTTCAGCTTTCCGGTCGAGGTGAGACGGATACGATTGCACTGTGCGCAGAACTTTCCATGCATCGCACTGATGAAGCCGATGGATCCCTGAAAGCCCGGAATCCGCAGGTAGCTCGCCGGTCCGTTTCCATGGACACGCGCATCCTCGACCGTCCCCGGATACCTCGCCATCAGCTCCGCACGCAGGTCCTCGTTATAGATGGCCTCGAAGTCCTTCCCGTAGCCGATCGGCATCATCTCGATGAAGCGCACATCGATCGGCTGCAGACGCGCGAGCTCGACGAGCTCCGCCCACTCCGACGCATTGCTGTCCCGCTGCAGCACGACGTTCAGTTTCACCGGTATACCGAGGGCCAATGTCTCCTGTATTCCCTTCGTCACGCGCCCGAGCGCATCGAAGCCGGTGATGTCCTGAAAGCGCGCCGGCTTCAGTGTATCGAGGCTCACATTGACGGCATCCAGTCCGGCAGCGCTCAGCTTCGGCAGGTTCTCCGACAGCAGCACGCCGTTCGTTGTCATCGTCACCTGCTCGACCCCCGGAATCCGCTTCAGCATCCCGACGAAGTCCGCGCAGCCGAGCCGCGCAAGCGGTTCTCCACCCGTCACCTTGAAGCGGGTGATCCCGCAGCGGACCGCGGCTTCCGCGATTTCCACCAGCTCCTCGTAGCGCAGGATATCCTTCATCGCCACCTTATCACTCACACCGTTCGGCATGCAGTAGCGGCAGCGCAGATTGCAGCGATCTGTGATCGACATCCGCATGTAATTGATTTTTCTGTCAAATGTATCTTTCATTTTGATTTATATCACTTCCATCAGTACATCCAGCACACCACCGCAGACCATGCCTTCCTCGGACGCCGCATCATCTGTGAGGTCCACATGGTAGAGAATCGGCTTCGGATCTTCATCGAGCAGCATCTCGCGGCCACGTCGCATGACATCCGCCTCGACACAGCCGCCACCGATGGTGCCGATACAGCGTCCATCCGGAAGAATCAGCATCTTCGTCCCGACCTCCCGCGGTGCCGAGCCCTTGCGGGTCACGATCGTCGTGAGGATCTTCCGCCCCTCCATCGGACGCTCATGCGGATTCGCGCCCAGGATGGCATCCAGAATCTCCTTCGGATAGCCGAAGTTCCGCTTCTTCTGATTCTTCACCTCGATGATCTCGGCCATCACCGACACCGCGATCTCCTCCGGGGTCTCCGCACCGATGGCGAGACCGATCGGTGTATACACCGCATCGAGCACCTCACGCGGGATGCCCTCCTCTGCAAGCTTCTCCTTCACGATGCGCACCCGCCGCTTCGACCCCATCAGGCCGATGTAGGCGTGCGGCTTCCGTGCGATCACCCGCAGGCAGTCCTGATCCCAGCGGTGTCCCCGCGTCACGATGACGAAGTAGGTATCCCCATCCCCCGGAATCTGCGCCAGGGCCTTCATGAACTCGTCGCAGATCACCTGATCGGCACCTGCGATCCGGGCATTGTTCGCAAACATCGGTCGGTCATCGATGCAGGTCACGCGACAGCCGATCATCCGTCCGATCTTGATGATCGGCATCGACACATGCCCGGCGCCCAGCACGACGAGCTTCTTCTCGTGTCCGAGCAGCTCCGCGTAGATCCGCTTTCCGCCGATGTCGAGGATCCCGCTTTCAGAAACCGCTGCCGCTTCTGCCGCATGCTGTGTGAAAAATCCGTCTGCATCCGACATCCATGCGATTTCGTGATTCGAAATCAGCGCCTTTTCACCGAAGCCCTCACCCTCCAGCAGCGTCAGAATATAGTTTTCATAATTCGGATTCAGCCCGCTGATTTCTTCATAAAGTTCTGTTCCCATCTTTTTTACTCCCTCGATTCTTCTGTGTCACAGTACCGGCAGAATCGCCACACCAGACATGTAGGACTGTTATTTCAGATTTTCTCTTTCGCCCCGATATGTTTTTCGGCAACAATCGGCTACCTGCCGTTGTACTACTCACGCATAGACTCTGAGCAGGTATCTGTCCTCGATCACCTCTCAAGCTCGGTGTGCCCGCTCACGCGTAGGCACCGAAGCCGCAGTTCGGGAAGGTACAGCTCGCGCAGTGCTGGCAGTATCCGCCGACGCCGAGTCGGTCAATGTCATCTTTCGTTACGATATCGCCCGCCATCACACGTGGCAGGATCAGGTCGAAGATCGTCCGCCCCGCATACATCACACAGCCTGGCAGGCCCAGCATCGGGATCTCATCGTGCGCACCCTTATAGGCCAGCATGAACATCGCGCCCGGCAGCACCGGCGCACCATAGCTCACCACCCGATCCGCCGTCTTTCCGATGGCGTACGGTGTCTTGTCATCCG
>CAKQED010000060.1:0-13192 GCA_934229835.1 uncultured Oribacterium sp. | reverse complement strand
AAATCAAGCCGGGTCCCCTTAGCGGCACTTGGTACATTTTCCTTAGCACCCTCTGCAACGCTGAGTTTTCATGAAGAAAACTCAGCGATTGCGGAGGGCCTAGTGCCGCTTAGGGTTCCCGGCTTAGATTGAACCGATCTCGGAGTACTGTGCCTCCGTTGCCGCCCCTCCGGCCCACTGCCTAATCAGGACACGTATGAACAGTAACTCGAAAAAGGTGCCCGGAGAACTGCACTTCCAGTGACAGCCCTCCGGGCACCCGTATGAATCTTAATATCCTTCCGTCTCGGAAATCATCTCCGCCTGATACTTATCCAGGATGATCTCCTGGATCGCTTCTCTGGTCGAAGACTTGATCGGATGTGCGATGTCTCTGTACTCACCATCCGCCGTCTTTCTGGACGGCATCGCGATGAAGAGACCCTTCTCACCCTCGATCACCTTGATATCGTGGATGACGAACTCATTATCGAAGGTGATGGAGACGATCGCCTTCATCTTGCCTTCCTTATCCACCTTGCGGATCCGTACATCTGTTATCTGCATGCTTCGGTCCTCCTGTTACATCTGATACCGTGTATTCTTTTCTACGACGATCTTGATGTCGTCCGGCGTACCGATGTAGGTCGTGTTGGCACGAATCGTGTCGCGGCTCTCGACGATGCAGTTCTCGATGACGGTATTATCACCGATGTATACGTCGTTCAGGATGATCGAGTTCTTGATCACGCAGTTGTTTCCGACATAAACCTTACGGAACAGGACGGAATTCTCGACGGTACCGTTGATGATACAGCCACTGGCGAGAATCGAGTGACGCACGTTACAGTCCGGATTGTACTTCGCAGGAGGGTTATCCTCGAGCTTCGTGTAGATCCCCGGCAGCTCCTTGAAGAAGAACTCACGGATGTCACGATTCAGGAAATCCATGTTGGTCTTATAGTACGACTCGACGGACGCGATGTTTGCCCAGTAGGTGTCGATCTTATAACCATAGATGCGCTTTACGTTCTTATAGCGTACCAGGATATCGCTGACGAAATCGGTACGATCCTCATCGTGTGCCTTCTCGAGGAGCTCGATCAGCTGACGACGACGGATGATGTAGATACCGCAGGAGATGGTGTTCGCGTCGGTCTCAATCGGCTTCTCCTCGAAGTCGACGATACGGCCTTCCTCGTTCATCTTTACGCAGCCGAAGCGAGAAACATCCGTGTTCGGCTCCATGGTCTTCACTACTACGGTGATATCTGCCTTCTTGCTGATGTGCTGCTCGAGCACCTTTGCGTAATCGAGCTTATAGATGCCATCGCCGGAAGCGATGATGACATATGGCTCATGAGTCTGCTTCAGAAAATCGATGTTCTGATACAGTGCGTCGGCGGTGCCACGGAACCAGTCGCTGTGCTCTGCGGTGATGGTCGGTGTATAAACATACAGACCACCCTGCTTACGACCGAAATCCCACCACTTCGAGGAGGAAAGGTGCTGGTTCAGGGATCTGGAGTTGTACTGTGTCAGTACAGCTACTCTCTGAACATGAGAGTTCGACATATTGGAAAGAGCGAAGTCAATGGCACGGAAAGATCCGGCTACCGGCATCGCAGCGATCGCTCTCTTATTCGAAAGCTCCCGCATACGCTTATTATTACCACCTGCTAAAATAATACCTATCGCTCTCATAATGTTCCGTCCTCCTTAATGATTGCTCCGCCGCTTGCGAGTAATCCGTCAGGATAATCCTCTGCTGTCGTTATGCCATAGATTGCGGTGTTTCTTCCGACCTTTACATTGTCCGGAATCACAGAACTCTCGCCGATGGTGGCCAGCTCTGCGTTGTAAACTCTCTGATCATATACACTCGGCTCGAACTCACCGACACCGATCTCACAGTTCTGACCGATCTTTACGTTCTGTGCGATGACGCCCTTATCGATTCTGGTACCTGCACCGATGGTTGCACCGGACATGATGACAGAATCGTTTACCACTGCACCGGACTCGATGGTGACACCCTCGCCGATGACAGAATTATGAACCTCACCATGGATCTCACAGCCCTCTGCGATGATGCAGCGCTCTACGTGAGAGTTCTGGGAAATAAACTGTGGTGCCGGGTTCTTCGTATCGGTATAAATCTTCCAGTACTCCTCGTAGAGGTTGAACTCCGGAATGATCGATACGAGCTCCATGTTGGCCTGCCAGTAGGACTCGAGTGTTCCGACATCCTTCCAGTAGCCGTTAAACTCATACGCGAAGATGCGGCTGCCCTTATTGAAAAGATAAGGGATGATGTGCTTACCGAAATCCTCACCCGGAACATCCTTGTTCGTGATCAGTGCTTCACGGAGCACCGGCCATGAGAAGATATAGATACCCATGGATGCAAGATTTGACTTCGGTACCTTCGGCTTCTCCTGGAAGTCGATGATACGGTTATTCTCATCGGTTACAGTGATACCGAAACGGCTCGCCTCCTCCATCGGAACAGGCATCGACGCGATCGTACAATCGGCATTCATCGCCTTATGGTACTCGAGCATAACCTCATAATCCATCTTATAGATGTGGTCACCGGAAAGGATGAGTACATAGTCCGGGTTATAATTATCGATATACTCGATGTTCTGGTAGATCGCGTTTGCTGTGCCTGAGAACCAGTCCGCACCGTTCTGCGACTCATACGGCTGCAGAATCGTTACGCCTCCTCTGTTACGATCCAGATCCCACGGAATACCGATTCCGATGTGGGCATTCAGACGTAAAGGCTTGTACTGCGTCAAAACGCCGACTGTATCTACACCTGAATTGATGCAGTTCGACAGTGGGAAGTCGATGATCGAGTACTTTCCACCGAAGGATACAGCAGGTTTTGCGACATTCTTTGTGAGTACGCCAAGGCGAGAGCCCTGGCCGCCAGCGAGCAGCATGGCGATCATTTCTTTTTTAATCACGTCATCACCTCATTAGTAATATAAGTAGTAGAAAAATATCTAGCTGTTCATAGTATAGCACTCCACGACCCTCATGTTAACTAAGAAAATGGTTATTTTGACAGTAAAATAACGAATTTTACACAGGCAATTCGTAATAATTACACAATTTGTCACAATTCAATATGGCATACCGGTTCACCAGATGATAATTATCCTCTTTTCGAGCAGTAGTTTCGGTAAAAATTTCCGGTGCTTTGCATACCGCAGGCATAGCACTCGATACTATCTGTCTGGACAGTCACGTCGGGAAATATAAAAAACGCCGGGGCATCGCCCCGGCGCATTGCGCTCATCATCTGTTTAGATATCGCAGTTACCAACGGTTCTCGGATACGGAACCACATCGCGGATGTTCGACATACCGGTGATGTACATCACGGCACGCTCGAAGCCGAGACCGAAACCACCATGACGCGTCGTACCATACTTACGAAGATCGAGATAGAAATCATACTGATCCATCTCCATGCCCATCTCGTTCATACGCTTCAGAAGCTTGTCGTAGTCCTCCTCACGCTGTGAGCCGCCCATGATTTCACCGATCCCCGGAACGAGACAGTCGACCGCAGCGACGGTCTTTCCATCCGGATTCTGCTTCATATAGAAGGCCTTGATGTCCTTCGGGTAGTCTGTTACGAATACCGGACGCTTGTACAGCTGCTCGGTGAGGTAACGCTCGTGCTCGGTCTGAAGATCCACGCCCCAGCTTACCTTGTACTCGAACTCATCGTTATGCTTCATGAGCTCATTCACTGCATCCGTGTAGGTCACACGTGCAAACTCGGAGTTCAGAACGTGGTGGAGACGATCGAGCAGTCCCTTGTCGACGAACTGGTTGAGGAAGGCCATCTCTTCAGGAGCATTGTCCAGCACATACTGAATCATGTACTTCAGCATATCCTCCTCGCACTGGATGACATCATCGAGGTCTGCATACGCAAGCTCCGGCTCGATCATCCAGAACTCCGCCGCATGACGCTGTGTGTTCGAGTTCTCAGCACGGAAGGTCGGTCCGAAGGTGTAGATGTTGCGGAACGCCTGCGCGAAGGTCTCGCCGTAAAGCTGACCGGACACCGTGAGGCTCGTCTTCTTGTTAAAGAAATCCTGGCTGAAATCCACCTTGCCGTCCTCGGTCTTCGGAACCTGATCGAGTGGAAGCGTGGTTACCTGGAACATCTCGCCCGCACCCTCCGCGTCGGAAGCGGTGATGATCGGGGTGTGTACGTATACGAAGCCACGCTCCTGGAAGAACTGATGGATCGCAAAGGCCACCAGGGAACGGATCTTAAATACGGCCTGGAAGGTGTTGGTTCTCGGACGCAGATGATCGATCGTACGAAGGTACTCGAGCGTATGACGCTTCTTCTGCAGCGGATAGTCCGGAGAGGACGCACCCTCGAGCATGACCTCGTCGGCCTGCACTTCGAACGCCTGCTTCGCATCCGGCGTCGCCACGAGCTTACCCTTTACGATGACGGCCGCGCCGACACCGTACTTCGCCACCTCCTGGAAGTTCGCCATGGTGTCATGGTAAACGACCTGAAGCGGGGTGAAGAAGGTACCGTCGGAAATCGTCAGGAAACCGAACTGCTTCGAATCACGGTTCGAGCGGACCCAGCCGCCGACCGTCACTTCCTGATCATAGTAGGCTTCTTTATTCTTGAAAATCTCTCTTAATGTAGTAACTTTCATCTCTAACCTCTGTTTCTATCTCGGATGTTCTCAGAAAACCGCGGAAAACCGCGAGGATTTAACTGATTATAGCGTAAGGCTCCCCTGTTTTCAATGTCTCCGGCGTTTTCTTTACCTTTATATTTCTGCGTAATTACGTTAAAATATAGAAGACTATAAACATTTTACAGGGGAGCTGTCATGCGTTTTATTCATGTTGCGGATGTGCACTGGGGGATGGTGCCGGATGCGGATCAGCCGTGGGGCCGGGATCGTGCCAATGATATCAGGGCGACGTTTCGTCGTATCATCGAGAGATGTCGGGAGTCGAATGTGGACTGTCTGTTCATCGCGGGGGATCTGTTTCACCGTCAGCCGATGAATAAGGATCTGCAGGAGCTGAACTATCTGTTCGGGACGATCCCGTCGACGCATGTGGTGATCATCTCGGGGGAGCATGATCGGGTCGAGGCGAACTCAGCACTGCTGAGCTTCAACTGGAGTCCGAATGTGCACTGGATCCTCGAGGATACGCCGCAGTCGGTGTACTTCGATGATATCAATACGGAGGTGTACGGCTTCTCCTATCATACGCGCGAGCTGCGGGAGACGGTGATCGACAGGATCCATCCGGCAGAGGATGGCCACATCCACATCCTGCTGGCGCACGGCGGTGACCGGGACCACATGCCGGTGGAGACAGAGGCATGGGCCGCACTGCCCTTCGACTATGTCGCCCTCGGGCATATTCACAAGCCGACCGAGCTCGTCGAGCGCCGCGTGATCTATGCGGGCACACCGGAGCCGCTCGAGCAGGGTGAGACGGGGCCGCATGGCATCTACGTCGGAGACATCCACCCGATCACGCACCGGATCCAGAAGCTGGAGTTCGTACCGCTCGCCGCGGCGAGCTATGTGCCGCTGCAGATTTCGGTGACGGAACGCACGTCGAACGAGGAGCTGCACCGCCTGATCTCCGCAGAGATCGAGAAGCGGGGCACGCAGAACATCTACCGGCTGCGCATCACGGGGAAGCATGATCCGGAGGTGCAGTTCGATCTCGCACCGCTCCGGGAGCGCTACCGCATCGTGACGGTCGAGGATATGTCCGAGCCGCAGTACGATTTCGTCGCGCTGTACCGGGAGCATCCGTCCGACATGATCGGCTTTTACATCCGAAAGCTCCTGCGGGAGAATCCGGATGACATGAGTGAAATCGAGAAGAAGGCGCTGTACTATGGTATCCATGCGCTGCTGCAGTCGCAGAAAGGAGGTCTGTGATGCGATTGATCGACCTCCATATCGAAGGCTTCGGCAAGTTCCACGACCTGGATTTCCGCTTCGCCGAGGGCATGAACATCCTGTACGGCCACAACGAGGCCGGCAAGTCGACGCTACATGCGTTTCTGCAGGCGATGCTTTACGGGCTCGAGCGGCGGCCCGGCATCGGGAGCGCCGCGAAGCTGCACAAGAAGTACCGGCCGTGGGATGCGCCGGAGCGCTTCGGCGGGACGCTGCGCCTCGCGCATGAGGGGAGCATCTACCGTATCGTCCGTGATTTCAATGCAGACGACCTCAGCGCAGATGGCGCAGCCACGACGACAGCGAGCGGCGCGGACGCCTGTCCGCTGGAAATCTGGAACGAGACGGCGGGCGTCCGGGTGCCGGATCCGCGGGGCTTCCTGCAGGCGATGCTGGGCGGGATTTCCGAGACGGCGTTCGAGAACACGGTGTCGATCGGGCAGCTCCGGAGCGCGACGAGCCGCAGCATGGTGCATGAGCTGAAGTTCTACATCACAAATCTCAGCACGACCGGCGATATGTCGCTCGACTCCGCCGGGGCGCTGAAGCTTCTCCGACAGCAGCGCAACGCGCTGGAGGCGAAGCGGGTGCCGGAGGCAGCGAAGTCCTACGCGCAGCTGATCGGCGAGATTCGAAACATCGAGCGCGAGATCGCGCAGCCGGAGTACGAGAATCAGCTTCGGAAGTACCAGGCGCTGCGTTCGGAGGTCCGGACGGAGCAGGTCGACCGGCAGACACGCCGGGAGGAGCTGCTGCAGAAGACGGCGGCCCAGGAGGCGGTGCTCGCGCAGGCCGGCTTCGACAGCGGCGACGATATCCGGGATGCAAAGGAGCACGCCGACATGCTGTACAGTCTCTGTCAAATCGGCGCGGAGCCACGGGAGCGGGTGATCCGCATCGCTTTTCCGCTTCTCTTCGGTCTCCTGACGATCCTCTGCGGCCTCGCTGCCGTGCTGATCACAGCGATCGAATCCCCTGCCTTCGCACAGCGCTTCAAGCTCGCGCCGGAGAAGGTCCCGGGTCTCGTCGCGGCGGTGTCGGGAAGTGGCCTGAGCGCGACGATCCTCGTGGCCACGAGCATTGGCCTCCTCGTGCTGTGCATGCTGCTCTTCGTCTGGCGTCTGTACGCCAATGCTGCGAGGACGGGCTTTCTTCGGGAGACGGCGGCAGAGCTCAGCGCGATGCTGACGAAGCAGATCGGCACGGCGGAGATCAGTGATGCCGCGATGGAAAGCTTCCGGACACACATGGACGAGCTGCTGCGGGCCGAGGAGGAGCTCGAGACGCAGCGGACGACGCTTGCGGAGGTGAGCGCGGAGCTACAGAATCTCAGCAACGACGAGCGGCGCTACGATGTCGAGCTGCAGAAGCAGAACGAGAAGCAGACGGAGCTCGAGGGGAAGCTGCAGCACCTCTCAAATGTGAAGAACCGCGCGGAGATGCTGAAGCGGACGCTGGACGAGAACGACGCGATTTCGACGGAGATCGATGCGATCAATCTCGCGGCGGAGACGATGACCGAGCTGCAGAGCTCGATTCAGTCGAGCTTCGGACACTACCTCAACAAGGAGGCCGGCGAGCTGATCGCGGGCATCACGGGCGGGGTGTACGACTCGATGTGGATCGACCAGAACCTCGACATCTTCATGAATACACCGGGGAAGATCGTGCCGATCGAGGACGTCTCCTCCGGCACGATGGACCAGATTTACCTGGCCCTGCGCCTCGCCGCCGCGCGCCTGATCCAGGGCGACACCGGCGCAGCGGAAGCACGGCTGCCGCTGATCTTCGACGACTCCTTCGCGATGTACGACGAGCAGCGGCTCGCATCCGCACTCCAGTACATCACGGAGATCCACCACGGCCAGATCCTGCTGTTCACCTGTCACACACGCGAACAGCGCATCCTCGAAAGTGAAAACGTGAAATTTAACCTGATTGAGATGTGATGCTCCACGAACGTCACTTAGAGTGGAAGTGAATTTTTCACATAAGAAGAGGCCATTCCCACTCAAGTCCACTTCAGGGCGTACTTCACATCAGATGGATCGACAACCTCTCAAAAGTTTGATCCTAACAGTTTGATGATCATCAAAAAGACCGTTTCGGCAGCTGTAGCTGTGGAAGCGGTCTTTTGGGATTTCGTGATAATCACTGTGCCGGGTGCTCGAGCTGTGCGACGGCGTCGATAATCGAGGTCGCGCTGCCCTGCTGCAGCATCTCCGCGATGCGGTCGATGTCCTGTGCGTTCATGTGGGCCTTTCCGAGGTACTGCTCGTAGCTCCGGGAGAGACTCAGCGCCTGTTCCTTCTCCTGATTCTCAAAGTGCTGGCGGAGCTCGGTGGCAGCCTTGAAGTTTTTCTGAAGCTCCTCGAGCTGCGGGCGGGCCGCGGTCTCGATCTCATCCGTGATGATGTTCGTCGTCACGGTTTCGAAGGTGTTCTGGGCGCCCTGCTTGCGGCTGATGACATCATTGCGCTCCTGCTGCGCCTTCGCGATCTCATCGTCGTACGACTGCAGATTATAGTTCGTGTCATCCGCATCGGTCCGGATGGACTTCGTCAGCGACTTGATTTTCCTGCGATTGCTGCGGATCTGATTCTTGATCTTCCGACCGTCACGGATCACCGCGGAGTGCTTCCCGATGGTGGCATTCATCAACGACACATAGATCCCACCGATCAGGAGGATATCTACGACGTAAATCAGTACCAGCTGCCAGATCTTATGCGCCGGAATGAAGTAGTAGATGCCGAACGGGAGTGCCGCGAAGAGCACAACGAAGGTCAGCAGGCAGAGGAAGAGTTCGACGAAGCCGGATGGGCGGAACAGGGTGTAGAACACACTCGAGTTGCAGATCGACGGCACATGATCCCTCTTGAAGATCGCGGCCAGCTGACGCTTCAGCTCCTTGTTCTCGGTGACCAGCGGCTCGGTCTCCCGCTTGATGCGGCCCTTCATGCCCTCCTTGCGGGCATGCTCTCGCTCGTCCTGTGCCTTCTTGAGACGCGCATCGACCTGACTCAACTGCTTATCGTAGGTCGCCGTGATCTCGTCACCACGCGCCTTCAGCGTCTTCTGAATCTTCTCCTGCATCTCCTTCCGCGCCTTATCGAGTGCGGCAGACAGCTGCTTCTCCTGCTCGCGCTGCGACTTCAGACTCTCACTCACCTTCTGATAAGCAGCGACGGCGATTTTCGCCTCCCCTAAAAACTGCTGTGGATTCTCTATTTCCAGTCCCATGATCTTCCGTCCTCCTAAAAGCGATGAATTCATGATTCACACGGTCTTTACTTTTCTGTTTATTTCCATTAAGGTAATAAACTACAGATTTACTTCATCATAGTATCCATATTTGAATAAACCATGAACGTAGAACCGCAAAAACAAATTTCTTCCGTTCTGAAACTATTATAGCATTTATCTACTTCGCAATAAACGAAAAGGCGCTTCAGAACGATTCACACCCCCGATTTTTTACAGCAGTTCAGGCAAGGGCACCAGAGCGGTCGAGTCAGTTGACACTACAAAGGAGAATCCTATGTTTCGTATGAGTGGCACAATTTATAAGGACGGACGTATCGTTCGGGACTGTGTTTCCCGTCAGGAGGACTACAGCATGTCCCGCACCGATCGCGTGCTCACCGCACTGAAGGAAATCTGTGAGTACATGGATCTCGCCGTACCGATCTGGCTCTCCACGAACATCCGGGAGTTCCAGCGGAAGTCCGTCACCGTCTTCCGCGAAGACTGCTTCATGGAATCTATCAATTTCGATTACCTCCGAATCGAGGTCATCGAAGAGTGATTTCACAATTAAAAAGTCCACTTCCGCAGAACAAATCTGAGGGAGTGGACTTTTTGATTATTGAAACGCGCCGCGCATCGGCCGCGGTCTCGAATCGCTGAACAGCTCAGGTTCCGTGATTCGATTCATATTAAATTCTCGCCACGAGTGCTTCCGTGAGCTTCACGCAGTGCTCGATGGCCTGCTTTTCGAAGGTCGGGTAGTCCACATGGGCGGAGTCGTCGGCCTTGTCAGAGATGGCGCGGATGATGACGAACGGCACCTTATTCTGCCATGCGATCTGGGCGATGGCCGCGCCCTCCATCTCGCAGCAGCGGCCCTGGAAGTGCTTGATGATCCAGTTCTTCGTGTCGCTGTCAGAGACGAACTTGTCACCGCTGCAGACGCGGCCGATGAAGGTGCGGATCTCCGGGTTCACGCGGCGGTTCTCCTCCTCCGCGGCGGCGATCAGACGGTCGTCCGCGTGGAAGGCCATGGTGCCGACGCGCGGGATCTCACCGAGCTGGTAGCCGAAGTTCGTCGCGTCCATGTCGTACTGCACCGCATCCTCGGAGAGGACAATGTCTCCAATGTTGATGTGCGCGTCGAGGGATCCGGCGATCCCGGTGTTGATGACGCAGTCCACCGCGAAGCGGTCGATCAGCACCGCTGTGCAGGCGCCAGCATTGACCTTGCCAATGCCGGAGCGCACCACGGTGACGTCCTTCCCGTTCAGCTGACCGGTCACGAAGGTAAGGCCGTTGTGTACTTCGGTCACCGCGTCGGTGATGTCCGCCTGCAGCTTCTCGACCTCTTCATCCATTGCTCCAATAATTCCAATCATTTCTAAACCTCTTATTTTTTATTTACGACTTCCCGCAGCACGGCGATGACCTGGTCGACGCCGTTCCCCTGCTGGGACTGCTCCATGGCCGCGATGTACTGGTCGCGCTTCGCATAGACGGTTTCGATGGCCGTCGAGAGGAGCGTCGAGTCCTTCTCCATCGCGTGCTGATCGAGGACGTAGCTGAAGCCCTGCTTCTCGAAGGACTCCGCGTTCAGGATCTGATCACCGCGGCTCTGATCGAGCGGCAGCGGGATCAGGATATTCGGCTTCTTCAGTGCCAGCAGCTCGCAGATAACATTGGCACCGGCGCGGGAAATCACGACGTCCGCGAGGGCGTAGAGATTCCGAAGTCCGTCGGACAGAAACTCGTACTGCTTATAGCCCGGCGTGTCCGCGAGACTCTCATCGAGGTTGCCCTTCCCGCAGATGTGGATCACGTCGTACTTCTCGAGGAGCTGCGGCAGCATCGCGCGGAGCGCTGTGTTGATCGCCACGGAGCCCAGGGAACCGCCGATCTCCATGAGCACCGGCTTCTCACCGCTGAATCCGGTCATCGCGAGGCCCTCCTCGCGGGTGCCCTGGAGCAACTTCTCACGAATCGGCGAACCCGTCAGCACGGCCTTGCCCGCCGGGAGCGACTTCGTCGTCTCCGGGAAGTTGCAGCAGATCCGGCTCGCGGCACGGAGGCAGAGCTTGTTTGCGAGTCCCGGCGTCATGTCGGACTCATGCGTCACCACCGGGATATGCAGGGCATGCGCCGCCCAGACCACCGGCACGGCCACGAAGCCGCCCTTACTGAACACGATGTCCGGCTGGATCCGCCGAAGCGCCCGCTTCGCCTCCCCGTAGCCCTTCAGCACACGGATCGGGTCCGAAAAATTCTTAAGATCGAAGTAGCGACGCAGCTTACCCGTGGAGATCCCCGTGTACGGCACCGCCTCGCGCTCCATCATCTTCTTCTCGATGCCGTCGTAGGAACCGATGTAGTGCACCTCATAGCCGTCCGCCCGAAGACGCGGCATCAGTGCGATATTTGCAGTGACATGGCCGGCGGTACCCCCACCGGTCAGCACGATCTTTTTCGTCATCATCGAATGAAATTCTCCCATCTATGCCGCGGCCCCCAGCATTGGCCCAGGCAGCGTGAACCGCCTGCGTCATCGCAGCGGCCCAGGCGCAGTGAAGCGCCCGCGTCCGCCCAGAGGCACAGCGACATGCTATCAGCGCTCGTTGTTCAGCGCCGCCTGCAGCTTCTCGCAGGTATCCGCAAGCTCCGCCGCGTCGGTCGTACCCGGCTTCCAGAGCACCATCTCGTCCTCTGTGCCGTAACGCGGGATCACGTGCGTGTGGAAGTGATGCACGGTCTGACCGGCCGCCTCGCCGTTGTTCTGCACGACGTTAAAGCCCTTCGCGCCGAGCGCCTCCATCTCCGCGATGCCGATGCGACGCGCGAGCGGCATCACCTGCGCCGCCACCTCGTCCGGCAGCTGCGTGAGGTCCTCATAATGCTCCTTCGGGATGATCAGGACGTGGCCCACCGTCGCCGGGCTCGCGTCGAAAATCACGCGGAAGGTGTCGTCCTCGTAGAGGGTGGTCGTCGGAATATCTCCATTGGCAAGCTTACAGAAAATACAATTCTCGTCTCTCATATGCTATACTCCTTTCGGATGCGGCTTCCTGTACCCTGTCCGAGGCCAATGCCTCCGGCGCCTGGTACATCTCGCCGCGGTCAGTCTGTGCGCGCTCATGACCGCGGGCGTGGCCGGCCTCTCAGTGTCGACCCGCGCGGCAGCTCATAGAACCGCAGATTACTGAACATTATAGTATTTTGATCAGAATTTCACAACATAGAAAGGAACGAAGATGAATTTACCGAAGGATCCCGTCATGCTGCTGAGCTACCTGAACACCCAGCTCCGCGACAACTACGACTCGCTCGAGGCCCTCTGCGACGCCCTCGACGCCGACCAGGCCACCATCGAAGCGACGCTCGCCGGCATCGACTATCACTACAATCGCGAGCAGAATCAGTTTAAGTAAGGAGAAACCACTATGAGATGTGTTATCCAGGTCGTCAACCACGCCTCCGTCACGGTCGACGGTGAACAGATCGGCCGCATCGGCCGTGGCTTCCTCATCCTCCTCGGCGTCGCCGAAACGGATACCGAGGAGCTCGCAGACCGCATGGTCAAGAAAATCTGCGGACTCCGGATCTTCCCGGACGAAAACGGCAAGACCAACTGCTCCCTCGCTGATGTCGGCGGTGAGCTCCTCGTCGTGAGCCAGTTCACCCTCTATGCGAACTGTAAGAAGGGCAACCGCCCGAGCTTCATCGAGGCCGGTGCCCCGGAGAAGGCGGATGCTCTCTACGAGCATTTCATGGCCGAGTGCCGGAAGTACGTGCCGACCGTCGAGCACGGCCGCTTCGGTGCCGACATGAAGGTCGAGCTGCTGAACGACGGACCATTCACCCTGATGCTGGACTCCCAGCAGCTGTTTGGAGAGTGAGTTTAATCAAAACCACCAGCTTAGCTGGTGGTTTGTCCACCGCCTATAAGGCGGCCGTTACCAGCCTGGCCCTAAAAGGGC
>CAKQED010000059.1:0-13204 GCA_934229835.1 uncultured Oribacterium sp. | reverse complement strand
TCCTCACCCAGCTCGTCACGGGTGATATATGCCTGGATACGGCCCTGCTTATCCTGAATATGGATGAAGGACGCCTTACCCATCACACGCTTCTGCATGATACGGCCGGCGATCGATACCTGCTGATTCTCGAACTGTTCGAAGTTATCTCTGATCTCCTGGCTGTGCTGCTCCTGATCGAACTTCGTAATCTCGAAAGGATCCTGTCCGGCAGCCTGCAGCTCTGCAAGCTTCTCACGGCGTGCCTTTACGATATGGTTGGTATCCTCTACCGGAGCCTGATTCTTCTGGTTTTCCTGATTCTCTGCCATAGCTTCTCCTTGCTTCTTATGCCAATGCAGACGACCGGGGCATCGTCCCCAGCCGTCTGTCGTTATTTACCACTATATACGCATACCCCGACAGCGTCTGCAGCCGGCCATGCGACTTCGCACCAGCGCTTCCCTGCGCTTACGCCTCGTGATCGTTGACGCGCTCTACCTCGAGTACGCGGAACTTGAGATCACCCGCCTCGGTCTCGACGGTTACTTCATCACCCACCTTATGGTGAAGAAGGGCCTTACCGACCGGTGCCTCGTTGGAAATCTTTCCGGTCAGGCTGTTCGCCTCCGAAGAACCCACGATGAAGTAGGTCACTTCCTCATCGAACTCCTCATCATAGAGCTTTACACGGCAGCCGACATTGATCTCACCCTCGACAGAGTCATCCACGACCTCAACGTTCTTCAGCAGTGCCTCGAGCTCGACGATTCTCGCCTCGATGTCTCTCTGCTCATCCTTCGCTGCATCATACTCCGCGTTCTCGGAAAGATCGCCCTGCTCTCTCGCTTCCTTGATCTTCTCTGCGATCATCTGTCTCTTGTTGACCTTCAGATCATGAAGCTCCGCCTCATACTTATTAAGACCTGCACGTGTCAGTAAATTCTTCTTTACCTGCTCTTCTGCCATGTTTCCCATAGCTCCTTTCAAGACTTCCTTCTGCTCATCCACCCGCGATGAATCAGCATTATAAAACAGGCCGCTTCCGAATGGCCGGAAACCGCCCATCATCCATTTTCACGATTGCATATTGTAAAGCAAATCAGCTCCACTTGTCAACCTTTCATCGAATCCACCAGCGCATACAGCTCCTCGATGCTGCCGGCGGTGTTCACCTTCCCACGGAGCTTCGCCGAGTCCGGGTAGCCCTCCGTATACCAGGCGATATGCTTCCGCATCTCCCGGACCGTCGTGAATTCCCCCTTATACTGAAGCATCAGCTCCGTATGATGATGGATCATCGCGATCACCTCCTCGATGGAAGGTGCCGGCAGAAGCTCGCCCGTCCGGAGATACTCGACCGTCCGTCGGATGAGCCACGGATTTCCCTGGGCTCCGCGCGCGATCGCCACGCCGTCACAGCCCGTCTCGTCCATCATACGCTTCGCATCCTCTGGTGTGAAGATATCACCGTTTCCGAACACCGGAATCTTCACCGCCTCCTTCACCCGCCGGATCACATCCCAGTCCGCCGCCCCACTGTAAAGCTGCGCCCGCGTCCGGCCATGCACCGTCACCGCCGACACGCCGGCCTGCTCCGCCATCTTCGCGAACTCGACCGCCGTATCGTCCGTTTTCTGAAAGCCCTTCCGGAACTTCACCGTCACCGGCTTATGACAGCGCTCTACCATCGCATGCAGGATCTCGTACGCCAGCTCCGGATGATTCATCAGGTCACTGCCCTCATGGTTGTTCACGATCTTCGCCACCGGACAGCCCATGTTCACATCGAGGAGATCGAAACGATCCTCGATCCGGGCCGCAATCTCCGCCATGATCTCCGGCTCCGAGCCGAACAGCTGCACTGCCACCGGATGCTCGTCCGCCCCGGTCCGCATCAGCTCCTCGGTATTCTTATTATGGTAGAGGATCGCCTTCGCACTGATCATCTCCGTCGTCGTAAGACCGACCCCCATCTCCAGCAGAATCGTCCGGTACGGAAGATCCGTCACCCCCGCCATCGGTGCCATCGCCACATTACTCGGCAGCTCAACATTTCCTATTCTCATGCATCTATTCCCATCTGTTTCAGTCCCGTTACTGTATCTTCATCCACTGTCACCCGCGACCACCAGGCTCCGCACCACTCAGATGCCAGCCTGCCACGCATCCGCCTCCTGCGCAGGCTCAGTCATCACCGAAGAGCGTATGGTATGCGGTCTGCTCCGCATTCGGGTCGTCCGGCATCACCGGCATATCCCAGGAACCCGTCATCCGGATCCCGCCCTGCTCTGACGCCGCCACGACATCCGGGTTCAATGTCTCCGCCTGAGACCTCGTCACCTCTTCCGAAGTCGCCCGGCGCACCTCCGCATGGCCCTCCGGATTATTCGCACCCGGCTCCGCCTGCATGTCCGCCTCTGTCAGCTCCTCCGAAGACCGCCCTCTCCCATGCAGCGTCTCCAGTGCCTGGTAGTAGGTCTCCAGCTTCGTAAACAGCGCCTCATAGCGCGTCGCCAGCTCACTGATCCTCTGCTGCGCCTTCGCATCATCGAAACGAAGATCATCCTCCTCGTGCATCGACTTCAGCACCAGCTTCTGCTCCGCTTTAAACGACATCAGAAAGACCCCACCGATCTCCTCGACATAATCCACCGCAATCAGCTTCAGCTCCTTCTGCACATCCTCCGGCAGATTCCCATACTCCGGATTCAGATAATACTTCTGATGATAGGCATTCGCCGCACACAGCACCACATCTTCTCTCATCATCGCACCTCTATTTTCTAAAATATCCGCATTATACCATCCATTCACCATTCTGCAAAGCCAAAAGACAGCCACATAAGGTACAGTTCAGGCAGGGGACCCGGATCCCCTGCCTGAGCTGTACCTCACAAAAAGGGCGACTGCATCTGCAGTCGCCCCTCCTCACCTATGTACTTAACGAACCAGCAGCTTCGCGATACGATACTGCTCCTCGTTGATATCCTTCTTCATCTGAAGTGCTTCCTGGATATCATAATCGACGAACTCGCCATGTTTATAAGCCACAAGACGATTCGACTTACCCTCATGCAGAAGCTCTGCGGCACGTGCACCCATCATCGAAGCATAGTAACGATCCTTACAGGTCGGTGAACCACCACGCTGGATATGTCCGAGAATGGTCGCTCTCGTCTCGATACCGGTCGCTGCCTCGATGCGCTTCGCCATCGATGTGCTGTGGCCGATTCCCTCCGCGTTGATGATGATATAGTGCTTCTTGCCTCTCTTACGTGCCTCGATGATACGGTTGATGATCGCCTGCTCATCGCCATCGTAACGCTCCGGAAGAAGGATCTCCTCCGCACCGTTCGCCACACCACACCAGAGCGCGATGTAACCGGCACGACGACCCATGACCTCGATGATCGAGCAACGCTCATGTGAGGTTGAGGTATCACGCAGCTTATCGATGGCCTCCATCGCGGTATTGATGGCGGTATCAAAACCGATCGTATAATCCGTGCAGGCGATATCGAGGTCGATGGTGCCCGGCACACCGATGGTGTTGATGCCGAGTGCACTCAGCTTACCCGCGCCACGGAAGGAGCCGTCACCACCGATGACCACGATGCCATCGATGCCATGCTTACGGCAGATCTCGGCACCACGTGCCTGACCCTCCGGCGTTGTAAACTCCTGACATCTCGCCGTATAGAGGATGGTACCACCACGGCTGATGGTATCGGATACAGAGGTCGTATCCATATCGACGATCTCCTCCTGCAGAAGACCCGCATATCCTCTCATGATACCCTTTACCTTGATGCCCTCGTGAATCGCCGTACGAACAACACTACGTACACAGGCATTCATACCTGGCGCATCACCACCAGATGTCAGTACACCAATCGTCTTCACAGCTTTCGTCGCCATAATCCTATCCTCCAGATATATTTACATTCTCCCTAAACACTCTAGCAAGCGAGATTGTGATAGCTTTCACAATCTCGCACTTATAATAGTTTAGTTTTGTACTTTTTTCAATACCTTATATGAAACTCGAACGTTTTTTTCACCGAGAAGCTGATCGAGGCTTTCCATCAGCACTGGATCGAGCTGCACCGCATGCTGACGGTCGAGGCGTTTCACGGCCTTTTCCTGACGGAGATAGATCGCCACCCCATCTTCCCCTGGGTGGGCTCTCAGAAGCTGTTCTAGCGCCTGCTGCTCAGCAAAGTACTGGTTTTTATCCTCAAGCTGCAGCCAGAGCTCCTTCGGTGCCTCCACGAAGGTATAGATCCGATCGGCGATCAGCTTACTGTCCTTCTCGCCGGAGCCGTCGACATGTCCCTCGATGAAGAGCTTCGCATCCGGCTCGAGCCGTGCGCGCATCGTCTGGTAGGTCTTCGGGAAGACGACGACCTCCACGGTACCCATCCGGTCCTCGAGCTGCAGGAAGGCCATCTGCTGCTGTTTCCGGGTGGTCTTCATCTGCAGCTCCGTAAGGATCCCGCCGATCGTCACCTTCTGCTGATCACGAAGCGGCACGGTGCCTGTCTCGTCGTCCCGGCGGAAGTCCGCACTCGTGGCAGAGACATTGGCATCCATCACGGCGCGATAGGCATCCAGCGGATGGCCGCTCAGATAGAAGCCGAGCGCCTCCTTCTCGTACTGCAGCAGCTCCTCCTTCGAATACTCCGGCAGCTTCGGCATGCGGATACGGAACTCGCCCGCCTCCTGATTATCCTCCCCGAGGAGATCCGCGAGGGTCATCTGCCCCGCCATCGAATTCTGCTTTTCCTTCACACGGCCCTCGATGATGGTCGGAAGGATCGCGATCTTCTCCCGGCGGTTGCCCGGGAACGTATCGAGCCCGCCCGCCTGAATGAAGTACTCGATGGCGCGGCGGTTGATGCCTTTTTCCGAGACACGGACAACGAAATCCTCGAAGTCCTTATACGATCCGTGCTGCTGCCGCTCCTTCACGATGGCCTGTGCCGCACTCCGACCGACGCCCTTTACGGCACTCAGGCCATAGCGGATCGCTCCCTCCGTGGAGACGGAGAAGCCGATCTCCGCCTGATTCACATCCGGCGGCAGGATCGCGATGCCGAGCGTGCGTGCCACATCGAAGTACTCGGCGGTTTTCCCCATGTTATCCATATAGGAGGTCATGAGCGCCGCAAAAAACTCGGCCGGATAGTAGCAGCGGAGATAAGCCGTCTGGTAGGAAACGACGGCATAGCAGGCCGCATGCGACTTGTTGAAGGCATACTTCGCGAAGTCGATCATCTCGTCATAGATGTGGTTCGCCGTCGCCTCATCGATGCCCCGTGCGATGCAGCCCGGGATGTGCTGCTCCGGATTACCATAGACGAAGTTCTTCCGCTCCTCCTCCATGACCTTCGTTTTCTTCTTACTCATGGCACGGCGCACGAGGTCCGAGCGTCCCATCGAGTAGCCGGCGAGATCACGCACGATCTGCATCACCTGCTCCTGGTAGACGATACAGCCATAGGTCGTCTCGAGGATCGGACGGATCTCCGGGCAGTCGTAGCTGATCGATTCCGGGTGCTCCTTTCCCTTTATGTACTTCGGGATGAAGTCCATCGGACCCGGTCGGTAGAGTGCGACACCGGCGATGATGTCCTCGATGCCTGCCGGCTTCAGCCGCTTCATGAAATTCTTCATGCCGGCAGACTCGAGCTGGAACACGCCCTCACAGTGCCCGCCCGAAATCATCTGGTACACCTTCGGATCAGCATAGTTCATGTTCTCGACGCTTAAATCTGCATGATGCAGCTTATTCACATCCCGGATGGCATCCTTGATGACCGTCAGATTCCGCAGTCCGAGAAAATCCATCTTGAGAAGCCCCAGCTCCTCGATCGTCGTCATCGTAAACTGCGTGGTGATGGTGCCATCTGCCGCCCGCGATACTGGCACGTACTCCACCAGCGGCTTTCCGGAGATCACGACGCCGGCCGCATGCATGGAGCTGTGGCGCGGCAGTCCCTCGAGACGCTTACTCATATCGATGAGGCGATGCGTCTCCGGATCCTCCTCATACATCTTCCGAAGCTCCGGATTCGACTGAAGTGCCTTATCGAGCGTGATGTTCAGCTCATTCGGCACCTGCTTCGAGATCATATCGCACTTCGCATATGGAATATCCAGTACACGCCCGACATCGCGAATGACACCGCGCGCGGCGAGCGTACCGAAGGTGATGATCTGCGATACACAGTCCTTACCATACTTCCGGGTCACGTAGTCGATCACCTCCTGCCGACGCTCATACTCGAAGTCCATATCGACATCCGGCATGGTGACACGCTCCGGGTTCAGGAAACGCTCGAAGACGAGATTGTAACGCATCGGGTCGATATCCGTGATGCCGATGCAGTACGCGACGAGGGAGCCCGCCGCCGAGCCTCTGCCCGGCCCCACCGCGATGTCATGCGTCTTTGCATAGTGCACATAATCCCAGACGATCAGGAAGTACTCGACGAAGCCCATGCTCGCGATCGTATCGAGCTCATAGTCGAGACGTGCCCGGTACTGCTCGCCGTCCGCGCCGTAGCGCGCCCGGAGGCCATCCTCACAGAGCTTCCGGAGATAGCCTGTCGTGTCATAGCCCGCCGGCACCTGATAACCAGGCACATGGTAGTGTCCGAATTCAATGCTTACATTACAGCGCTCTGCGATTTTGTGTGTGTTGTCGAGGGCTTCCTCCGCATACGGAAATAAAGCCCGCATCTCCTCCTCGGACTTGATATAGAACTGCCCACCCGGATAGCGCAGACGATCCTGGTCTGTGATCTTCTTTCCGGTCTGGAGACAGAGCAGGATATCGTGCGGCTCTGCATCCTCCTTCCGGGTGTAGTGGATATCGTTTGTGGCGACCAGCGGAATCCCGGTTTCTTCATGTAACTGCAGTAAGCCTGCATTGACCTTCCGCTGCTCCGGATAGCCATGATCCTGGAGCTCGAGGTAGAAGTGCTCCGGCCCGAAGATGGAGAGGTAGCGCAGCGCCGCCTTCTTCGCCTCCGGATACATGTTCCGGGTGAGGTTTCGTGACACCTCGCCGGCGAGGCAGGCGGACAGGGCGATGATGCCCTCGTGGTAGCGCTCGAGCGTCTCGAAGTCGACACGTGGCTTATAGTAGAAGCCGTCGATGAAGCCCGTCGACACGATTTTCATGAGGTTCGCGTAGCCCTGGTTATTCTCGGCGAGAAGCACGAGGTGGTAGTAGCGGTCCTCGCCCTTTCCAACCTCCCGATCGAAGCGGGAGCCGCCCGTGAGATAGACCTCGCAGCCGAGGATCGGCCGGATGCCCTGCTTCTGCGCTTCCTTATAGAAGTCGATGACACCGTACATCACACCGTGGTCGGTGATCGCCATCGAATCCATCCCGAGCTCCCGGCAGCGCGCGATCATCTCCGGGATCCGACCGGCACCATCGAGAAGACTGTAGCTTGTATGAACATGTAAATGCGTAAAGGCCATCGTACCCTCCAGTAATAAAGATGCCTCTATTGTAGCATAGAATATACGCGAATGCTTGTTCTTTTTCTCATATGAATGCTTTCCATTTATATTTCTATTGATATACAGCCAGGTCCCCTTCGCGGCATCAAAAAAGGAGACACCTTTCGGCGTCTCCCTCCGTAATATTCAGCTCTTAAGCCTCCGCTCCGCAGAGATACTCTGTGATGCTGTTCAGTGCAGCATCCTCATCTTCACCGTCTGCGCTGACCACCAGCTCCTGTCCGTTGTCAAGTCCCAGTGCCATCATCCCCATGATCGACTTGGCGTTGACCTTACGTGGACCATCGGCCATATAAATGCGTGATTCAAAGCGGCTGGCAATTTGAACAAGCATCGCGATCGGATGCTCATCCGGTTTTTTCGGTAACTGAACTACTACATTTGTATCCTTCATATAATCCTTCCTCGAAGATAGAACTCGCGTCAAACGCTCCCCCCTGGATGCAAGCATCACTTCACCGAACGCTCTTCACTATCTTTACACTATATACCTGCGGTTTTTTTCCTTAACTCCGACGCCATCCTGGAAAGCTTCCGAAGTCGATGATTGGCACCGCTCTTTCCAATCGGTTCCGAGAGGCAGGCTGCAAGCTCGGTGAGGGTGGCATCCGGATTTTCCAGACGCTTCTCCGCGATCTCACGCAGTCCCAGCTCCAGGTTCTGAAGCCCGATCTCCCGGTCGATCAGCTCGATGTCCTCCACCTGACGAATGCCGGCGGATACCGTCCGCTGCAGGTTTGCAGTTTCACAGTTCACCTGACGGTTGATCTTCTCGCTGACCTCCTTGAGTATTCTGACATTCTCAAGCTCCATGAGGCCATCCACGGCACCCATCAGCTTCAGTACATCCGAAATCTGCGCAGCATCCTTCAGATACACAACCAGATGCCCGCTCCGCTCCATGATACGTGGCTCGAGGCCGAAGCTTCGGAAGACGTCGGTGATCCGATCTGCCTCCTCTGCTCCACCGCAGACCAGCTCAAGGTGATAATCCTTCGTCGGATCCGTGATCGACCCCGCACTCAGGAAACGCTCCCGAATGAAGTCCCGCATCTCGAAGTCCTTCGAACCATTGCTAACCATATTAATGTCTTTTTCAGAGACTGTAAAGTCTTTTTTGCGTAGCTCCTGTTTCACTCTGGCTGAAAAAGATGTTCTCGTCTTCGCTTCTGCGCCCAACTCTGCCTCCATACACTGTTCGTTCTGGTATATTTTACACGTCCTCTCCGAACGGCTTCTGTTCCAGGTCCTGCGCGCACCGGCCTGGACTATGCTGATTCTCTCCGTTCAGCGCTCGATATCCCGGTGGTCGATGCGCAGTCCGTAATCCGCCGTTTTCTTCAGGCGCTCATAGAGGAGCTCTGCGATGGTGACGGAGCGGTGATGACCGCCTGTACAGCCGACGCCGATCACGAGCTGATTCTTTCCCTCCTCGATATAATGCGGGATCAGAAAGCAGATCATATCATAGAGCTTCTGGAGAAATTCTTCTGCGACGCCGTCCTGGCAGACGTAGTCGCGCACACTCTGCTCGAGGCCGGTATGGCTTCGAAGCTCCGGATCGTAGTAGGGATTCGGCAGGAAACGTACATCGAACAGCAGATCTGCATCCTCCGGAATCCCATTCTTAAAGCCGAAGCTGAGGATCGTCACCTGCAGATTCTCATATGCCTTCTGACCCTCGAAGATATCCGCGAGCTGTCCGCGCAGCTCCTTCGTGAGCAGATGCGAGGTATCGATGATGTAGTCGGCCTTTTCCTTGAGCCAGCCCATCTCCTTCCGCTCCGCCTCGATGCCGGTTTCGACACGGCCATCCTTACTGAGCGGGTGCGCACGCCGGGTCTCCTTGAAGCGCTTGAGGAGGGTTTCGTCTGAGGCATCGAGAAATACGATTTCATAGTCGATGCGTCCCCGGATGTCCCAGGTGTCGAGCACCTCCTTCAGCAGCGGCAGATCCCTGCCGGAGCGGACATCGATCCCGAGTGCCGCCTTCGTGATCTGCTCATGACCGTCGACGATCAGCTCCGCGAATTTATCGATCAGCGGAATCGGCAGATTGTCGACACAGTAGTACCCCATATCCTCGAGGGACTTCAGTGCGATCGTCTTGCCGGCGCCACTCATCCCAGTCACGATTAAAAGTTTCCCCATATCTTCACCTCCGGTGTCAGCTCGACATGCTGCTCCAGGAGGACCCGCTTCCGAACCTCTCCGATCAGCCAGTAGATGTCTGCTGCCCGCGCGGTTCCGTCATTGATGACGAAGCCGCAGTGCTTCTCGCTCACCTGCGCGCCGCCGTGCCGGAAGCCACGGAGTCCTGTGTCCTCGATCAGCTTGCCAGCGAAGTAGCCCTCCGGCCGCTTGAAGGTCGATCCCGCCGAGGCCTTGTCGAGCGGCTGCTTCTCCTTCCGCCGGTTCTGGAAATCGGCCATCCGCGCCTTTATCTCCGCCGGGTCTCCCTTTCGCAGTGCCAATGTCGCCGCCACGACGATATACCCTCTCTCGGGGATCACACTATGCCGGTAGCCGAGCGCAAGCTCCGCCGGCGTCAGGGTCTGAAGCTCCCCTTCCGGTGTCAGGACGTCCACGGAGTACAGCACATCCTTCATCTCTGTGCCATACGCACCCGCATTCATCGTCACCGCACCACCGAGGGTGCCCGGGATGCCGCGGAGTGCCTCCATACCGCTGAGCTCCTGCGTCGCTACAAACTGCGCCGCCTTACTGAGCAGGGTGCCGGCCAGCACACGGATGTAATACGTTTTCTCGTCGGAAGCATTGGCCTCTCGAAGAAGCTCGATGCCCTCCAGCGCGCGGCCGATCTCGACGACGACATGATCGACGCCGGCATCGCTTACCAGCAGATTCGTGCCGTTTCCGATGATGTCATACGGGAGCTTCTCTTCATAGAGGAAGCGGATCAGCTTCTGAAGCTCCTCGATATCCTCCGGAACCACATAGACCTTTGCCGGGCCACCGACCCGAAAGCTCGTATGCTGCTTCAGAGGTTCATTTTTCAGTATTTTCATAAATCAGTTCCCGTTCTTCATGTTCGCGGTGACACGCTCGTAGAGCACCTGCGCCGCGTTGTAGCCCATCTTCTTCGCACGGTTGTTGACCGCAGCACACTCGACGATGATGGCGACATTACGCCCCGGGCGAACCGGGATATCGTAGCAGATCACCTTGTTGCCGAGGAACTCGGTGTAATTATCCTTGAGGCCGAGACGGTCGTAATCCTTATCCTTCGACCAGTCGGCGAGCTTGATGACCATGTTGATGCTCTGGGTATCCTTCACGCACTCGACACCGAACATCTGCTTGACGTCAATGATCCCGATGCCGCGCAGCTCGATGAAGTGACGTGTGATGTCCGGCGCACTGCCGACGAGGGTATCATCGGAGACCTTACGGAGCTCGACGACGTCATCCGCCACGAGACGATGTCCACGCTTGATGAGCTCGAGCGCGGCCTCAGACTTACCGATACCGGAATCGCCCATGATCAGCACGCCCTCACCATATACATCGACGAGCACGCCGTGCACAGAAATCATCGGTGCCATCCGAACCTTCAGCCAGCTGATGATCGTCGCCTCCAGCTCCGTCGTCATACGCGTCGACTGCAGCAGCGGGATCCCCGCATTGCGGCACGCATCGATCATGCAGCTGTCCGGCTCGATCCCACGTGCATAGATGATGACCGGAATCGGATACTTCGACAGCGCTGCATACTTCGCACGGCGCTCCGGTGCATCGAAGGTCATCAGGTACGCCGTCTCTACATTACCGATGATCTGCACACGCTCAGAATCAAACTGGTCGAAAAAACCCGCAAGCTGTAACGCCGGACGGTTCACATCCGGAATCGTGATATATTTATGGTCTGTATCGATATCTGGTGTCAGATTTTTGAGTCCTTCCTTCTCGATCAGCTCTGTAACACTCACCTTATCTACTGTCTGCATCTTCGTCTCTCCTTCATGTCTCTTCCTTCTACCGACATACATACCATTAAGTATATTTTGTCGAAGGGTAAAAATCAACTGCGAGGCACATCGGTGGTACTGTTCATTCGACAACTGGATTCATGCAGGAGGCCCCAAACTTCTGGCTCTCGGTCATACAAAGTGAATTGCCCACGACGTCATATCGCCAAGCATCTAACAGCAGGCATGTTAGAGCCGAAAATGGATGATTGTGCCTACTATTACGATCGATTTTCTAGGCACGATGTCTTAAAATCGGGGGCATCGTGACTATGGTTTGCCCCTGATAATGGCCATTTCCGTAGGCATGATAACGTTCTAAAGCGCTTACCATGCCTACAGTTGAAATTTCAGAGTTTCTTCGCTGTAGGCATGACGATGGGTTTTGAAGTTCACCATGCCTGCGATTGGCAGATGAACTGGTTTTCGGGATTCATCATGACCGATGTTTTAACAGTAACACCGAAGTTTTTTACATATCTGTGAATGTATGGTGGGATGACATTAGGTATTTCACAATTTCGCCCTGAGGGAAGGTAGTGACATTATCTCACAGAAATTTTCGGAGCTAAACAAAGAGTTAATTCGCGGTTTTTGACGCAAAAGGCTTGCTTTAAGAAGCAGTGACTTTAGGTCGAAGCCAGGATTTCTCTGAAAAAGCAGCTGTATTCGAGCTTTGAAGTCATAAATATAATGGCATACGTCGAGATGAGGAAGAGTCTGCGAAAATAGTTAATGGCATAAGCCGGGAATACGGGCAGATTGCGAAACGTCGATAATGTCACGATGAAGTATAAAACGGGTTTTGTGAGAATTTTCAAAAAAACTAATGGCACAGATCAAGAAAAACGAGGGATTGCGAAAGTCACCTAATGGCATCGCAAGGAAAACACAGCCTTTATGAGAATCTCAAAAAAACTTAATGTCATGACAGCTGTAAGACGTCGTTTTGTAAAATGCGCCTGGTACCGCCACTGTCCAGACGTAGTTAAGTCAAGGCGTGGCTCTGCGGACGGCAGCCGAGCTACGACGGAACCGTAACGCCGGCTTGTAACAGCTAAGGCGAGACCCGCCTGAGCCGACACAAGCCGGCACCGCCGCCCTCACCACGGCCCGGCTTCGGAATCTACGTTTCAGTTTTCCGGTGCGTATGTAAATGGCAAGTCGAGGAGCTTCTGCTGAAGCGCGACGGCCTCCTGTCCGGGAACGCTGGAGTAGAGGGTGACGGTGCCTGCTCCGCCGGAGGCATTGAGCAGATCTGCTTCACGGAGGCGACGCTTCGTTTCGCGGGCGGTTCCGTAGGCACCGTCATAGAAGGTGAAGTCGTAGCCGAGAGCGTTTCGGATAGCATCCATCGCGAACGGGAAATGGGTGCACCCGAGGACGACGCTGTCGACGAGGAGGCCGTCACCGCCGTCTTCTGTTTTACGGAACGGGCGGAGAAGGTCCTGAAGATAGTGCAGAAGCTCAGCGGAGTTTTCCTTTCCGGCTTCCACGAGTGGGACGATGCCCGGTGCGGCAACCGGATGGATCTCGGCGGCATCACGGAAACGGCCGATCAGGTGGTGCAGCCGCTCGCCGTGAATCGTGGATGCGGTCGCAAGCACGAGTACGCGCGGATGTTTCGTTTCGGCGTGATCCACCGCAGACTTCACCGCCGGCTCCATGCCGATGATGATGAGCTCCGGATACTTCGC
>CAKQED010000058.1:0-13253 GCA_934229835.1 uncultured Oribacterium sp. | reverse complement strand
CCACCCCTCCGGGTCCCCGGCTGGAGACTTACCATCCTATATGGAAAAATAGAAGCAACTATGCTAAAATATTCCCCAAATGCGCAGAAACGCATCTGGGGATTTTTGTTTGCGCCGGAAACCACGGCGCCTTCACGTATAAACGATATGGAAACGAAGAATACAGAACACAGCTCGTCCGACATCGTCATCGATGTTCAGGACGTCACGAAAATATACCGCCTGTACGATAAGCCGATCGATCGTCTGAAGGAGGCGGTGAGCCTCACGCACCGGAACTACCACCGGGACTTCTATGCCCTCAGTCACGTCGGCTTCCAGGTACGAAAGGGCGAAGCCGTCGGTATCATCGGTACCAACGGCTCCGGTAAGTCGACCATGCTGAAGATCATCACCGGCGTCCTGACACCGTCCGAGGGCGCGGTCAGCATTCACGGTATCGTCTGTGCGCTCCTCGAGCTCGGTGCCGGCTTCAACCCGGACTACACCGGCATCGAGAACGTCTACATGAACGGTACGATGATGGGCTTCACGAAGGAGCAGATGGACGAGAAGCTCCAGGAAATCCTCGACTTCGCGGACATCGGCGATTTCGTGCACCAGCCGGTCAAGAGCTACTCCTCCGGTATGTTCGTCCGCCTCGCCTTCGCACTCTACGTTGCGATGGACCCGGAAATCCTCATCGTCGATGAGGCACTGTCCGTCGGCGACGTCTTCTTCCAGGCGAAGTGCTATCATCGCATGGACGAGCTCCGCCGGAACGGCACGACCATCCTCATGGTCACGCACGACCTCGGCTCCGTCATGAAGTACTGCGACCGCGTCATCCTGCTGAACAAGGGTGAGAAGGTCTCTGAGGGACTGCCGGGCGACATGGTCGATTTGTATAAGAAGATTCTCGCCGGCCGCTTCACCGAGGAGGATCAGCGCTATGCGCAGCACCAGGCGGATGCGCAGGCAGCGGTGGACTTCATCGACGGTCAGAACTTCGGCGTCGACAGCGTCGGTGCCGTGGCCCTTGCAGAGGGCGAGGACGGTCCGGCGACCCGTATCCAGCGTTCGAAGAACGCGTCCGGGGAAGCCAATGCAGGCGACCACGACGCAGATACCTCCGCGGGTCACGAGACAGCGCCGCTCATGCAGGACAGCCTGAACCTGAACCCGAACGTCCAGCACTACGGCGACGGACGTGCGACCATCTGGGATCTCGGCATCCTCGACCAGCGTGGAAAGATCTCGAACGTCATCGTAAAGGGCGAGACCTTCTCCATCAAGGAAAGGATCCGCTTCAATGCCCCGATCGCCGCCCCGATCTTTACCTTCACCATCAAGGATAAGCGCGGCGCGGATCTCACCGGCACGAACACCCTCATCGAGGGCTGTGACATCCAGCCGGTCGAGGCGGGCGATGAATATACCTGCACCTTCACCCAGCGGATGACCCTGCAGGGTGGCGAGTATCTCCTCAGTATGTCCTGCACGGGCTTCGAGGAGGGCGAGCATGTGGTCTATGACCGAAAGTATGACGTCGCATCCATCACCGTTCTTTCGAACAAGAACACCGTGGGTGTGTACGATATGGAGTCCGAGGTGACTCTGGAAAGGCGTGAACACTAATGGATTTTTCACGACACATCACCAATACCATCGAATGGTTTTATTTCGAGGACGTGACCTCGGGCCACGAGCGCGACGCGTCGGTCCTGGTGCTCGGCGACAAGGAGACGACGGCACCCTTCGTGACCCTCCTCGAGCCGCGTGTACATCAGGTATCCCGCCGTCTCGACGACAGCACCTACGACTATGTCGTGATCCCGGTGCTGACGAAGAAGATCCTCCGTCTCTTTCAGGGCGACGTCCACACGATGCTGCATGCCCTGACGGAAACCTGGCTGAAGAAGGGTGGCCGCATCCTGATGGGCATCGAAAACGCCCTCGACATCGACCGTATGGCTTCCAGCGACCGAAAGGAGGATATCCTCTATCTTCGCTGGTCCGAGCTCGCGTCCCTGCGTGCGACCCTTCGTGAGGAGCAGCCGGGCGCACGGGAGACCCTCTACTATCTGACGCCGGAGCTCAACGTACCGCTTCACTTCTACAGTGATGCGCGCATGCCGGACGTTTCCGAGGAGGACGAAAAGAACGCACTCCTCATCCGGGAGAACCGCTTCCGCGAGTTCGCGCCGGCCTACTTCTACATCTATCAGCCGGATGGCAGCGTCCGCCCGAAGGCACGGGATTACCGCCGCTTCCTTCCGGACTACATCAAGTATAATTCGACCCGCAAGCCGGAATACGCCATCAAGACCCTGCTCTACCGGGATGATCAGGGGAAGCGCTTCGCGGTGAAGGCCGGTACGACGCCTGCGGCCAATGCACACATCGAGGCACTCAGCGAGAAGGCAGAGGCGATCGCTGCAGCGAATCCGCAGCTCACGGTACTCCGTGCCGTCGAGACCAGTCGTGCCCTCGGAAGCTATCAGTTCCTGAGCTTCATCCGCTATCCGTTCGTCGAGGGACAGAGTCTGAGCGAGATCCTGCGGGATATGATCAAGGACGGTGTCGCACCGATCCGTGAGCTTGCAGAGAGCGTCGACCTCGTGCTCGGCGCGAAGGACGGAAGTGTGCAGCCGGCGAACTTCGACTGCCAGTTTGATAACGTCATCATGTCCGCTGACAGGCCGATCCTCATCGACTGCGAGTGGGTCTTCGATGAAGCCGTCGACGTCCGTTTCCTGCAGTACCGTATCCTCTACTACTGGTACATGGAGTACCGGGAGTTCCTGGCCTATGAGGATGCGCTGGCCTTCCTCCGGAACTTCGGCTTCTCGAAGCCGGAGCTCGATGCCTTCGCTGAGCGTGAGCAGTCCTTCCAGGAGGAGGTCCATGGACAGGACGGCGAGCGCATGCATGCCTTTCTGAACGATAGGGTCACCGTAAAGCGCTTCCGCGCCCTCGAGGAGGAGTATACGAAGACCCTTCACGACGCACAGGAGCTGCAGCGCGAGGTGAAGGAGCGGGACATCACGATCCAGAAGGAGCGCGAGGTCAACCGCCTCACCCAGGTGCACGTCGCGAACCTCACGAACGTGATTCAGGTGCATGAGCGTGACATCCAGTCCCTCATCGCCGAACGCGACTACTATATGGCCCGCCAGAGCCTGAAGGCCCGCGTGGGTACCCGCCTTCGGAACAGCCTGAACCACCATTTCCCGGTCGGCTCCCGTAAGCGGAAGGTGCTGAGCTATGTGAAGCGGACCCTCCGTCACCCGGCGAAGATGCTTCCGATGTACTTCACGGAGGATGGCAAGAACCGGATCCGTGGGGATTTCAATGTCGGCGATCTGTATGCAAGCTACGGGAAAGTGAAGTTTGAGCGAAGCGATGCGCCGCTCGTCAGCATCGTCATCCCATGCTACAACCAGATCCACTATACCTACCAGTGCCTCATCAGCATCAAGGAGCATACGGATTTCGCAGCGACCCCATACGAGGTCATCATCGCAGACGATGTGTCGACTGACGCGACCCGTGAGATCGGCCAGTATGCGGAGAACCTCGTCGTGGCACGAAACCGCGAGAATATGGGCTTCCTGAAGAACTGTAATCAGGCGGCCTCCATAGCCCGTGGTAAATATATTTTCTTCTTAAATAACGACACGCAGGTGCAGGAGGGCTGGCTGTCCTCCCTCGTCGAGCTGATCGAGCGCGATGAGAGCATCGGTATGGTCGGCAGTAAGCTCGTGTACCCGGACGGTCGTCTCCAGGAGGCGGGCGGCATCATCTGGTCGGATGGCTCCGGCTGGAACTATGGCCGTCTGCAGGACCCGGCGGACCCGGAGTACAACTATGTGAAGGAGGTCGACTTCATCTCAGGTGCCGCGATCATGATCCGTACCGAGCTCTGGAAGGAGATCGGCGGCTTCGATGAGCGCTTCGCGCCGGCGTACTATGAGGATACCGACCTCGCCTTCGAGGTGCGGAAGCACGGAAAGAAGGTCATGTTCCAGCCGAAGTCCGTCGTCATCCACTTCGAGGGCATCTCGAACGGCACGGACACCTCGGATACCTCGAGCCTGAAGCATTATCAGGTCGTGAACCAGGAGAAGTTCCGAGAGAAGTGGGCGGCCGAGCTTCGGGAGCAGTGTGTCAATGATGGCAACCCGAACCCGTTTGACGCCCGTGAGCGTGGTCAGCACCGGCCATGCATGCTGATGATCGACCACTATGTACCGACCTGGGATAAGGATGCCGGCAGTAAGCTGGACTATCAGTATATGCAGCTCTTCCTGCGTCAGGGCTGGCGTGTGAAGTTCCTCGGCGATAACTTCGCCCATGAGGAGCCGTACACCTCCGCGCTCGAGCAGCTCGGCATCGAGGTGCTCTATGGTGCGAAGCTCCAGGCGGACATCTGGGGCTGGATCGAGCGGAACAGCGCCTTCATCCGAATCGCCTATCTCAGCCGTCCGCACATCGCGGCACGCTACATCGATTACATCCGCGACCATACGGATATGAAGATCATCTACCATGGATCCGACCTTCATTCTCTCCGTCTGATGCGCGAGTATGCGATCGATCATAACGAAAAGACCCGTGAGGAGGCCGAGTACTGGCATGGCGTCGAGTACGCCGTGATGCGCAAGGCCGACATGAGCTACTTCCCGTCCGAGGTGGAGGCGGAGATCGTGCATAAGGAGGACCCGACCATCCACGTGAAGGCCATCACCTCCTTCGTATACGATGCGCCGGCCGTCCTCGATGAGGATTATGCGAAGAAGCAGGATCTCCTGTTTGTCGGTGGCTTCGCGCACCCGCCTAACAAGGATGGCCTCCTGTGGTTCGTGAAGGATATCCTGCCACAGATCGAGGCGGAGATTCCGGGCGTGGTACTCCACGTTATCGGGTCTCATGCAGACGACGAGGTGCTCGCGCTGAACGCGCGGCCGGATGTGGATGTGCTTGGTTTCGTCAGCATCGAGAAGCTCGATGAGATGTATCGTCGGAGCCGCGTCGTCGTGGTACCGCTTCGTTTCGGTGCCGGTGTCAAGGGCAAGGTCGTCGAGGCACTGCACGCGGGAACCGCGGTGGTGACGACGAGCTGTGGTGCCGAGGGTATCCCGGCGGCAGAGACGGCCCTGCGTATAGAGGATGATCCGACCGCCTTTGCACAGGAGGTTATCCACCTCTACAGGCATCCGGAGGAGATCGAGCAGATGGCGCACAACGCCGTCAGCTTCATCTCGACCTTCTACTCACCGGATGGTGCCTGGGCGAAGATTAAAGATGATTTCGAAACCGGCCGGAACGTATAAACCATATGGAAGTACCATGCCGCTGTTTATGACAGCGGCATATGGAATATGAAGTGCAGGCTGCAACGGAAGACGCCGCCTGCAGATGATAAAGAAACATGAATACACGTAAGCACTTTAAACACTGCTTCGCGGTCGCAGCCTATGGAGAGTCACCCTACCTTCCGCTTCTTCTGCATTCGCTGAAAATGCAGAGTATCGAGAGCCGGGTGATCATCTGTACCTCGACCCCGAACCGCTATATCACGAAGCTGAGCGCGCAGTTCGGCTACCCGGTCTATGTGCGGAATGGCGCACACGGGCTGCAGCAGGACTGGAACTTCGCCTATGAGATGGGCGCGGAGCGCTCGGAGCTCGTGACGATCGCCCACCAGGACGATCTGTATTTTCCGGATTACACGAAGGCACTGCTGCATGCCTTCCAGCACTTCCCGGATATGTCGGTATTCTGCTGCCGCTACGACACGATCGACGGCGAGGGCAACACGATCGACGGAAGCTCAGAGAAGGTGAAGCGCATCCTGCGTCTTCGGCTGAAGGACCATGCCCACGCGGACCGTACGAGCGTGAAGCTCTCGGCTCTCCGCTATGGCAACGGCATCGGCTGCCCGAGCTGCACCTACCACACGAAGTACTGTCCGGCACCGCTGTTCCGAAACGACTATAAGTTCGTTATCGACTGGGATACCCTGATCCGTCTCGCACGTGAACCAGGGCGCTTCATCTGCATCGAGAAACCACTCATGGCCTACCGTGTGCATGCCGGAGCGGAGACGATGCGAAACATCGAAAATCACAATCGGGAGAAAGAGGAACGGGAAGTGTTCCGGAAGCTGCACTCGGCACCGGTGACGGATGTGCTGATGCACTTCTATAAGAAGGCGTATGGCGCATATCAGCAAGACCCAAAACAGTAAACATGTTCTTATGACAGGAGTGGCACTCGTCCTGCTCCTTCTGTTCGGGCTGTTTATCAACCGGCACCTCAGCATACGGGCACTTTACGGTGACGACCTCTACCTCTGGTCCTTCTATGGCTGTGAGGATTTCTGGTCCTTCACCTTTCCGAAGGTGACGAAGGGAAACTTCCGCCCGTTCTACTGGGCGCTGAGCTACCTCGAGTTTCGCCTGATCGGCCCGCACGTGCACTGGTATGCCCGCTTCAACGTGCTCCTGAACGTCGCGATCGCCTGGGTGATCTATTTCTTCAGCCGTCGCCTGAGCCGCCTCACGCGGATGCCGCAGGGCATGCGGATCGGACAGGCCGTCGGTCTGCTGACCGGTATGCTCTACCTGCAGTCGCACTTCGCGGCTTACCAGATCGCACAGGTGCTCGGACTCCTCGAGTCCCTCGCCCTGCTGCTTGCCCTGCTGACCCTCTGGGGCCTTTTCGATTACATGGAGGGCCGCGGCACGCGTGCCTACCTGCGCGCCTGCCTCTGCTTTTTCCTCGTGATCTTCACCCACGAGCGCTTCATCGCGCTGGCCCCGCTCTTTTACCTCGCGGTGTTCACACAGTACCAGACGGAGCGGCGACTCTGCCGACGCTTCGCACGGTTGCGGACCGTCGAGCTGCTTCTGCCGCTTCTGATCCTCGCCGTCTTTTTCGGCACCCGTATGGTGGTGGCCGGGGAAGCGATCCCGGTCGGTACGGCCGGCACGAAGGTGCAGGACACCTTCTCCCTCGCCCAGGCCCTCGGCTTTGCGTTTTCACAGGTCGCTTACATCTTCGGGGTCAATGCAGGCCACGCGATTTTCTGTGGCGTGTCCTTCGGTGATTCCGCCCACTGGGTACAGGCACTGATCGTCCTCAGCTGGCTCTGCCTTCTCCTGATGCTCCTGCTCTATGTACGTAGGGCCTGGAGGAGGGGACGAATCACGCCGCGTCTGATCGGGGAGAACCTTCTCTTTATCTGCTTCATCGCCCTCTGCATCGGCTCGAGCTCCATCACGATCCGCCTGGAAACCCGCTGGGTCTATGTGAGCTATACCGCTGCGCTTCTGTATCTCTCCTATATGCTCGGAGAGATCGCGAAGTCTGGAGCTGTGAAAGCGAAAGTCGGCAGGGCAGTGCGCACGCGTACAGCCACCGTGCAGAGAACGTCGGCGGCTTCCGTAAGCGCCTTGGGCGAACGGGCAGCGTGCCGCGGAATGGCCATGGTCCTCGCGTTCTCGCTGCTCTTTATGGCGTATGGTGCCGTGATGACACCGGTGGAGCATTATGATCGACAGCATTATCCGAACATCTTTTTTTTCTTCGATCAGGATCGTGTGAATTCGCTTGCGGACTGTACGATCGACGCAGTCGGTGCCGGGGAGTTTCTCGGAAAGAAGCAGGTGTATATCTACTATAATTACTACGAGATGAGCGACTTCTATGCGGAGTACTTCTATAAGCCGTTTGATCCGGAGAAGACCGGACAGGGCACGGAGATTCACTTCATCAACCGCCCGGACGAGCTGCCGGCCGACGCGACGGTGGAGAACAGCGTCGTCCTCATGGAGCATGGAAACCGTGGCTACATCGATGTGACCGCCCAGACCTTCGGACTGGCCGCGTGGGAGGCGCTTCCGCAGGCGTAGGTTGCGCTCGATGCAGCGTCAACAAGATGAAAAGGTTCCCGGGGCACCCCGCGGATATACGGAAAGGCTGTGTGCGATGTCCATAGTGAAGCACGAAAGCAGAAAAACGGAAAATCGAAGCAGAAAGCGGGTGGGGGAGTGCCGGAAGGGACTCCTCCTTCTGCCGTTCATCGGAGGGCTGTTTCTGTTCTGGTATGTGCTGCATGCGACGGTGGATGTGGTCTATTCCGACTATATCCGCATCATCAACAGCTACCTCCCGAATACCCTGGACCCGACGAGCTTTTTCGTGCCGGATATCCTGACCCGGATTCCGATCAACTATCCGCTTCGCTGGATCAATGTCACGTTTTTCGGCTACTCGGTGCTGTTTGACCGGGTGCTCTGCATCCTGGGCTGCGTGCTGCTGATGTGCTCGGTGGCGCAGTACCTGATCCGGGAGCGAAGCGGCGTCTGGATCATCCTGCCAGTGATGCTCGTCGGCTTCAGTCTCGATAAGTGGGAGATGCTTCTGAACGGCACCGGCTGCGTGCACTTCCTGAGCTACGGCCTGTTTTTCTATCATTACCTCGTGCTCGAGCGCGTCTTCACCGGCACACAGAAGCCGGGGGATGTGCGGCGGCTCTATCTGCTTCCGTGGCTCTCCCTGCTGGTGGCCGGCCCGTATATCGTGCAGTACACGGCGACCCTCCTCGTGGCCTATGGCTACCTCGCCTTTCTTCGGAATCGCAATGTCGACGGCCACCGGCTTCCGTGGTACGGCCTCTGTGCGCTGGTCCCGCTGGTGCTCTACTATATGAGTAACGCTGTAGCCACCTTCGAGCATACGGGTGCGCAGGACATCGGTCTACTGGAAACCCTGCAGCAGTACCGCGGCTTCTCGCTGCATTTTCTGCTGAACGGCTTCGCCAGCACCCTGCTTTCCGGCTCGGTGCTGGAGGATATGCTCGCGGCCGGGACGCTCACGTATCCGCTGGTGTACCTCATGGGTGCCCTCGTGATCCTGCTTTATGCCGGTGCCGTGCTGCTCTACTTCCGGACCGGACAGTACCGCCGGACGATCTTCCCGATGCTGCTCCTCGTGAGCGGTGCCGGAAGCCATGTCCTCGTCTTCCTGTCCCGCTACATCTTCCTGACGGAAACCTACGCATGGCAGAGCCGCTACGGCCTTCAGTACCTGCCGGGCACCCTCGGCCTCCTGCTCATCTATGGCGCGGCCTCGGCACATTTCCGGCAGCAGTATCGTGCCGTCTATGGAAGACCGGGCGACGGTCCAGCCGCTCGAAAAGCGGATGCGGCAGGTGACGCATCACCGCTACGCCGTGGACGCGCGCGGAAGGCGCAGACAGCGTCCAGACAGGGACAGGCCCTTCGTGCGCTGCTTGGGATCGGTCTCTCCCTCGTGGTGCTTCTTTCCTTCACTGCGGGGACCTGTTATACTGATAAGCATGAAATCGACGCGATGCCGTTCCGGCAGATGTACTTCGCCTCCATAGCGGACGCCGCGCGTGATTATGAAAACCTGAGCGATGATGAGCTGAATCTCATCTTCGAATACCACCATGGCCCGAACCGCGTTCGCCATGCCATGGATATTTTAAAGGAAAACCAGTGGAATGTTTTCCGGAAGTGACGGTACATTTGCCATGTCCTGGGGTGCATGCATGTACGACCTGATGGAAGTCATACAGGCGGTACATGCGTCATGATTCCTGAGACATGCGCTTCCGTTTACGATGCATAAAAGGATGTAAGCTATGAAAGTATTGATTTTAGCAGGTGGTTTCGGAACCCGTATTTCCGAGGAGTCGCATCTCCGTCCGAAGCCGATGATCGAGATCGGCGAGATGCCGATCCTCTGGCACATCATGAAGTACTACTCGAGCTACGGCTACAACGATTTCATCATTCTGGCCGGCTACAAGCAGTACGTCATCAAGGAGTATTTCGCGAACTACTTCCTGCATAATTCTGACGTCACCTTCGATCTCAGCAACAACCAGATGGAGGTCCATCATAACATGAACGAACCGTGGCGTGTGACCATCGTCGACACCGGCCTCAACACCATGACCGGCGGACGCATCAAGCGCGTGCAGGATTATGTCGGGGATGAGCCGTTTATGCTCACCTATGGCGATGGCGTTTCTGACGTGGACCTCGAGGCGCTCGTAAACTTCCATCATGCGCATGGGAAGATCGCGACGATCACGACCGTTTCCCTCGCACAGCAGAAGGGCGTCCTCGACATCGACGAAAACAACCAGATCCGGGCCTTCCGTGAGAAGGAGCGGGAGGACGGTGCCATCATCAACGGCGGATTCATGGTTTTCCAGCCGGACATCTTCCGCTACCTCACGGATGACCGCTGCGTCCTCGAGCAGGAGCCGATGCACCGCCTCGCCGCGGACGGCGAGCTCATGAGCTTCTACCACGCCGGCTTCTGGCAGTGCATGGACACCCAGCGCGAGAAAAAGCTCCTCGAAGACCTCTGGGCGAGTGGAAAGGCACCATGGTGCCGATGGGAGTGAAAGCGTTTGCATAAAGCAAACGCTGGAACGATATCCAGCAGAGCTATGCTCTGCTCCCGCAGGGCTAAACTCGGGCCTCCTCAGCCCGAGTTTAGGGCTTTGTAAATAGAGAGAAAATTTTTATGACAAAATTTGAATCCTTACAGCAGTTTTATAAAGGGAAGCGGGTGCTCGTGACCGGCCACACCGGCTTCAAGGGCAGCTGGCTCTGCCTCATGCTCCGTATGCTGGGTGCAGAGGTCTACGGTTACGCCCTCGCGGCACCGACCGAGCCGGCACTCTTCGACATCCTGAAGCTTTCAGAGGAGATGCACTCGGAGATCGGCGACATCCGTGATTTTTCGCATCTCAGCGCCTTCATGGAGACCGCGCGTCCCGAGGTCGTGCTGCATCTCGCAGCGCAGCCGATCGTCCGCACCTCCTACCTCTATCCGCGGGAGACCTTCGAGACGAACGTCATGGGCACCGTGAACATCCTCGAGGCGATCCGTCGCTATGATGCGCAGCATGCGGAGAAGGTGCAGTCCTTCCTGAACGTGACGACCGATAAGGTCTATGAGAACCCGGATCTCGCGGACCACGCCTTCCGGGAGGATGAGAAGCTCGACGGCTACGATCCGTACAGCAACTCGAAGTCCTGCTCCGAGCTCGTGACCCACAGCTACCAGAAGTCCTTCTTCTCGCCGGGCGCGGACCCATCCGCTACGGTGACGGCGATCTCCACTGCACGTGCGGGCAATGTCATCGGCGGAGGTGATTTCGCGGTGGACCGTATCATCCCGGACTGCGTACGGGATACGATCGCCGGACGGACCATCCATGTGCGGAACCCGTACAGCACGCGTCCGTATCAGCATGTGCTGGAGCCGCTGTATGTCTACCTCCTGATCGCGATGACCCAGGCACAGGGACAGCAGCCTACGGGCACGCAGACGTCCGCCGCTTCCGCTGAGACGAACGAAGCGGGGCGTGACGAGCGCACGACGGAGACATTGGCCGGGGACGTGGCCGGATGCTATAACGTCGGCCCGGATGAGGTGGACGCCATCACGACGGGCGCACTCGCGGATCTCTTCGTACAGAGCTGGGGCGCGGGCGCGGCCTGGCACACGGATGCCGAGGCGAACGCACCGCATGAGGCCGCGTACCTGAAGCTGGATACGCAGAAGCTGAAGGAGTGCTTCCACTGGCAGCCGCGCTGGCATGTCACGGAGGCCGTTCAGGAAACCGTCGCATGGTACCATGCATGGTCGGAGGGCGCTGATATGCGGGCCCTGACCGAGCAGCAGATCCGTGCATTTTTAGCAGATGAAAGAGAAAAGAGCAGAACATGACAGAGAAAACAGAGCAGCAGGCGAGACAGGAAATCCTCGATCTCGTCGCAGAATATGCAAGAAAATATAAGGTCGCACCGATGCAGCAGCCGTATCATGAGGGCGAGCGCATCCCGTATGCCAGCCGTGTCTACGATGACAAGGAGATGGTGAATCTCGTGGACAGTGCGCTCGAGTTCTGGCTGACTGCCGGACGCTACACCGAGGCCTTCGAGCAGAAGTTCGGTGAGTACCTCGGCGTACGCTATGTGAGCCTCGTGAATTCCGGCTCCAGCGCCAATCTGCTGGCCTTCAGTACACTGACGAGTCCGCTGCTCGGCGAACGCCGCGTGAAGCGTGGCGATGAGGTGATCACTGTGGCTGCCGGCTTCCCGACGACCGTGAACCCGATCATCCAGTATGGTGCGATTCCGGTCTTCGTGGATGTGACCCTGCCGACCTGTGATATCGATGTGACGAAGCTCGAGGCGGCATACTCCGAGAAGACGAAGGCGGTGATGATCGCGCATACCCTCGGTAATCCGTTTAATCTGAAGGCGGTGAAGGATTTCTGCGAGCGGCATCAGCTCTGGCTCGTGGAGGACAACTGTGACGCGCTCGGCTCGACCTATACGATCGACGGCGAGACCCGTCAGACCGGCTCCATCGGTGACATCGGTACCTCCAGCTTCTACCCACCACATCACATGACGATGGGCGAGGGTGGTGCCTGCTATACGAACAACCCGCAGCTTCACCGCATCATGCGCTCGATCCGTGACTGGGGCCGTGACTGCTGGTGCGCACCAGGGCACGATAATACCTGTCACCACCGCTTTGACGGGCAGTATGGCGAGCTTCCGAAGGGCTATGACCACAAGTATGTCTACAGCCACTTCGGCTATAATCTGAAGGCCACCGATATGCAGGCGGCGATCGGTGTCGCACAGCTCGAGAAGTTCCCGGGCTTCGTTGCACGCCGTAAGCATAACTTCGAGCTTCTGAAGTCCCTCCTCGTCGAGGGCGGAGCGGATGCGAAGCTGATCCTGCCGGAGCCGGAGCCGCATTCGGACCCGAGCTGGTTCGGCTTCCTCATGACCTGTCAGGAGGGTGTGGACCGTGAGACGGTGGTTCGCTATATCGAGGACCACGGCGTGCAGACCCGTATGCTCTTCGCCGGCAACCTGATCAAGCACCCGTGCTTCGACGAGATGCGTGCGACGGGCGAGGGCTACCGCGTGGTCGGCAGCCTCGACACGACCGACCGCATCATGCGCGACACCTTCTGGGTTGGCCTGTATCCAGGTATGACGGATGAGAAGCTCCGCTACATGGCGCGCATCATCCTGGAGGCGATCCAGCAGTAAGCGCTGCGCCGGGAGAAGTGTCGCGCACGGCCGCACGTTCGTTATAAAGGTGTAACAGTTCAGGCAGGGGGACCCGGAGGGGCGGCAACGGAGGCACAGTACTCCGAGACCGGTTCAATCTAAGCCGGGGACCCTAAGCGGCAC
>CAKQED010000057.1:0-13794 GCA_934229835.1 uncultured Oribacterium sp. | reverse complement strand
GCCCTTTTAGGGCCAGGCTGGTAACGGCCGCCTTATAGGCGGTGGACAAACCACCAGCTAAGCTGGTGGTTTTGATTTTGTAGTCCTGCAGCATTCCATTCAACGGATGTGTTTGAAAAAAGAATATCGTTTCTTCGGACCCTGCGCTGGCATCTATGACGACGAGAACTATATTCTTAAGAAATAGTTTTATGAAAAGATGCTGCAAATGTGTCCTTTTTGTTAAATCTTCCGAAATTAAATCCATCCTATTGAATCCGATTTTTCACGGTGCTAGTATTTCTGAATTGATAAAGTGAAACTTTGCGTATTTCTGAATTCGCCCAGGATGCGAATATGCCACTCCTTGCAACAATCAGAAATCGACCGGTTCCCTGAATTCGCCCGCTTCGGTAGCTCTGCAGTCCGACGAGAGCGGGACCGTGGATATACTTGGATTCGAACGAAAACGTTCCGGAGGCCAGTGGATGGATAAAATCAAAAAGTTTATACAGCGCTATCGTCACGCATGGATTCTGTCCTATGCGCTGATCTATATTACCTGGTTCAGCTACCTTGAAAAGACGATCAATCATCAGGTCAGCTTCCATGTCATGCATGCAGCGCTCGATGATAAAATTCCCTTCTGTGAGTATTTCATCATCCCGTACATGCTGTGGTTTGCTTATGTCGCCGTCGCGGTTCTGTACTTCATGTTTAAGAACAGGGATGATTTTTACCGCCTCTGTGCCTTCCTGTTCAGTGGCATGACGATCAGCCTGATCATCTGCTCGGTTTTCCCGAACGGCACGGATTTCCGGCCCATCCTCGACCCGGCGGAAAACATCTTCACGCGGATCGTCGCCTGGCTCTATCGTACCGACACCTGCACGAACGTCTTCCCGAGCATTCACTGCTATAACTCAATCGGCGTCGCCATCGCTGTTCTCCACTCGCAGGACATTGCGGCCTCGAAGCATGGGCGTCTGGTGAAGTGTGCGTCCACGATCCTCGCGATCCTGATCTGCATGAGCACCATGGCACTCAAGCAGCACAGCGTGTATGACGTCGCCGGCGCCATCATCCTCGCCTCCATCGTGTTCGAGTTCACCTACGGCTACCCGCTTCTTCAGCGCAGCCCGCAGGACCGCCACGCACAGCGCGAGCATGCAACGGAACGTTACTGGCGCTGAGCTCTGATGTACGCCCTGAGCAGTGTACGCAGGGGAACGTTACGGACGATATGCGTTGCTGAACGCCCGGATCAGAGCGCACAGCCAGCGCTTATGGACGATATTGAATCCCTCGTGTGACGAAGTGGTCACGCGAGGGTTCTTTTTATGAAACATTAGGGTATAATCTGAGCATAGAAGAGGTGACGACGATGAAGGATCATAGGATGATGAAGACGACCGGAACCACAGGAGGCGCGCCGCACAGCGATACGCCGGCGGAGTATCGCTGTGCCAGCGCATCGGCCAGGGCAGTGGATGAAACGCCGAAGACAGTGAAGACAGTGGACCAGACAGAAGCCGCGCCGATGTTTGCAGCCCCGACGAAACCAGGGCTGCCGCGCTACCTCTGGAATGCGGTGCATCACTTCCGGACGATCAACCGTCATAAGCGTGAAGTCATGAAAAACTGCTTCCGCGTGGGGCTCTACAAGCAGGGTCTGCTCCATGACCTCTCGAAATACAGCTGGGCCGAGTTTAAAACCGGTGTGAAGTACTATCAGGGCTACCGTAGCCCGAACACGGCAGAACGCCTCGAAACCGGACTGTGTGAGGCCTGGCTCCATCACAAGGGCCGGAACAAACACCACTTCGAGTACTGGGTCGATTACGACACGAAAAAGAAAGCCACGATGGTCGGCTGCCGTATGCCATACCGCTATGTCGCCGAGATGTTCTGCGACCGCGTCGCCGCCTCAAAGGTCTATAAAGGCGCAGACTACGACGACAGCTGCCCGTGGGCGTATTTCCAGCCGTGCAAGGATTCCCCGCTCCTCGAGCCGGAAACCCGCCGCGAAATCACCGAGCTCCTCTGGATGCTGAAAACCGAAGGCGAGGAAAAAACCTTCGCCTACCTGAAGAAGGAGATCGCCCGTCGCCGCCGCGAGAAGGACCATTTCTAAAGAGGAGAAACAGTTCAGCCGGGGTGGCTTCTTCACCTCGACTGGTTTTTACGAGACGCTTATGCCGAGCGTCTCTTTTTGTTTGTTTGCCCGCCCCATTCGACGTTCTTTATCTATTTACTGATCGGACCCGCCCCATGCAAACAAAAATCGACGTCATACATCCTGACTCGGGTGAAATCTGATGAAAACCTGGTGATCGGAGTTTTAGAAAGGCGGCATGTGTATCACTGCTATGATGGTTTCCGAAGCTTTCACAAAAATCATTTATAGCATTCTTGCGCCATTAGTTTTTTTATCTTTGTTACAAACAGGCGATTTTCGGATCGAGCGCCATTAGATGATTTTCGCAAAGAGCGGATTTCAAAGTGTGATGCCATTATATTTTCTGGGATTTGTAACAAACGGGGCGTTTTCAAGATTCGTGCCATTAAGTGACTTTTACAAATCATGGATTTAAGGAATCTGTGCCATTAGATTATTTCACAGACAGGGAAATATTCGAAGCTGTGACATTAAGTATGCGGCGTCGAGACTGGCTCAGCTGGTGGGTTGCAGAAAAAAAGCAGAGAAGAGATAAAGTCATTGCCTTGGAATTGAGCACTTTTGTGTCAAAAATTGGGATTTCACTCGGATTTTACTGGGCGAGAGTGACGGGACTTAATGTCATAGACTCGCCAGGAAAGGAAACTGTGAAAAAGCCTAATGGCATACGATTCGGATAAAGCAAATTTGTGAAAAAACCGATGCCAGTCAGTAGGCATGATGATTTCTGAAGCCCTGCCAACGCTGCACTCGTAAAATCCATGCAGCATCGACAGGACATGAAGCTGTTGGTTAGCCCCCCTGGCATGGACATCCGATGAAAAATATCCAGGTTGCAAAATCACCCCGGCTGAACTGTTACGAAGAGGATGATTCGGGTGCCCCCCTGATGCCACCGCCGACTTGATTAAATTCTAGCTGCGTGGTAGGATTAATAAAGTATCGTCAGAACGTAAAGACTTGAACAGTATGAGGTGAGAGGAACATGATGATTTCAACCAAGGGCCGCTATGCCCTGACAACCCTGATAGATATCGCGCAGAACTTCGACGGTGTGACCCCGGTCAGTATCAAGGAGATTTCAGATCGCCAGAAGATCTCGATGAAGTACCTCGAGCAGATCATCTCCCTGATGGTGAAGGGTGGCTTCCTGAAGTCCATCCGTGGTGCGAAGGGCGGATATCTTTTTACCCGGCCGATCGATCAGATCAAGGTCGGTGAGATCCTCGACGCCGCAGAAGGCACCCTCGCCCCGGTAGACTGCGTAAACGGCACGAGCACCTGCGCAAAATCCGCCAGCTGCCCGACCTTCCCCCTCTATAAGGAAATCGACAACGCCATCTACGAAGTCGTGAACCGTTACACCCTGAAGGACCTCGTCGACCAGTCGAGTGCTGAAAGCAGCAGCTCCTGCACGACGTAAAAAAATTCAAATTTATGCTTGACATTTGCCATTCTCTTCTGTAATATAACACTTGCGTTTGAGAGAAACGCTTATGCGCGCGTAGCTCAGCTGGATAGAGCGTCTGGCTACGGACCAGAAGGTCGCGAGTTCGAATCTTGTCGCACGCATGATCGTGCATGAGCACAAAAAGAAACGGGAGAACAAGTTTACTTGTTCTCCCGTTTCTTTTTGCGCTCATATAGGAGCATCGCTCCCAATCGGGGCATGACTATGCCCCGATTGTGCACGATCATGGTGCGACAAGAGTAGAGCGAAGCCGAGCATCGCTCCCAATCGGGGCATGACTATGCCCCGATTGCACGATCAGGTGCGACAAGAGCGTAGTGCAAAGCCAGGCATCGCTCCTAATCGGGGCACGGCTGTGCCCCGATTGCCCGATCAAGTGCACCAAGTGCGTGGTGCGAAGCCGAGCATCGCTCCCGATCCACAGCCGGCCCGACGGGCGTCGCCACCGACTTTCCGGGCCGGCTGCATTGCCCTCATGTTCTAATTGGAAAACATCGAAAATTTAATAGTTAAAACATTGACGAATCTGCCCTCTATGCTTTATATTAGCACGCGTAAAGAGTATTGAATCCTGTATACAAAATAGACAACATGGTAGAAAGAGGAGAAGATATGAGAGAAGAATGGAGAGGCTTTAAAACCGGACATTGGGTAAAGGATGTCAATGTTCGTTCATTCATCCAGGAGAACTACACTGTTTATGATGGTGATTCCAGCTTCCTTGCTGGTCCGACCGAAGCGACAGAGAAGCTTTGGAACGAGGTACAGGCACTTCAGAAGGAAGAGCGTGCAAAGGGCGGCGTGCTCGATATGGAGACCAAGGTCGTTTCCGGCATCACCGCTTACGGCGCAGCATATATCAACGAGGCAGAGAAGGATCTCGAGCAGGTCGTAGGTCTTCAGACCGATAAGCCACTGAAGCGTGCCTTCATGCCATATGGTGGTATCAAGATGGCAGAGCAGGCTTGCTCCACCTATGGTTACACACCGGATCCTGAGCTTCACAAGATCTTCACCGAGTACCACAAGACCCACAACCAGGGTGTTTTCGATGCGTACACACCGGAGATGATGAAGGCTCGTCATAACAAGATCCTCACTGGTCTTCCAGATACCTACGGCCGTGGCCGTATCGTCGGCGACTACAGAAGAGTGGCTCTCTACGGTATCGATTTCCTGATCCAGGAGAAGATGGCGGATTATGCCAACACCGGTGACGGAACCATGACGGATAATGTCATCCGTCAGAGAGAGGAAATCTCCGATCAGGTGCGTGCCCTCAAGCAGATGAAGGAGATGGCACAGAGCTACGGTTATGACATTTCCGTACCTGCGAAGAACGCGAAGGAAGCCGTTCAGTGGCTCTACTTCGGTTACCTCGCAGCGATCAAGACCCAGAACGGTGCTGCGATGTCCGTTGGTCGTGTATCTACATTCCTTGATATCTACATCGAGCGTGATCTTAAGGAAGGTACACTTACCGAGAAGCAGGCACAGGAGCTCATCGACCACTTCGTTATGAAGCTTCGTATGGTCAAGTTCGCACGTATTCCGTCCTACAACCAGCTCTTCTCCGGTGACCCGGTTTGGGCTACCCTTGAGGTCGGTGGTATGGGCCAGGATGGCAGATCCATGGTTACGAAGAGTGACTACCGTTTCCTGCACACCCTCGAGAACATGGGCCCGGCTCCAGAGCCAAACCTTACGGTTCTTTACACGAAGAGACTTCCGGAGAACTTCAAGAAGTACGCTGCAGAGATTTCTGTTCGCACTTCCTCCATCCAGTACGAGAACGATGATGTTATGCGTCCGGTATGGGGCGACGACTACTCCATCTGCTGCTGTGTATCTGCGACACAGACCGGTAAGGAGATGCAGTTCTTCGGCGCACGTGCAAACCTCGCAAAGTGCCTTCTCTACGCAATCAACGGCGGTATCGATGAGAAGAGCAAGCAGCAGGTAGGTCCGGAGTACCGTCCGATCACTTCCGAGTACCTCGATTATGATGAGGTGATGGCGAAGTACGATCGTATGATGGACTGGCTCGCAGGCATCTACGTAAACGTTCTGAACCTGATTCAGTACATGCACGACAAGTACTACTATGAGGCAGCGGAGATGGCCCTCATCGACACCGATGTTCGTCGTACCTTCGCAACCGGTATCGCCGGCTTCTCACACGTGGTAGACTCTCTTTCCGCGATCAAGTATGCACGCGTAAAGACCGTACGTGATGAGGATGGTCTCGTAACCGATTATGTTGTAGAGGGCGATTTCCCTCGTTATGGCAATGATGACGACCGTGCCGATGATATCGCGGTTGATCTTCTTCGTACCTTCCTCACGAAGATCAAGAAGCACCACACCTACCGTGATTCCGAGCCGACCACATCTATCCTTACCATCACATCCAATGTCGTTTACGGTAAGGCAACCGGTGCTCTTCCGGATGGTCGTCCGGCAGGCGCTCCGCTTTCACCGGGAGCAAACCCAAGCTACGGTGCAGAGAAGTCCGGTCTTCTGGCTTCCCTGAACTCGGTTGCGAAGCTTCCATACGAGTATGCACTCGATGGTATCTCCAACACCCAGACCATCAATCCGAGCGCACTCGGCCACACCGAGGACGAGCAGTCGAACACCCTCGTTCGCGTTATGGATGGTTACTTCGCAAAGGGCGCACACCATGTGAATGTAAATGTCTTCGGCGTAGAGAAGCTGAAGGATGCGATGGAGCACCCGGAGAAGCCAGAGTACGCAAACTTCACGATCCGTGTATCCGGCTATGCTGTTAAGTTCATCGACCTTACGAGAGAGCAGCAGCTCGACGTAATCTCCAGAACAGAGCACAAGTCCCTGTAATACAGCGTTATAAAGACAAGATGAGGGAGGGCCCCACACTGCGTGGACAGCACTCCCTCATGTTTTTTATCAGATTCCGAGCGCGGCGCATCGCATCAAAAGTTTGTAAGACATACATCCGCCATCCGCTTAGAAACAAGTTGAAAAGGAGATATCATGGCAGAATCCATCAAAGGTGCAATTCACTCCATCGAGACCTTCGGCGCCGTGGACGGCCCGGGCATCCGATATACGATCTTTCTGAAGGGCTGTCACATGCGCTGCCGCTACTGCCACAATCCGGACACCTGGACCCTGCAGAGCGACGACATGCGCACCGCGGACGAGCTCCTCGACCACGCAGAGCGCTACCGCGAGTACTGGGGCGAGCAGGGCGGCATCACGGTCAGCGGCGGTGACCCGCTCGTACAGATCGACTTCGTGCTCGATCTCTTCCAAAAGGCGAAGGCGCGCGGCATCAGCACCTGCCTCGACACCTCGGCGCAGCCGTTCACCCGCGAAGAGCCATTTATCTCGAAGTTTGAGGCATTGGCCCAGGTGACGGACACGGTCCTCTTCGACCTGAAGGAAATCGACGACGAGAAGCATAAGGCCCTGACCGGCTGGACGAACCGGAACATCCTCGACTGTGCGCATTATCTCAGCGACCACGGCGTCGCGATGTGGATCCGCCACGTCCTCGTGCCGGGCCTCACCGACTCGGATGAAGAGCTCATCGCGACCCGGAAGTTCATCGACGAACTGAAGACCGTGCAGAAGGTTGAAGTCCTGCCGTACCACACCCTCGGCACCTTCAAGTACGAAAAGCTCGGCATCCCGTACACCCTCGAGGGCGTAAACCCGCCGACAAACGAAAGCGTACAGCACGCGAAGGAAATCCTCGGCGCAGAGTGAAAGCATTTAAAAGAACCTCTATCCATGGTAGAATATAAGCAACTATCATCGGATGGCAGAACGGTATTCTGAGCCATCCGATGGACAGCGGCGAATCGCTGTCACAGGGCGTGAATATTCTCCGGAGGAGGTTCTTTTATGTTTTATAACGAAAAAGTCTGGGCAGCAGTGGACATGGATACGCAGGAGAAGGTCTATATCCTGCCGAAGATGGCGAACCGCCATGGCTTGATCGCGGGTGCTACCGGCACAGGTAAAACCATCACCCTGAAGGTGCTGGCGGAGTCCTTCAGTGACATGGGCGTACCGGTCTTTCTGTCGGATGTGAAGGGCGACCTCGCCGGCATGATCCTGCCGGGCGTCGATTCTGAAAACATGCAGAAGCGTATCGCGCGTTTCGGCCTCGCACCGGCAGGTTTCCAGTACCAGGCCTATCCGACGCAGTTCTGGGATATCGATGGGAAGAAGGGACTTCCGCTTCGCACGACCATCAGTGAGTTCGGACCGACCCTGCTCGGACGGCTCCTCGGCCTCACGCAGCTGCAGACCGATATCCTGACGATCATCTTCCGTATCGCGGACGAAGAGAATCTGCTTCTGCTCGACACGAAGGATCTTCGGGCGATGGTACAGTACGTCGCAGAAAATAATAAGAAATACTCGTCCGAGTATGGCAATATGGCGACGGCCTCGCTGAACGCGATCCTGCGTTCCGTCGTCGCGCTTGAAACTGCCGGTGGCGATACGTTCTTCGGTGAACCGGCGATCGACATCGCGGATTTCCTCCGCACGAACAGTGTCGGCCGTGGCATGATCAACATCCTCGACGCCGAGTCGACGATTCAGAATCCGCTGATTTACTCGACCTTTATGCTCTTCATGCTGAGCGAGCTTTTCGAGCAGATGCCGGAGGTCGGTGACCCGGAGAAGCCAAAGATGGTCTTCTTTTTCGACGAAGCCCACCTTCTTTTTAATGGTGCGCCGAAGGCGCTCATCGAGAAAATCGAGCAGGTGGTGAAGCTGATCCGATCGAAGGGCATCGGCGTGTACTTCATCACCCAGAACCCGAGCGACATCCCGGATGCTGTGCTCGCGCAGCTCGGCCACAAGGTAGAGCATGCGCTTCATGCCTATACGCCGAGCGAGGAGAAGAAGGTGAAGGCCGCAGCAGCGTCCTTCCGTGTAAACCCGAGCTTCGACACCATCGAGGCGCTTCAGAGCCTCGGCACCGGTGAAGCGCTGATTTCCTTCCTCGACCGTGATGGCAAGCCGGAGGTCGTCCGTCGCTGTGCGGTGCTCCCGCCGGCCTCGCGGATGGGCACCATCGATGAGACCGCACGTCTCGCCGCCGTCGTTTCCTCAGATCTCTGCGGAAAATACGACGAGACCATCGATCGAGATTCGGCATATGAATTCCTGAAGCGCCTGACGGACGAGGCGACTGCAAATGCAGCCCGCGCTGCGGAGGAAGCGGAAGCTGCAAAGCGCGCGGAGAAGGAAGCGAAAGAGCAGCAGAAACTCCTGGAAAAAGAGGCCCTCGCAAAAGCGAGAGCCGAAGAAAAAGCGAAGAAGGATCAGGAACGCATCGTGAAATCCGTCGGCCGTACCACCGCCGGCACCCTCGGCCGTGAAGTCGGCGGTGCCGTCGGAAAAAGCTTCATGGGCAGCTTCGGAAAGCGCGTCGGAGGGAACGTTGGTGCCGCCCTCGGCCGCGGTATCCTCGATACCTTGTTTGGAAAATAGAGATTACTATGAACAGAATGGAAACTGATTTAACCCAAAGGGCAGATATCTTCCTGCATAGAACGCTTGAAGAGCGGGCGAGGGAATATGGTGGAATACTTGAACTCGATGGTGAATTTGACTGGGGAATCCCTGTAGGGAACGAACGCTGGAAATTGGATGATGACAATCATATAGATTGATGCCACAGATATAGTGCCGCGAGAATGCCCGGAGGGGCCGCGCCAGAAACCATACAGAGAGTTCGTGAATAAATCCAAATTGGGCCCTTAGAACCAGTTAGTTATAATTTCCTTAGCACCCTCTGCAACGCTGAGTTTTCATAAAGAAAACTCAGCGATTGCAGAGGGCTTACTGGTTCTTAGGGCCCAATTTGTGATTTTTCCGAACTCGGAGTACTGTGTTTCTGGCACGGCCCCTCCGGGCGTCCTCGCAGTTATTATAGTGTCTCACTCGAAAATACTGAGGATGGTGAGCCCGATGAAAAGCAGGTTGACGACGATGACCGCGGGTGTCGTAAACCAGGCCCTCACCATCGCTGGAAAGCTGTGTTCGCTTCGACAGAAGCTGCACAGCTTTTTAAAGTTTCGAAGCAGTGTTACGGCGGTCACGATCATCCCCCCGTAGATGAACACGAGATAAATGAGACTTACGAGCGTACTGTCCCCGCCGAGATTATTGAAGAAGAGCGCGAAGGCGTTGTTGCTGAGATGCATGAGGACCGCGCAGGCGAAGCCGTAGCGCTCCCGGATGAAGGCGAGCAGCGCCCCGACGAAGAGCGCCGTCAGAAGCTGCATCAGATTCCCGTGCATGAGCCCGAAGAGCAGCGCACTGATGACGATCGCGAAGAGCTGCCCACAGTGCCGGAGCTGATTATAGATGAGCCCGCGGAACAGGCACTCCTCCACGAACGGCGCGACGACCACGGCATACAGAATCATCCAGAAGCCGGTCATCCGCCCACTCGCGACCTCCGTCGCATACTCCATCGTGAAGCCCTGCTGGTGCAGAAACGCCTCCACCGGAGTCAGCAGGATCGAGCTGAAGGCCTGCAGCCCGTAGATCATCATCAGCAGCCAGAGATACGTAAGCGGCCCGAAACGCGCATGCGTCATCCGCGGGATCCCATCGCCCCCGAGCAGGAGCAGCACGAGCACCAGCCCGAACAGACTCACCGCGATCATCGTGAAGTCCTCCTGCTGATAGACCGCCGACCCATACTGAATCAGAAAACCACTGCCCACCTGGAACAGAAACTCATATAGAAGAAGCGCGAGCGCGACCTTCGTGAAACGTCGCTTCGCCGGATATTGAAAACTCATATATATTCCCTTTCACCCGTCCGCTTGCATCCTTGCTCAATGCTTCCGTCCGGAATATCATCTCTTCGCGTCACTCGATGACATTTCTTCATCTAAGCCTGCGCGGTTTTATGCTATACTGATTAAGTTACGTAACAGTTCGGTTAAGGAACTCCCTGCCTGAACTGTAGCTAAGTTACTAATATACACCAAAAACCTGAAGGACAACACATGAAAAAATGGTTCATCTATAACAAGAAGGCGGATTTCAAGGCGGTTGCGGCAGCACACCACATCGATCAGGTGACGGCGCGTATCCTCCGAAACCGAGAGATCAACTCGGATGCGCAGATCGAGCAGTACCTGCATGGCTCCCTCGAGGAGCTTCACTCGCCGCTCCTCCTGCCGGACGCGATCCGCTGCATGAATCATCTGAACCGCGCGATCCAGGAGGGCCGCCATATCCGTATCGTCGGTGATTATGACGTCGATGGTGTGTGCGCGACCTACATCCTCTATACCGGCCTCCAGCGCCTCGGCGCGCAGGTCGACTACGTGCTGCCGGACCGCATCCGGGACGGCTATGGCATCAACGTGCACATTATCGACCAGGCGAAGGAGGACGGCGTCAGCGTGATCCTCACCTGCGACAACGGCATCAGCGCCATCGAGGAGATGAAGCATGCGCGTGACCTCGGCCTCACCGTGCTGATCACGGATCACCATGACATCCGCCAGCGGGACGACGAGGACTACGGCTGCGAGTCGCGGGATATCCTGCCGCCGGCGAGCGCGGTCGTTGACGCGAAGCGCGAGGACAGTCGCTACCCTTATACCGAGATCTGCGGCGCGGTCGTCGCCTGGAAGATCATCACCCTGCTCTATCAGAACCGCGGGCTTCCGCAGGACGCGTACCTCGATTTCCTCGAGTTTGCCGCCATCGCGACCGTCTGTGACGTCGTCGAGCTCCAGGATGAGAACCGCATCATCGTGAAGTTCGGTCTCCAGCAGATCCGGCAGACGACGAACCCGGGCCTCCGCGCGCTGCTCGACGTGCAGGGCCTCCTCGAGAAGGAGCATATCACGAGTTACCACATCGGCTTTATCATCGGCCCGTGTATCAATGCAGGCGGCCGGCTTCGCAGTGCCGAGATCGCACTGTCGCTCTTTACCACCACAGACCCGTCGGAGGCGCTCACGAAGGCCGTGAAGCTGAAGGAGCTGAACGATGTTCGAAAGGATATGACGATCGAGGCGACGAAGGAAGCCTATGCGCAGGTAGAGCAGCAGTATATGTCCGATCCGGTACTCGTCATCTACCTTCCGAAGCTGCATGAGAGCCTCGCCGGCATTGTCGCCGGTCGCCTCCGCGAGAAGTATTACCGTCCGGCCTTCGTGATTACCGACGCCGAGGACGGAGAAGACGGCACCCTCATGGCGAAGGGCTCCGGTCGAAGCATCGATGCCTATCCGATGTCGGAGCGCCTCGCCGAGGTGGCGGATCTCCTCACGAAGTTCGGCGGCCATCCCCTCGCGGCCGGGTTCAGCCTCCCGCGCGACAACATTGACCGCTTCCGTACGGCCCTCAACGCGCACTGTGGGCTGCAGCTCGACCAGCTCGTAGATAAGCTCTGGATCGATGTGCCGATGCCGGTAAGTTACGTCACCGAAGAGCTGATCCATGAATTCGATCGCCTCGAGCCGTATGGAAAGGGTAACGAAAAACCGTGCTTCGCCGAAAAGAATTTCCGCATCCTCGAGGCCCGCGTGCTCGGTAAGGGGCGGAACGTCGTGCGCCTGCAGCTCCTCTCGCAGCAGGGAACCTCGATCTCCGGTATCCTCTTCACGGATGGCGATGCCTTCATGCGAAATAAAGGCACGAAATCCCTGATAGATGTGGTTTACTACCCGGAAGTGAATGAATATAATGGATTTAAAAGTCTGCAGATCGTCATCGAGGATTATCAGCTGAGGGCGTGAGCAGGCCGACATGAAGACAGAAAGAGGAGGCAGATTATGATCAAGGAAGTAATGAACTATATCGCACAGGCAGATCCGGAAATCGGCGCGGCGATTCTTCGCGAGTATGACCGCCAGATGCACAACATCGAGCTCATCGCATCAGAGAATATCGTATCCGGCCCGGCTATGATGGCCATGGGCACCGTGCTGACCAACAAGTACGCCGAGGGTTACCCTGGCAAGCGCTACTACGGTGGCTGCGTCAATGTCGACGAAATCGAGACCATCGCGATCGAGCGTGCGAAGAAGCTGTTTGGCTGTGAGTATGCGAACGTGCAGCCACACTCCGGAGCACAGGCAAACATGGCCGTCACCATGGCGATCTGCGAGCCGGGCGACACGATCATGGGTATGTCCCTCGACGCCGGCGGACACCTCACCCACGGTTCACCAGCGAACTTCTCCGGCCGCTTCTATAACATCGTCCCGTACGGCATCAACGCCGACGGCTATATCGATTATGACGAGGTCGAGGCCCTCGCGATGAAGCACCATCCGAAGATGATCATCGCCGGTGCCTCCGCATATCCGCGTATCATCGACTTCAAGCGCTTCCGTGAGATCGCCGACAGGTGCGGTGCCGTGCTCTGGGTAGATATGGCCCACATCGCCGGACTCGTCGCAGCCGGCCTTCACCCGTCACCGATCCCATACGCGGACGTGACGACCACGACGACCCACAAGACCCTTCGTGGACCACGTGGCGGACTGATCCTGTCCAGTGCAGAGACCGCAGAACGCTTCAAGTTCAACAAGAATGTCTTCCCGGGCAGCCAGGGCGGCCCGCTCGAGCACGTCATCGCCGGCAAGGCCATCTGCTTCGGCGAAGCACTGAAGCCGGAGTTCAAGACCTATCAGGAGCAGATCGTGAAGAACTGTAAGGCACTCGCCGACGCTATGATGGCGAAGGGCTTCAAGCTCGTTTCCGGCGGTACCGACAACCACCTGATGCTCGTGGACCTCACGAACATCCCGGACCTCACCGGTAAGACCCTGCAGAACAACTGTGATGAAGTACACATCACCCTGAACCGCAACGCCATTCCGAACGACCCGCGCTCCCCATTCGTCACCTCCGGTGTCCGCATCGGTACCGCGGCCGTCACCACCCGTGGCTTCACCGAAGCCGACATGGCACCGATCGCCGACTGCATCTGGAACGTCGCGACGAACTTCGAAGCAACGAAGGACGACGTCACCGCAAAGGTACTCGAACTCACAAAGGCACACCCGATCTACGAGGGATAAGCAAAAAGCCGAGGCAATTGCCCAATGTCATTAAGTTAAGATGACAAAAGAAAGATCTCTATACCAGAATGGTATAGGGGTCTTTTTTTTACTGCAAA
>CAKQED010000056.1:0-14129 GCA_934229835.1 uncultured Oribacterium sp. | reverse complement strand
CCCTAGTATAGAGCACCACCCGCCCGAAGAGAATATCCAGTTGCCGGAAATTGCATGGGACCAGACCGGGTGGTCTGGGTGGCCGACTGGGTGGTTTGGGTGGTCGATTGGGTGGTCTATTGGGTGGGATTACCTTCCAACTTAGTACTCAGAGCTTAACAGGAAGTCCGCTATGTGTATCGTCTTGATGCCCTCATAGTTTCCGCCTGCGAACTCGTCTGCTGTGAGAACATATTTGGGATAGTTATCATGAATCTCCAGCAAACGATCGTATTCTCGCTTTTCCGTTTTCGCCGAGCGAAGTTCCTGCGACACCTGCACGTAAAGCTTTTCGTTCTGGCGCACAGCAACAAAATCGACTTCGCCGCTGTCAGTTTTTCCGACATGTACGATGTATCCTCTGCGGCAAAGCTCCAGATACACAACATTTTCGAGGCTGGATGCCACACTGTCGGCATTATAGCCGAGCACGCTGTAACGCAGGGCGGTATCTGCAAGATAGAACTTCTCCTGCGTTTTCAGAATTTCTTTCCCCTGCAGATCGAAGCGAGAACAGCGGTGCAGCAGATAGGCCTTTTCCAACTTCTCCAGGTAGCTGTAAACCGTTTCGTTGTCTAATGTTCGATGCTCCGACTTCAGATAATCTGAAATAAATTTTGCCGAGAATGTATTGCCGACATTGTTGAAGGTATACTTAACCACTCGCTCCAGCTGATCAACCTTTCTCACCTGATTACGCCTGACAATATCTGAAAAAATCGTGGAGTTATAAATATCCCGCACGATGGTGTAGACCTCATCCTGAGAATAGTCCTGCAAATGCGTCGCCGGAAATCCGCCCAGACGCACATAGTCAGCAAGTTCCGTCTTCGGGTCTCTAAGCTCCGCATACTGCTTTTTAAACATCAAATATTCGTCAAAGGACAATGTAAAAATGCGAAAAGTCACATACCGTCCTGTCAGATATGTCGAGATTTCAGAGGACATCATACGAGAGTTGGAGCCCGTCACATACAGGTCAACATCAAAATCCGACGCCAGCGAATTGAGAACCTTTTCCCAGCCCTTGATTTCCTGCACCTCGTCGAGAAACAGATAGGTCTTTCCCTCTGGCAAAAGGCTGTCTTTCAGATCTGCATACATCTGCTTCGCCGTCATATCCTCATATTCCATTGAATCGTAACGACGGCTTACGATACGCTCTGCAGGAATATTCCGCTGCGTTTTCAAACGTTCCATAATCATTTTCAAGATGGTTGATTTTCCGCAACGCCGTACTCCTGTAAGAATTTTTACAAATGGCGTATCCACATAAGCCATGATCTTATCTACATACAAAGGTCTGTAAATCAATTTAACCACCTCCACTTGTATATAGTGTACCGCATTCTTCTCAGAAATAAAATAGTTTTGCGATTACAAACCGCAAAACTATTAAAAATCAGGATTAAATGCGGATTAATATCGACATAATCGAAGGCTGTCGATAGGATCCATCTCCGTATTGAGATTCGCATGACCGAAATGCAGATCAGAAATATAATATCGCATGACAGCGCGCCTCCTTCCTGTAAATAGGATCGTTTAAAAGAACAGGGCCCGACTCTCTTATGGACACCTCGAGTTTTCTCAAGGAAATTCATAGGAGAGTCTGACCCCATCACGTTGACTCCATTTTCATGTTCGCGACGCGATTTGAACGCGCGACCTTCCGCTTAGGAGGCGGACGCTCTATCCAGCTGAGCTACGCAAACGTGCTATGTAATTTACAAAGCACTTAATATTAACATATCCACGAACGACTTTCAATCGCCATCATTGCACTCCATTTTCATGTGCATCTGCACAGTTTCTGGTAATGCAGCAGATAATTTTTATGTACATACATTTTCCAGTAGCTCTGCGGCTGCTTCTGAATTGCAAATACGCATCAGATTATCTTCGATGTCTTCCTTCCCAAGAAAATTCACACTGCCATACCATACAACTTCTCGATCAATGACGGTGAAGTGCTCGCTTATATTCTCAAGAAGACGTAAATCAACGCCGGCTGTTCTCAAATCATACAGCAGCTCTGCTCTTGCTTCACTGCTCCCATATCGGTCAAAATCCATCTGCCACGTAACCACAGTGATTCTTACGCCCCGCTCGAGAATCGGCCTAAAGAAGCGTATATATTCCTGAACCCTGCCTGCTCGAAGTCCTGGACTGCAAACGACGATTTCTTTTCTCGCTGCCATCAAATCTTTTCTATACGTATCCAGGTAACTTTCGCTATCGTAGATAAATCCGGCACCGGCTACGATACTTCCGATTTCGTGCTGATAGATTTGATATCCGATTTTCTTATAAGCCTTTAATCGTTTTCCGTACATTCTTTCAAAAACCGGAATATGGACATCGATATAATCATAAATGATCACATCCTGTTTTCCATGATAATCTCGATTTAGTCTCCCTGCATACTGCTCAACCACCGTGCGTCCAGCAACCGGTGTCGCCATAATCAGCGTATCCAGTCGCGGAAAATCGAAGCCTTCACCAATCAGCTTTCCTGTCGCAACCAGTAAAACCGGTTCTGTTTCTGAAACCATCTTCATTTCAGAGACAATCTGTTTCTTTTCCTTCGAAGATTTATTTCCAAGAAGTAGAAACGTATTAGCGCCAGAATCCTGCAATGCCCTATAAAGCTCTTCTGCATGCGCAGTATATCGAGTCAGAATAACCGGGCATCTCCCCTCTTCAATGCATTTTTTTGTATCGTCAATGATCATCTGATTTCTGGCTGGATCATCTCGCACCAGTTCATACGCATCATTCACACTCAGCTTATCTTCCCGTGAACTCAGCGTTCGGGTAAATCTAGGATATACCAAATGCCGGATTCCCTGTTCAATCGCTCGTTCCTTTGCAGTAAAACGAAAACGGATCGGTCCGAGAAGCATATAGTTTATTTTTTCCAGCCCATCTTCTCGCATCGGGGTTGCCGTTACACCATATACGTATTTTGCCCTTGCCGTTCTTAGTATCTTCTGTATAGTTTCTGAGGCGGCATGATGACATTCATCGACCAGAATCATGCCATATTCATTTAATTTTGGATGGCATACATCTTTTGAAAACACAGAGCCTACCATAGCGATGTCGACGATACCTGTCAGCGTATCTTTTGCACCTTGTAACATACCGATGACACTCTTCCTTTTCTTGATTCTGCCGGTTTTGGTTTGATAACTCGGAAGTTCCTCATCGATATCCAGAAATCTTTCAATCGCAGCTTGCCACTGCTCCATCAGTGCGGATGATTCGATGAGAATCAGTGTGTTTGTCTTTTTCTCTGCAATTAAATCACAGCAGACAACCGTTTTACCAAATGCTGTAGCCGCGCTTAAAATGCCTGTTTCATGTATCAGCAACGCTTCCACCGCTTTTCTCTGGTTTTCGCGCAGTTCGCCCTTAAATGAAGCCTGGATATGCCTGCCCTTCTGCCTCTCATCCGTCAGTTCATATGGAATACCCGCCTGTTGTATGTTCGCTTCTAGTTTTTCTCGAAGGCCTCTCGGAAGTCCGATATACCCTTCCTCCTCTTCCCCCAGATAAAGGAAACGTGATTGCGAAAAATTAGATAAATTCATCGCCTGGTTTTTATAGAAGATCGGATTACTGAATGCTGCCAGACGCCGTAACTGATTTCTGATTCTAGGCATCAGATTAATCCCATCAACATACATCAGATTACTCAACGTAATTCTAATCTTTCCGTGAACATCCTCCGGATGTAGTATCTCCATTTTCTTCCATGGCTTGCTTCGTTCACCTGCTTCTTCGGATGTCTGCTCATCCTTTTCCATCCCTTCAAATGGATTATTCCTGGCAGCTTCTTTAAGAAATAAATCGATCGCGTCCTGCTTGATTTTCCGAACGGCGTTTAATGCGCCTAATTGATCAGGATATGCATTCCAGCTTTCATCTACAAATGCACTGTTTCCTTGTGTTAAAGGTTTTGCCTGTAATGGTAAAGCAATCAGATTTCCCAGTCCATCATTCTTCAGATAATCCTGTGCTGGTATCATCCTGTCATAGTACTGAAAGCTATGTAAATCTACCGCTTCTGCACCTTTTTGAAGAAGTGCCTTGCCGAAATCCCGGGCTTTTTTAGCCACGATTGGCTGTTCAAAGAATATCCACACATGGGCCCCTCGCCCTGATCGCGACCGTTCCACCAGCGCATCAATTTGATTCAGCGCACAGATTTCCCGAAGTGCCTCTACTTCCTGCTGCCATTTATTATCAGTATTTGCAAAATCAGTCTGTGCGTTGCCTTCCGTATGATTATCAAAATCAAAGACTAAAAAACGACAGGTTCCATTTGGAAGCATCGGATAGACGCCGATCGTAATCTCGCCTGTCAAATGCTCTATAATGGTTTTTGCGTTTACATGTTTCCATGATTTAAGTGGGCATTCCATACACGAAACGCCCTTCTTGATTCCCGATTCTTTCTCCTGCTTATGCTTACAGCCATTCTTCCAGAAATTCCAGCACTGCGTGTAATATCCGACTTTTCCATTTCTGCTCACTACTCTCTGGCTGTATACATCCATTCGTCCCCAGAATCTGGCAAAAAAATGATTCGCAACATTTTCATTTATCGTCAACTTCAAGATTCTGGCACCTTGGTTTGGATCCATTGGTTCGCGGACCTTTTCCCTCAGAATGATTCCATTATCTTCAAGTAACTTACGAAGGCGCTGGTTTTCTTTGTTCAGCGAAGAAATCTCCTGCAGAAGAACCAGCATTCGCTCTTGCTTTCCCATCTCATTCTTTTCGTCCATATACACCTGCCTTGCAAACAGCTTACATAATTTAGATCTTACTTCCAGTGTACCATGACAAGCCTGAAACATGGTCTCATAACGTATTTTTTGATGTAGCTTTGATGTACCAATTCAGGCATATCCAATCAAACGATTTCCTGTTTTCACAAAATACATCTTTCGCCGCTATATGCCATTATGCTTTTTCACAATTTCTTTTCAGGACGAGGTGATGACATTAAGTGCAGTCTCTTCCCGTCTGTGTTATTCGAGTAAATCTTCGTCTTTTGACGCAAAACCTGCGATATTTGGAGATATGACTTTATCTCCGTCCATGCTTTTCTTCGTTTAACGGTCGATATTGCATGCTTGAAGGCCTTAAACTTAATGTCATACATCCGATGATGCATCGTTCTGTGAAAATACTTAATGTCACAGCCAGCCTGAAGTCATGATTTATGAAAGCCACCTAATGGCACGAAATCCAGAACAGGGATGTTTGTTACAAACTTCAGAAAATCTAATGGCATCCCTCATGGTAATCCTTATTGTGCGAAAATCACCTAATGGCACTCTGGCTGAAAACCTACTGTTTGTTTCAAAACCCAGAAAATATAATGGCACGAGAAAAATACTGCCATGTTTTGTGAAAATATCTGAAGGGGCGTCGAATTTTCGTTTGCCTGCGCGGGGTGGGACCGTTACGTTCATAGACAGATGGGTGGGCAAGCAAACAAAAAGAGACGCCCGGCTAAGGACGTCTCTGAAAATCTGTATGCTTCCTGGGGACATGCTGTCCCTGGGAACCTTTCTTTCTATGGTATCGCGTACGTAGACCACTTCCTCCATGAATCCCGTTCTATTCAAGTGCCTCACTTGTGCGCTGTCTTGAAACATGCGCTCATCCATTAACTCCCCGTTCCGCCCGGTGCTTCACTTATACAGCTTCACGTGCGCGTACACGCGACCTTTTTTCGTGGTGTTTCCGGTGCCGGTGAAGATGAACTTGCCGTGGCCGCGGACGGAGATGCGTTCGTCCGGCTTCAGGGTGTAGCTGGTGTCGGTGACGGTGCGGCCATCGATGAAGACGTTCTCCGCGGTGATCAGCTCCTGCGCTTTCGTGCGACTCAGGCGATAGACCATCGCGAGTACAGCGTCGAGGCGCTCGGAGGCGACGGAGCCGGACAGCTCTTCCCACGCGTGTTCGAGCGTGCAGGCGGACGGCGGCACGACCTCGCAGCTCACTGAGGTGTGCTTCACGCGGGTGAATTCGCGGGCGATGATGTCGGCCATATCGCTGAGCACGAAGATGAAGGCTTCGGCATCTCCACAGAGGATGTCGCCGATCTGGTCACGCTCGATGCCCATGTTCATGAGGGCCCCGAGATAGTCGCGGTGCGTGAGCGCGTCCGTGAACTTCCGGTTCAGCGGCGTCACATGCAGGCAGCGGATGACATCCCCCTGTGCCGGCTCTTCGGTGAGGAAGCTCTCCTCCGTCATGTAGTCCGGGAGAAACACGACGACGTTCCGATCGGCATCTGCACGCCCGCCGAAGATAAGGTACGGCGCGCCGTTCACCGCATGCACCTTGCTGCTGATGCCCTGCTTCCGAAGAATCGCATGAAACTGCGCGAGCTCGGACGCCGCGAGGAAGCAGGTATGCGTGAGATAGTTGCTGTTATAGGCTTTTTCAGAGAGGTCGCGGATGCGGCCCTCGAGAAGTGCATTCTGGTCCATAAATCTTTCTCTGTTTTACTGTACGCGAGGCCAATGCAGTCGGCCGACAGCATATACCTTCGCGAGAAATCGCCTGCCGCGGGCGGGTTCCCATACTGTCGGCCGGAGGCATTGGCCCGGGCATGAGCGGGCGAAATCACTGCAAGTAGGCTTTGTACCGCTGCAGCATCTCCTGGTTCAGGTCGACCGTCATGTGGATGCCGTCGTCTTCGTAGCTCGTTTTGTGTACACGGGCGCGCTCCTGGAGGTCGTGTTCGACCTGGCCGGCGGTGTACGGGATGATGAGGTCCATCGTGATGTAACCGGCGAAGAGCTTCTCTTCGATCTTCTCGAGGAGGAGGTCGAGACCCAGGCGGCTCGCGGCGGAGATGTAGATTTTATCGCCACGGTCGATCGGAAGCTCCGAGAGCGGGTACTTCCGGTCAGCCTTATTCATGACGTAGATGACCGGGATGGCACCGGCGCCGAGCTCCTTCAGAGTGCGGGCGGTGACGTCCATGTGCATCTGGTAATTTGGGTCCGAGCAGTCGATTACCTCGAGGATCAGGTCGGCATTGACCGCCTCCTCGAGCGTCGAGCGGAAGGCGTCGACGAGATCGTGCGGGAGGTCGTTGATGAAGCCGACGGTGTCGGACAGAAGGAAGTCGCGATGGCTGCCCGGGGTGATCTTCCGGACGGTGGTATCGAGGGTCGCGAAGAGCATGTCCTTCACCATGACTTCCTTTTCCTCGTCCGGACAGCAGGCCTCGAGGAGCCGGTTCATGAGCGTCGACTTGCCGGCATTCGTGTAGCCGACGAGCGCGACCTGCGGGATGCCGGAGGCCTGGCGCTTGCGGCGCTGCGTGTCGCGGTTTTTCGTGATCTCGCGGAGCTGCTTTCGGAGCTCGGACATGTCCTTCTCGATGCGGCGGCGGTCGAGCTCGATCTGGGTCTCACCGGCACCCTTGTTCGACATGGAGCCGCCGGTGCCGCCCTGTCGGCTCAGGTTCTGGCGCAGACCGACGAGGCGTGGGAGCATGTACTGCAGCTTCGCGTAGTCGACCTGAAGCTTCGCTTCCTTCGTGCGGGCGCGGTCCGCGAAGATGTTGAGGATCAGGTTCGTTCGGTCAATGACTTCGACCTCCAGGTCATGCGCGAGGTTCGCAAGCTGTGACGGCGAGAGCTGGTTGTTGACGACCACGAGGTCTGCGTCGAGCTCGAAGACGAGCCCCTTCAGCTCCTGAACCTTGCCGGAGCCGATGTAGCAGGCGGCGTCCTGCGAGGCGAGGTTCTGCGTGACATCCGCCACGACCTCGAGCCCCTCCGCCTCGGCGAGGCCTGCGAGCTCTTCCATGGAGACCTCGAAGCCGTCGTCGCCGCCGAGGCAGACGCCGACCAGGATGGTCTTTCTTCGCTTGATGTTCTGATCTGTTTCGTACATGTAGATGACTCCTCTATCTCGGATGAATGTATGTGCTGATGCTGGCCGGTGTGCATGATGCTGTCCCGGACCATGCGATACCTGCCGGTCGCCGGCGCGCGATCACGTCGGTCCCAGGCCTGCTGCGCACACGGCCAGCGGTCGCCACTCCGTCACGAGTGTCCGGCGCGCGGCGTGGGTATGCTGTTTTATGATTTCGTGAACTGACGCGCGAGGCCACTCGCCACGAGGAGCGCCAGCATTGCCCCGACGAAGGTGGAGGCGATGCGCAGTGCGCAGTCGGAGAAGAAGCCCTCCGGCAGCATATTGATCATGCGGCTCTCGCACGGGTCAAACATCCAGTTGCCCTGGCTGAAGAAGATTTCGTGGAAGACCGTGAAGACCCGCGTGAAGTCGATCATGGCGAGGAACGTGATGACGGCGACGAGCCCGAGGATCAGCAGGCAGGCACGGATGAAACCGCGGCTCAGATACCCGAGCGCAGCACGCGGACCGGCGACGACGATCAGGAAGCCGGCGATGGCGATGCAGCTGAGGATCGCGAGGGAGCGGACGACGAGGCAGATCACGAAGAGCTGCCGGACATCCGCCATGTGGGACTTCTCGTTTTCAGTGTAGAACTCGGTCTTCCTTCCGTTGATGGTCGTTTCGACGATGAGGTTTTCGCGGTCGCCCCGCAGGTACACCATCGTCTGGTGCATGACGTCGCAGAGGTCGTCCATCGTCATCTCGTCGCCCATCCAGTTCTGCATGTCATCGAGGACCTGGTAGTGCGCGAACTCATCACGATAGAAGCTCGGCGTCCAGTAGGTGACCGCCTCGAAGCTCGTGACGAAGGTGATGAAGATGAGAAGCACGGCAAACACGATGCCGAGCAGGCCACGTAAGTGATGACGCATAAGATGCCTCCGATATATGTTCAGGTTCTTTCGTAATTTTCAGCCTCTAGTGTAGCATGATTTCGAGAGGGACGACAGCTTCCTTCTATAAATCAATCGCAGATCGAGCGGAGGGCGGCCAATGAAAAAGAGCTGTTCAGCCCTGTATGGGGTGAACAGCTCTTCTGAAAACAGGATGTTATATATCAGCCCTGTGCGGCCGTGGTCTCTTCCGCAGCCTCGGCAGTGCTTTCGTCCGCTACCGTCGTTTCAGCGGCGGCCTCGGTCGCTGCAGCGCTGGTCTCAGTGGTCTCCACGACCTTCACCTGCGTCTGTACGTAGTCGAGGACAGCCTTGTTCACCGCCTCGTCCTTCACCGCATCGCCGCCGTACTGCTCGATGAGCTGGATCTTGTTGAGCTCCTTGCCGGCGAGGCCGCTGAGCTCTACTGCGAGCTCGTCGATCAGCTGATCGCTGGACTTGATGCCCTGCTCATTCGCGATGGCCGCAACGACCATTCTCTGCTTCGCATAGTCGGTCGCGTAGCTGGAGATTTCCTCCTTGAAATCATCGACGCTCATGCCGTACATGTTCAGCATATCCGCGAGGCCGTGGCCGTACTGCTTCGCCGTCGATACCTCCTGGGAAATCACATAGTCCTCTGCGTACTTCTGCATCGCATCGGAAACAGTGAACTCCGAGGTATCCACGATCTGCTGCAGCGCATCCTGCTGGATCGTGTTGTTGTACTGATAGTCGACCTGTGCCTGGAGAAGCGCCTGCTGCTCTACGCGGAAGGAAGCCACATCCGATGCCTTGGAGCCCATGTCCTCCGCATGCTCCTTCACCCACTGATCAGTGAGCTCCGGCATGGTGGAAACCTTATTCACCGTGACATCAAACACCGCCGGCTTGCCAGCGAGGTCCGGATTGTTCGGATAGGACTCCGGGAAGGTCACATTGACCTCGAGCTTCTCACCCTTCTTCGCGCCGATCAGCTGATCCTCGAAGCCATCGATGAAGCTGCCGGAGCCGAGTACGAGGTCGTAGCCGGTGCCTGAACCTCCATTAAACGCCTCGCCGTCCATCTTTCCGACGAAGTCAATGTTTACAGTATCGCCTTCCTTCGCTGCGTCCTCGGTCTCCGTGAGGTAGTTCTTACGGAGGTAGTCGATCTGGGAATTCACCATGTCCTCATCGACGGTCAGCTTCGGGCTGGTCTCGACGGTGATGCCCGTGAGGTCACAGAGCTTCACCGTACCCATGTCACTGAACTTCGGAAGCTCCGGAACCTCCGTCGCTTCAAGAGCCTGAATCTCTGGATCATCCGCGCTGAGCTGGGAAGCGGTCGCGGTATCGGATGCACTTGCGTCCGTCGCCTCTGCCGCCGCAGCGGTGGTCGCCTCCGGGGTCTTGTTCGATGAGCCGCAGGCCGCGAGCGCCATCACACTTACCGCCACAGCGGCGGTCAGAATCAGTCTGTTCTTTTTCATAATTTTCTCCTCAGTTCTAGATTTTATTACATAAGCATTCAGTGCGGGTCCCCGGCTTAGATTGAACCGGTCCCAGAGTACTGTGCCTCCGTAGCCGGCCCGCCGGGGACCCTGACTGAATTATTTATTAAACGCCTTAAACGCCTTATAGGTGTAGTACACGTCGAGCTTCGAAGTGATCTCGAACGGTGCATGCATCGCGAGTACCGGCACACCGAGGTCCACGGTATCGACATCCATGTTGGCGATGAACATCGCCACGGTTCCGCCACCACCGAGGTCGACGCGACCGAGCTCACCGATCTGCCACATCACATTCTCATCATCCATGTATTTGATGACGCGCTGCATGGTCTCCGCAGACGCATCGTTGGAGCCGGACTTGCCACGAGAGCCGGTATACTTCGTGAGGACCGGTCCACGGTTCATGTAGGAAGCATTGTTCGCCTCGAACGCATCCGGGAAGGTCGGATCGAAGGCAGCATTGACATCTGCCGACAGACACAGCGATGCACGCAGTACATCGCGCACGCGCTCACCCTCCGCCTCTGCGAGGTCCTCCATATAGTGAAGCAGCATATCGCCGGACATACCGGTGTTTCCGACAGAACCGATCTCCTCCTTATCGACGAGCGCAGTCACGGTGGTGTACTCCGGCTTCTTCGTCTCGAGCTCAGCCATCAGTGCGGTGTACGCACAGACCTTATCATCCTGTCCATAGGCACCGACCATGGAGCGGTCGAAGCCGATATCGACGGCATGCTGTGCCGGTACCATCGTGAGCTCGGCACGCAGGAAGTCCGCCTCGGTGATGCCATACATCTCGTTGAGGATCGACAGCACCTTCAGCTTGAACGCCTGCTTCACTTCCGGATCAGCGATCGGTGTTGAGCCGAGCAGCACATTCAGCTCCTCGCCTTTGATGCCATCCGCGAGGGTGCGCTTCACCTGCTCCTGCGCGAGGTGCGGCAGAAGGTCGGATACGACGAAGACCGGATCCCCCGGCTTCTCACCGAGATCGAGGTCGATGGCACGACCGTCACGCAGCATCACACGACCGTGCAGTGCGAGCGGGGTCACCGCCCACTGATACTTCTTGATGCCACCATAGTAGTGCGTCTTGAAGAACGCAAGCTCTTCCTTCTCATAGAGTGGATTCGGCTTCAGGTCGAGACGCGGGCTGTCGATGTGGGCGATATTGAAGTGCACACCCTCATCGAGCGGACGCTTACCGATGGTGGTCAGGATGATGCTCTTGCCACGATTATCGAAATATACCTTGTCACCAGTCTTATACTTCTTCGAACGCTCGAATGGCTGGTAGCCGTTCTCCTCTGCCATCCGAATGGTCGTACGTACGGCCTCACGCTCGATCTTCGCATGATCGAGGAACTCCTTGTAGCCCTCGCAGAACGCCATGGCCTTCTCCACGTCCTCCGGACGCTCCATGCCGATGTTCTGAATCTTGTAGCAGAGCTTTTCCTCGAGCTTCTGTCCTTCTGTCTTCGCCATAATATATCCTCCTTTACAGCAGCTTCCTCATTTTATCGGCTGTCTGTGTTATTTCTGTGAAATCAGTTTACGCTGCCCATATCCGTGAGCGGCCAGTACTTGAAGTATACCTTCGCCACCATCTTGTCACGGGCGACCATGTTGTACTCGCCCCAGTAACGGGCATCGAGTGAGTTGTTCCGGTTATCCCCGAGCATGTAGTAGCTGCCCTCCGGCACCGTCACATCCACCGCCGGGAACTGCTGCCCGTCGACGATCATCGGCTCCGGCAGATAGGTCTCGGTGATGGCCTCACCATTCACATAGACCGTACCGATCGGCACCTCTACGCTCGAGCCGTCTGCGTTCTTCCCGACCTTAATGTTGTGGAACTCGGATGCATCCGCGGTCCCGGTCTGGCGGATCTCGATGTGATCCCCCGGCATACCGATGACACGCTTCACATAGTATACGACGGAGTTCTTCTTATCCTCGCGCCCACAGTACGGGCATACACCCTGATCGGTCTCCCGGTAGCTCTGCCCGCAGCCCTTGCACTTGTACCCATAGACGAAGATGGCAATGTCTCCACGTTCCACCTCCCCGAAGGTATACTTCAGCCGGGAGCCGAAGACGCGCGCCCCGGCCATGATCGTGTCCTGCATGGAGCCCGTCGGGATGGTCGAGTTCGCGATGATGAAGTTGTTGAGGCAGAACGCCAGCACCGCTGCCACCGCGATGACCTTCACCCAGTCGATGATCTCCCCGAGCAGCGTCGGCTGCTGCTCCTCATCCTCGGACTTCTTCGGTCTCCGCTTCTTTCCACCGGCTGTCTGGACACGTGGGGATGCTCCATCTGCCTGTCCGGAATCGCTGCTCACCTGGGCTGCACCCTGATCGCCGGCATTGTCCCCGGACACCGATGTGGAATTCTCAGCCTCCCCCTCGTCGGAAGCAGACACGTTATCCACATGATGCCCATCGCTGTCCACGACATCGAAAAATTTATTATCCATACTGTTTTCTCCTGTTCTACTATGTCTGTACTTATATTTACTACGTTTTTCCAGACCCTACTATTCTAACAGATAGCTCGAAAAAGTATAGATTCCACACTTGTCCTTCATCTTTTTTTAAGACTAGCGTTACAGTTCAGGCAGGAGCCCCGGAGTACTGTGCCTCCGTTGCCGCCCCTCCAGGGCTCCTGTCCAGACTACAAAAGAAGGCAGCCAGAGCCTGCGCCCTGACTGCCCTATATGAATGGTAAAGATTGATATTAAAGCTGAGGACCAGCTGCAACGAGTGCCTTACCAGCCTCGTTACCCTCGTACTTGACGAAGTTCTTCTGGAATCTCTGTGCGAGATCCTTTGCCTTCTCCTCCCACTCAGATGCATTTGCATAAGTGTCGCGAGGATCGAGGATAGCAGGATCTACACCTGGAAGCTCGGTCGGAACCTCGAAATCGAAGAACGGGATCTTCTTGGTCGGAGCCTTGGCAACATCGCCGTTCTGGATAGCGGTGATGATTCCACGAGTATCCTTGATGGAGATTCTCTTGCCGGTGCCGTTCCAGCCGGTGTTGACCAGGTAAGCCTTTGCGCCGGACTTCTCCATTCTCTTTACGAGCTCCTCAGCATACTTTGTAGGATGAAGCTCGAGGAAAGCCTGACCGAAGCAAGCAGAGAAGGTCGGTGTCGGCTCGGTGATGCCACGCTCTGTACCTGCAAGCTTTGCGGTGAATCCGCTCAGGAAGTAGTACTTGGTCTGCTCCGGAGTAAGGATAGATACTGGAGGCAGTACGCCGAATGCATCTGCAGAAAGGAAGATTACGTTCTCTGCTGCAGGACCGTGAGAGATCGGCTTCACGATCTTCTCGATGTGGTCGATCGGGTAAGATACACGAGTGTTCTCGGTTACGGACTTGTCGTTGAAGTCAAGCTTGCCCGTCTTCTCATCTACAGTTACGTTCTCGAGAAGAGCGTCTCTTCTGATCGCACCGTAGATATCCGGCTCAGCGTCCTTATCAAGGTTGATAACCTTTGCGTAGCAGCCGCCCTCGAAGTTGAATACGCCGTTGTCATCCCAGCCGTGCTCGTCATCACCGATGAGGAGTCTGGTAGGATCGGTGGAAAGGGTGGTCTTACCTGTTCCGGACAGACCGAAGAATACGCAGGTGTGCTCGCCGTTGAAATCGGTGTTTGCAGAGCAGTGCATGGAAGCGATGCCCTTCAGCGGGAGGTAGTAGTTCATCATAGAGAACATACCCTTCTTCATCTCTCCGCCGTACCAGGT
>CAKQED010000055.1:0-14192 GCA_934229835.1 uncultured Oribacterium sp. | reverse complement strand
TTTGCAGTAAAAAAAAGACCCCTATACCATTCTGGTATAGAGATCTTTCTTTTGTCATCTTAACTTAATGACATTGCACCGTAGTGGGGCGTTTTTTATATAGAGATCAGGCCAATGTCTCCGACGGGAGCTCATCATGCCTTCTTCACGATTCTCTCGAAATCCGATGCCGATTGACAAAGGACGGCAGGGACGAGAACCGGTAAAATTAAGCCTGCTTTTTCTTGCGGTTGTAGTTAATCAGGCTGCCGTAGCGGATGATCTCCTTTTCCTCGTCTGTCAGCGGCTCAATGGCGAGGGTGATGGGCCTGATGGTCTCGCCCATGACATAGGTGGGGATATGGTTCATATCGCCTTCCAGCGCGGCACGGATATTCGGGACGAAGATGTAATCATCGTCAGCAAAGGCTTCCTCGTCACGGGTGACGAATGGTACCATGCCCCAGTTGATGCAGTTGGAGCGATAGCGCTTGGTGGCGTACTCCCTGGTGATGTTTGCGCCGCCCAGCAGCACACGCTGGCAGGAAGCCGCCTGTTCCCGGGCGGAGCCGTCGCCTGGCTTCACGGCGTAAATGGTGCTGGACAGGTCGACACTCTCGTCAGAGACCGTCTCGAAGCCGGAGATGGTGCGTACCTGCTCCAGAATCACCTGAACCTCGGTTGGGCAGGTACCGGCCTTGCGCGCCTGTTCGTTCGCCATGACCGCCTTAGCCTTGGCAACGTAACCAGGAACACGGCGGCTCAGGGTGAACTCCGCGAGACCCATAGGGTTGGAGCGGAAGGAGCCGGTTTCACCGGATGGAATCAGCTCGTCGGTGGTGGTGACAGGATCGGTGATGTAGGCGCAGACCTTCAGCAGCATATGTTCGTTCAGCGCAGGCATCTCTGGCCAGTCCTTGATGTTCGGACCACAGACCAGCTTCTCGTTCAGCTTGCCCTTACCGAAGCCCTGGTAAACCCGGTGCTCATAAGCAGTAGAATCGAAGTCAAATTCAGGGCAGTCAAACGTGTAGCCTACCTCATCGGCGGCGGTGATGCGACCACCGTTGGCGGCGGATACGGCAATAGAACGGGCATCCATTAGGGCGACGGAGGAAATCTGACCGTTGCCAGGCTTGGAGCCTTCCCGGTTCGGGAAGTTGCGGGTGGTGTGCCGGATGGCAAGCTGACCATGGGCTGGGGTATCGCCTGCGCCAAAGCATGGGCCGCAGAAAGCTGTCCGCACGGTGGCGCCTGCGGCAATCAACTTCTCGATAGCACCCTTGCGCAGCAGATCCATCATAACTGCCTGAGAGCTTGGGTATACGCCCAGAGCGAAGACATCGGTGCCGGTGCTCTTGCCGTTCAGCAGATAAGCAGCCTCCATAATATTGGAGTAAGTGCCGCCGGCGCAGCCGGCGATGGTTCCCTGATCGGCGTACAGCGCGCCGTCATGCACCTTTTCCCACAGATTCAGGTGGAGGTCAGGGTTCTTAATCAGCTTCTTGCAGTCCTCCTCTACCATGTGGAGAATGTCGTTCATATTGGCATTCAGTTCTCGGATTTCAAAGCCGTTGCTAGGATGGAAAGGCAGGGCGATCATGCTGTGGATGGTGGAAAGGTCGATGTAGATGCAGCCGTCGTAGTAAGCAACATCCCCTGGATTCAGCTCCTGATAGTCATCGCCCCGACCGTGACGGGTCAGGTAGGTTTTGGTATCTTCGTCCGTGCGCCAGATGGAGGACAGGCAGGTGGTCTCGGTGGTCATCACATCGATGCCGTTGCGGTAGTCGGTGGACATGGAGGAAACGCCCGGACCCACGAACTCCATGACCTTATTCTTCACATAGCCGTTTTTGAACACAGCGGATACGATGGCGATGGCGATATCCTGAGGGCCAATGCCAGGGCGAGGCTTGCCGTCCAGGTACACGCAGACTACTTCCGGGTACTTGCTGTCCCAGGTCTGCTCAAGAATCTGCTTGACCAGCTCGCCGCCGCCTTCGCCCACAGCCATGGTGCCCAACGCGCCGTAGCGGGTGTGAGAGTCGGAGCCCAGAATCATCTTGCCGCCACCGGCCACGGCTTCGCGCATATACTGATGAATCACGCCCATGTGCGGTGGCAGGTAGATACCGCCGAATTTCTTGCAGGCAGTCAGACCGAATAGATGGTCATCCTCGTTGATGGTGCCGCCCACGGCGCACAGGCTGTTGTGACAGCAGGTCAGCACATAGGGCAGTGGGAACTTGTCGAGACCCGAAGCCCGGGCGGTCTGGATGATGCCCACGTAGGTCAGGTCATGACTGGTGATAGCATCAAACCTGATTTTCAGATTGTCGGGATCGTCGCTTACGTTGTGGGACTGGAGGATGCCGTAGGCGATGGTGCTTTTCTTCGCGTCTTCCTTCGTGACATTCACCTGTCCCTGCGCTTCCTTTTCGGGAACCAGGGTCTTGCCGTTCAGTAGATACACGCCGGAATCGTACAGTGTTACCATAATTGCTGCTCCTTTGTTCAAATATCCAGCGATTCGCTCCGCCGGTGTTTTTTCTTGCGCAATCATCATAACATTCCCCCATACGGAACGAAAATTCATAATTTCCATTTTAACTATTCATTGCAAGAATAGTGCAAACTGTCTGATTTTTGTGCAATCTGCTCAAATTCTGGCGCTGTTTGTCTGGAGAAATCTGTCTGATTTGTAGGAAATGTGAATTTCTTTCTGAGAAAACAATTCTGGTTTCAATTTTTGAAATTTTCATTCCCAATAGCTATTGTTTTGATGGAAAACATGATTTTTATAAATAGTTTCTTGCGCGCTATAGTGATCTCAGGCAAAAACGAAACAGAAACATAACAAAGGAGGCCATTACAATGAACAACGTGAAACGCACCCTTCCCGTCTCCATTCTTCGGGGCGGCACCAGCAAGGGCGTATACATTATGGAAAAGGATCTTCCCAAGGACCAGGCCCTCTGGGAGCCGCTGCTGCTGAAGCTGATGGGTAGCCCGGACAAGAAACAGATCAACGGTCTGGGCGGCGCACAGTCTGTCACCAGCAAGGTAGCCATCATAAAAAAGTCCGATCGTCCCGACGCGGATGTGGATTACACCTTCGCCCAGGTCAGCGTGGACAAGCCCCTGGTGAGCTACAAAGGTAACTGCGGAAACATTTCCTCTGGCGTCGGTCCCTTCGCCATTGAGAAGGGGCTGATCGAGGCAAAGGAGGGGATCACCTCCGTTCGCATCTACAATACCAATACGGAAAAGATCATCGTTGCCGACGTCCAGACCCAAAACGGTCAAGTAGTCTACGACGGCGACTTCGCCATCGCCGGTGCTCCCGGAACCGCCAGCCCTATCAAGCTGAAATTCCTGGAGCCTGCAGGCACCCTTGGCCACGGGCTGCTGCCCACCGGAAATGCTGTTGACATTCTGGCGGTTCCAGGTTATGGAAAAGTAGAAGTATCCATCGTGGATGCCGCCAATCCGCTGGTGTTCGTCAAGGCAAAGGATTTGGGACTCACCGGCCGGGAAAATCCTGAGGAACTGAATGCCAACGCTGAAAAGCTGGATCTACTGGAAGCCGTCCGTGGCTTGGCTGCAGTGAAGCTTGGCTTGATTGAGGATTACACCCGCTCTGCCTGGGAAACACCGGGCATTCCGAAGATGACCTTTGTTGGCGAAGCGGAGGATTATGTCACTGCCGAGCGCGTTTGCATCGAAAAAAGCGCTGTTGACCTGCTCTCCCGGATGATGTCCATGCAGAAGGCTCACCCAAGCTATGCCATGACCGGCGCCATGTGCACCGCCGCCGCGGCAGTTGTTCCCGGCAGCGTGGTCAATCAGGTGCTGGCGCACGACACCGACACCCAGTTTATTCGCATCGGACACCCGAGCGGCATTCTGGAATGCGGTGTGGACTTTGAAGAAAACGGCGTTTGCCCCGTGATTATTGACACCTTCGGTTTCCGTACCGCGAACCTGCTGCTGGACGGAACTGCCTACATCTAATCTACAAGGAGAAGAAAAGATGGATTTTTCTGTTATCAGTCTCATTGTTCTGGTGGTCGTGGTCGCCATCGGCTTCATTAAAAAGGTTAACCTTGGTTTCTTGTCCTTGGGCGTTGCCTTCATTCTGGGTACCTGCGGCGGCATGAGCGCCAAGGAAATCGCCAACGGCTTCAGCGCGTCCATGTTCGTCACGCTGGTAGGCGTTACCTTCCTCTTCGGCATGGCCTCCGCTAACGGCACTCTGGAGCTGTTCTCCAAAAAGGTCGTGGCGCTCGTGGGCAAGAACACCGTCCTGATTCCTGTTCTGATGTTTTTCCTGTCCGCTTTTATCTCCGCCATCGGTCCTGGTCACATTGCCGCCGGCATCCTGATGACCACCTTCGCCATGTACCTAGCCTTTGAAATGGACATTAACCCTATTGCAACTGCCCTGTTCGCTAAGCTGGGGGCCAACGCGGGCTGTGCTTCCCCCCTGTCTCTCACCGGCGTGCTGGCAAAAAGCCTGGGCGAGCCTCTGGGCTACACCGGCTTTGGTCTGCACCTGTTCCTGACCACTCTGATCTCGGGCTTTATCTTCACTCTGATTCTGTACGTCGGTTTCAAGAGCTACAAGGTCAAGGCGGACAATCCCCTGAAGCTGTCCGAGATTCCTAAGTTCAACAAAGAGCAGCTTTGCACCATCGCAGCCATCATCGTCATGGTCATCTGCTGCATCGGCTTCCAGCTGGACACCGGTCTGTTCGCCTTCGTCGCCGCCTCCGTGCTGATTCTGCTGGGCTGCGCCGATGAAAAGAAGGCCATCAAGAGCATCCCTTGGGGCACGCTGGTGTTCATCTGTGGCGTGGGCGCGCTCATTAACGTCATCAAGAAGCTGGGCGGCATTGATCTGATCTCCAACTTCCTGACCGGCCTTATGACCGAAGGCACCGCCACGCCTATCCTCGCGGCTACCTCGGGCATCCTCAGTTGGGTCAGCTCCACCACTGGCGTGGTTATGCCTGCGCTGTTCCCTATTGCTGCCGATGTGGCTACCAAGTTCTCCGGTTCCGTCAACTTTGTGGAGCTGATCTCCGCCATCGTCGCCACCTCCTTCGCCGCCGCCATCAGCCCGCTGTCTACCGGTGGTGCCATCATCATGTCGTCGTACTCCGCTGCTCGGGAGACCTCCAACGAGGAGATGAACAGAATGTTCAAGCAACTGTTCCTGCTGAGCGTCGCCAACGTGGCGGTGAACGTGCTGCTGAGCGCACTGGGCGTGTTCAACCTGTTCGGACTGTTCTATTAAGCATCCATATACGAAACAAAACGCACCGCCAATCAGGCGGTGCGTTTTACGATTATGTAAAGTTCTTAACGATGGTGATATACTCCCGGGCATGGTAAGGCAGGTAGCTGTTTTTTCGAAACGCCGCTACGAAATCCACCGTGGTGCAGGGGTCGCCCACGGAGAAGCAGACCACAGGATCGGACTGGATGATGTGACGCAGGTGGGCCTCCGTAACAAAGAAGCAGCCGTAGCCCTTTCCCGCCAGCTGTACAGCCGCTGGGATATTGCTGGTTTCCAGCTTCACATTTGGGATAAAATTGGACTTGCGGCACAGCTGGTCCACCGTTTCTCGGGTGCGCTGACCGGGAATCTGCATGATGAAAGGCTCATCCTTTAATTGCTGCAAATCCATCCACGGGTATTTGCAGCCCTCCCGTACACGTCCGCTGTGGGCAAGGGGGTGATTCGCCGCCATGACCACCAGAACTTCCTCATGCTTGATGACCTCGTAATCGATGTCCGGGCTTTTGATAGGCAGATTGAAAAATGCCAGATCGGTTTCACCATTCAGGAGCATCCCCTCCAGCTTACCGGAGTGCTCCTCCACCACGTCCAGACGGACGTTGGGGTACATCTGATTGAACACCGGCAGAGTGCAGGGCAGCATATACGCACCTCGCATGGTGGGAAAAGCGATTTTCAGGGAACCATGGTTGTTCTTGATGATATCGTTCATTTCCTGATCCAATTCCTTTTTCAGGTTCAGGATTTCTGTCGCCTTTGCCACATACCGCTCCCCTGCGTAGGTCAGCACGAATTTATGCCCCAGCTTGCGGAACAGCTTCTGCCCCATCTGGTGTTCCAGAGACTGCAAAAATTTCGTCAGTGTGGGCTGGGTGATATACAGCGCGTCGGCTGCTTTTGTTATGTTCTGATATTTGGCGATGGCAAGAACATAAGATAAGTCCCGGAAATCCACGAAAATCGCTCCTTTTCTTTTTTTTCAGTATAGCATGGGATATTTGCACCGTCGATGATTTCAAAAAGAAAAATAGTCAAGGTTTTGCTGTTGCTTCATTATATGAAAAAGAGGCTGCCCCTCCGGGCCCCCCTGCTCGAATGGTAACTCTTAATGCATGTTTTTCCAGCGTGCGCCGACGCGGTCGAGGGCCCATCCGGCGAGGACGGAGACGGCGAGGGGCACGAGGGTGTAGAGCATCCAGTAGTGCTCGGACAGTGGCGACGGGTAGGCGCTCAGGTCCATCGCCGGGTTTCGGAAGTACAGCTTTCGGAGAAACATGTCGAGCATCTTGAAGACGAAGATGTGGAAGGCCATGATGTCGAAGCTGTGGCGACCGATGTAGGCGAGAGCTTCGACGATTTTTGCTGGCAGCTTCTCGATCAGCAACGTCAGCATCAATGTGAAGACAGTGCCGATGGCGGTGCCGACGAAGAACCAGGCACCGTGCACACTGCGGGCAGAGAGGTCGAACCAGATGCCGTTTTTCACGAAGAGCGTCAGTGCGATAAAGCTCACGACGAGCAGTCCGAGGGCGAGCGGTCCGCGGATCTTCGTCGCGAAGTCACCGGCATACTTTCGGAGGAAGTAGCCCTCGGCGAAGAGCGGCAGTACGAAGAACGAGAGCTCGAAGCCGTAGAACAGGCGGATGCCCTGTCCGATGAAGTAGTAGCCGATGCCCATGCCGAGAAGCGCACAGAGCACGATGATTCCATCCTTCATGCGTCCGAAGCGGCGCGCCAGCCACACCACGCCGCCGAAGAGCGCCGCGCCGAGGATCCACACCGGCACAAACCACATCGGTCCGGCGAGAAGCTCGGGGGACTGGAAGATCATCCCGTGAAAAAGGGAGGTCAGCATCTCGGGAACTGCGTAGTGCACATCCGTCCCCGGGGCCATCAGGCCGTGCTTCACCATGTAGTTATGCGTGAGCGCGAGGAAAATGCTGTAGACCGTATAGCGTGGCCAGGCACCCTCGATGCGCTTCTGCAGGAAGGTGAAGGGCTGGTCACCGTACTTCATCTCGTTATACAGGAAGCCGGTCACGAAGAAGAACAGCTCGAGATGGAAAAGGTACACGAAGGCACCGCCATGTCCGGTATGACCGAAGACGATCATGATGATGGCGAGGCCCTTGAAAATATCCCAGTAGAGGCTTCGTCCGGTAGTCTTCATGCGTTTTTCTCCTCCATACGCGTTTCTGCATGTCTGCTCGACGAGGACGCTGCATCCTGAGCTCTCGTTGAGCGATCACATCCGCACCCCTCTGCCGACGCTTCTATCCGTTCATCCCGCGCATCCTTGTCGCGGAGGGCGAGCTCCTGCACGAGCTTCCGAATCTTATCCTCCAGGGTGCTGATCCGCATGCTCATCGAGAACATTCGCATCAGCAGGATGAAAATCATGAAGAGGAAGAGGAAATTTGCCGTGGAGTAGATGCCGAGCAGACGTGCCAGGGTATCCGGCACGACCGGGAACAGGGCGAAGACGACGAACATCATCGCGAGGAGGATCCAGAAAATGGAGTCCTCGATCGTAAGCTTCGCCTTCTGTATTCGTTTGAGAACCGTCGCGAGTGTGCCGATCGAGACTACGACCAGTACCACGCGGAAGAGGGGTGTCATCATCGCGTTTCTTCCTTTCATCATCTGCCGGACGCCGACGCACGAAGGCACGGTCACGGCAGGTTTTCACTTTATCTGTTCTTCCGGTCACCGGTGTGATCGTCGTTTTCCTCGATGCATCTGCCTGCATGCGCCCAGTAGCGTGGGTTCATCGTGCAGCGGAGCACCATCCGGTGAGACAGCTTCCGGTAGTTGCGGCCCATGCGGAAGCCGAGGTACTTGCAGCCCGATTTCCAGATGAGATTCGGTACCGTAAGGAGGCGGCCACGACGGAGGAGGTCCTTTGCATTGCCGAGCACCAGCTTCACGCCCTCGCCTTCCGAGCGGAGCCCTGCGAAGATCTCCGGGTGATCCGCCTGCGACACGCCGAGGTCGAAGTTCCGGTGGAACTGCTGGCAGCCGCTGTAGTGATGCGCGTGGTAAACCTCCGCCGAGGCCTCGTATGCACTCGCGTAGCCCGCCTGCAGCAGCTTCCCGCAGTAGATCATATCCTCGTTAAAAATCGTATGATCGATGAAGCCACCGAGCCGGTCGAAGATATCGCGACGGTACATGCAGCAGACGTTCGACTCGAAGTAGGTCTTGATGCCGAGCCGTGCGAGATCCTGCTGCGTTTTCACGAAGGACTGCGTCGGATAGTTGAACTGCCGCGCATACTGCTCGTCATAGGAGCTCTCCTGCGTCGCGAGCTGCCGGCCATAGACCGCACCGATCGAGCCGCGGGGATGGTTTTTCGGTACCGCATCCTTATACGGGTCCGTCTCGAAGACACGCACCAGCTTCTCGACGAGGGTGGTATCCTTCGGTACTGCGTCCTCGGTCATCATGAGAAAGAGCGCCGCATCCGACTTCGACACGCCGAGATTCCGGCTCGCGCCATGATCGAACTGATCCTTCCGTATATGCGTCACCGAAATGCGTGCATCCTCCGGAATCAGCGATGGATCGAGGAGTGCTTTTTCTGTATTGATGATGATGATGTTCTGTATCGGGTAGCTCTGCCGGAGAAGCAGCTCCAGCAGCTTCCGAAGCTTCTGATCCGGCTTATAGCTCGGGATGATGACATCCACACTGTACATGTCGTTTCCTCATTTCATTAAATATTTTTCATCTTCCGAAGTGTGACGGAGACGAAGAGGCTGAACAGCACCAGCAGCCCGCCCATCAGCAGTACATAGCTGATGGCACCGCCGAGCATGCCCCGGGCCGCCACCATGCGGTCGGCGCTCACGAAGGCGAGTACCGTCGTGAGGAGATAGCACAGGAAGATCCGGCGCTGCGCGCGCACCGTCACGAGAATATAGTACATCACATTGGCCATCGCATAAAGCGCGCCGCCGAGAATGATCAGCAGGAAGGACGGGAAGGCCGGCACGAGACGACCAGTTGCACTCGCTCCGAGGATGCGCTCGAAGATGCCGAGGCCCCAGCGGCCGAGAAGCAGTGTCGCCACGAGGATGCCGAGGCTGAGAAACATGACCGCCCGCACCATCACCCGGACGGAGGCACGGAAGCCCTTCGTATCCCGCGCTGTAAACTGATCCGCCAGACGTGTAAGCATTGGCCGGATCAGGAAGTTCGCCAGCAGATAGATGAAGGAGGTGGGCATAAACAGGATGTTAAAAAAGCCGGAATCCGCGTTCGACATCTGACGATCGATCGCGTACTTCGACGCGGAGAAGATGTAGAAGTCGAGGAATACGCCGAAAAACAGGAGGCTCGTGCTGCGGAGAAGTGTTCCGGCATGCATCCAGGAGAACTGTGTATCGAGCTGTCCCTTCGGGCAGGCACGCAACACGCGGATCGCGAAGGCCCAGGTGCCGAAGAGCTGCATGAGATCGGCGAGCAGGACACTCGTAAGCAGACTGCCACTCAGAAGGAGGCTGCCGAGCAGGGTCACGACCGAGAGGCTCGTACGGAAGGCGAGCGACTGGCCGCTGCGGTACAGCAGGTTCTGGCGCTGCAGCTCCGACTCATAGACATCCGCATAGCCGTCGATGATCTTATACAGGGCGAGCAGCAGGAGGATGAGCGCCTTATGCAGGCTGTACTGTCCTGTGCCGAGCTGCACACCGAGGAAGAGGAGACTTCCGAGGACCGCGAGCAGGGAGGTCAGGCGGCGGGTGCCGAGGTAATCACCGAAGCTGTACTCCGGTGTCCGGTCCGTGATATGAAACGGGCGGATGCCGAAGTAGGCGATGATAAACATCTGCTGCCCCAGGGTAGAAAAGCCGAAACCAAAAATACCGCCCTCGTCGTCCCCGGCGATCCGGATGACGGCAAAGGCGAGCACGATGGAGGCCAGCGCGTAGAGAAGACTGCCGACGGCGTTCCACAGAAAATCCTTTTTCTGATTGTTTTCGTTATTCATAGCTTTCTTTTTTTCGTGCGCCCTGCACCAGCAGGATCGACACCAGCATGCGCGCCATGTAGCGGGCTGCGGTGAGCGGACGCAGGTAGGATTCACCGGACAGACGAGCGTTGATCTGGATCGGTGCCTCCGTGATGCGCGCACCATTTTTCATGAGATAGGAAATCGTATCCGGCTCCGGGCCGTAGTTCATACGGTAGGCAAAGCAGGAGATCATCCGGCGGCTGTACATCCGAAGTCCGCAGGTCGGGTCCGTCACATGGACACCGGTCGTGAGTCGGATCGCGCCGGTGATCAGGCGGGAACCGATCTCCCGCATGCTGCCGCCCTTCTTCTGGTCGAGGAAGCGGGAGCCGAGGACGATATCGTAGTCCCCCTCCTGCATCTTCTCGTAGAGCGCACGGATGTCCTCGGCACGGTGCTGACCATCGCCGTCAAACTGCACCGCATAGCGGTAGCCGTGGCGAGCCGCGTACTGCATTCCGGTCTGAAAGCAGCCCGCGAGGCCGAGGTTCGTCGGCAGTGCGACATAGTTATAGTGCTTCTCCTCGCAGAGTGCGATCGTGCCATCGGTTGAGCCATCCGATACGATCAGATAATCCATCGGAAAGTCCTGCGTCTCGATGTTCTCGATGACCCGCGGGAGGTTCCCGGCTTCGTTGTACGCCGGGATGATAAGTAGTACATCATTCATACGTTAAAATATTTCTGCCATCACTGGCAAGCCACGCCCTGACTGTGGGCGATGGAGATCACATTCTGAATTCCTGGTATTTTCTGGTCATGAAGCCCGTCACCGGCTTCTCTTCTCCACTGATTTCACCACCGTCGAAAATCGCGAGATGCATGTGCACCGCCGGTACCTCCGCGAGCTCCGTGAAGGCGACACCGCCCGCGAAACGCGGGTTACACTCGATGAAATAGTAGATGCCGGAGCCCTCGCCCCGGATGAACTCGAAGTTCACACAGCCGAGAATCTCCGCCCGCGCTGCGATCGCGCGGCAGGCTGCCTCCAGTACCGGATCCTCAAACACGCGTACCGAAAGACCTGCGCCGTTCGGTGTACGCAGCAGCTCCTCACGCGGAACGGCTGTACAGTGACCGGCGGCATCACGAATCACATCCACGGTGATGACATGTCCTTTCATCATCGGCTGCACGAGATAGTGCTCGAGGCTGGTATCCTCGAGCTTCGTTGGGTCCATGATACTCGAAAACGCGAAGCCGAGCTGATCCTCCTGGTAGATGCGGTAGAGCCCACTGGAGCTGCGGCCATCGACCGGCTTCAGGATGATCGGATAGCTGACCGTCTCAAAATCGATCTCCGATGCACGCTCGGTCGGAATCGTCCGAACCGCTGTCCGAATCTCCTCTGGGCTCTCGTCGAGCACCCCGTCCACGAGCGTCTTCATCTCGAATTTATCACGCAGGATACGGATGCTCTTCTCCGGCGACATACAAATCCGGCAGTCCCCGGTCTCGATCTCCGCACGATGCCGATTCAGTGCATCGACCTCCACATCGATGAGCGGCAGGATACGGCTGACCTGCTCCCGGGTGCAGATGTCCCGGATAAAGTCGATGTACTTCTCCTCCTCACTCGCATACGGTGCCTGGTAAAAGGCATCCACCATGAGGGAGGCCGCCACCCAGTCTGCTTCATATATATCCGTGCCGATGATGCGCCAGCCCTCCTGACGCAGTGTCCGGATCACCGCGTCGGCACTGAAGGAGCCGATCGCCGTGACCAGGGCGGTACGCTGTGTTGTATTCATACGATCACCTTTCTCACCGCGAGGCTCCCCCGCGGTATCTATCTACAGAGCCCTGCGTGCCGTAGTTCCGCTCCTGTATCTCAGGTCAATGTCGGAGATCCGGCCACATCATCATGCAGCGGCAGTGGCTCTCTATCCGAGGATGATGCTGCAGATCCGGTCCACATCCTCGAGTGCGAGATCCGGATACATCGGCAGGGTCAGGATCTCCTGGCTCACCAGCAGTGCATGTGGCGTATCCTTCACATCATAGCGGTCCTGGTAACAGCTGTAGGCATTGATGCAAGGATAGAAGTACTTCCGGGCACGGATGTTTTCCGACTTCAGACGGTCGAAAATCTCGTCCCGTGTATACGTATAGTTATGGAAGCGTACCGGCATATAGGCATAGTTCGATTTTACGTTCGCCGGAATCTCCGGGAAAGTGATGCCCGGCACATCCGCGAGATGCGCGCGGTAGCGCTCGAACACGCGCTTTCGCTTCGCGATGTACTCGTCCACATGACGCAGATTGCAGAGGCCCATCGCCGCCGCAAACTCGTTCATCTTTCCGTTGCCGCCGACCGACGCGACCTCCTCCTGCCCGAGGATACCGAAGTTTTTTAGCTCGTAGAGTTTCTCCATCAGCGCTGGATCCGGTTTTCCGGTCGTGACGGCACCACCCTCGATGGAATTAAAGACCTTCGTCGCATGGAAGGAAAACATCGAGGCATCACCGAAGGTGCCGACCCCCTGCCCGTCCAGCTCCTCGCCGAAGGTATGGGCGGCATCATAGATGACCTTCAGATGATGGCGGTCCGCAATCTCCTGAATCCGGCGAACATCACAGATGTTTCCATAGACATGCACCGGCACGATCGCACTGGTGCGCTCGGTGATCAGGGACTCGAGCTGATCGACATCGATCGTATAGTCCCGCATGTTGATATCACAGAAGACCGGCGTGAGGCCGTTCCGCACGATTGCATGGGTCGTGGAGGCGAAGGAAAACGGCGTCGTGATGACCTCGCCATGGAGGTCCATCGCCTGCAGCAGAAACTCCAGCGCACTGTGCCCGTTCACGAAGAGCTGCACGGAGCCGACCTTCAGATAGTCCTGAAGCTTCGCCCGAAGCGTCTCGTGGTACTCGCCCATATTGGTAAGCCACGCCGTGTCCCAGATATGCTGCAGCAGCTCCTCGTACTCGGAAAGCGGCGGCAGACTGGCGCGCGTGACGTTGATAATTTTTGAATCACTCATGATTTTTCTCCTGCCGCCTCGGCGGCTTCGCCTATGTAAAAATTACGAATTTCCTACGAAATTTCGACATTCTGACGAACTCGTTACGATTCTATAATATTGCATTTAAAATGTAAACCCGGGGTGGAAAGCGCTCGGCTTTTGTGTTATCTTTTAGGCAGAATATTTAACCATTTTAAATCTTGGAGGATTTAATGTATGAGTATGAAGCGTACACTTGCGATCGTGGCCGCTGCCGCTATGATGATGGCACAGCCGCTGACCACCCTCGCTGCCACACCGGGCGATAACCTGACCCCGCAGTTCGAGATCCATGACGCGGGCACCACGGCCACGGTGGACTTCTCAAATCAGACCAGCGGCACGACAACCGCTCCGGCCGCTACACAGGCACCGGTAAACACCGTCGTTCCTGCTGGTACCACCGCACCGGACACGGTGCTGCCGGGTGCTGCACAGACCACAACCGATGCGGCTGCTGCAACCAGCGGTATAACCGCCAGCACCGGAAATAAGATCCTGCCGAAGATCAATCCGGTCGTGGAGACGATCCGTCCATACATGACGGTCGACAGCACGGGTGACATGCAGGCGGATCCGGTACTCAACCTGATCCCGCTCGGAACCTATTTCATCAAGGATGCGAACGGCAACCGTATCGACTGGGCGACCACCGTACAGAACGAGTCCTTCGCCTATGCACCGAACGGCTTCACCAGCTTCTATCTGGAGCACGCCGGCATCGCCCGCTGGTACTACAGAACCTATAGCGCAAACGCCGGCTGGGGTCCATGGGCCACATCGAAGGAAAACACACCGAACCAGGGCATCGTATCTGCGATGCAGCTTCGTGTAAAGGGTAACTCTCATAAGTATGGCACCCTGTACTACAGAGCCGTCC
>CAKQED010000054.1:0-14376 GCA_934229835.1 uncultured Oribacterium sp. | reverse complement strand
AATTCAAATATGAAAAGAGCCTGCTTTCAGCAGGCTCTCAAAATCAGAAATCAAAGCAGGATGATATTATGCTCACGGCAGGTATCGATCATCTCCTGCGGCCAGATGCTGGCCTGTACCTCACCGACGTGCGCACGATTCAGCAGAAGCATGCAGAGACGCGACTGACCGATACCACCACCGATGGTGTACGGAAGCTCACCCGCGAGCAGCATCTTATGGTATGGAAGATTTGCACGCTCCTCACAGCCCGCCTTCTTCAGCTGCGCACGCAGCGAAGTCTCGTCGACACGAATACCCATGGAGCTGATCTCCAGTGCACAGTCGAGCGTCGGATACCAGAACAGGATGTCGCCGTTCAGTGCCCAGTCATCATAGTCCGGTGCACGACCATCGTGCGGCTCCCCATTTGACAGCTTATCACCGATGCGGCTGATGAACACACAGCCGTGCTCCTTACAGATTGCGTTCTCGCGCTCCTTCGGCGTCTTATCCGGATACATCTGAAGCAGCGACTCGGAATCGATGAAGTAAATATCATCCGGCAGCTTGTTGACCGCATTCGGATACTTGTACCATACCTCATGCTCCATGTGCTTGATGATACGGAAAATCATACGTACCGTACCCTCGAGTGTCGTGGTGTTCCGGTCCTCCTTATTGATGACCATCTCCCAGTCCCACTGATCGACATAGCAGCTGTGCAGATTATCGAGCTCCTCATCGCGACGAATCGCGTTCATGTTGGTATAGAGACCCTCGCCCGGCTTAAAGCCGTATTTCTTCAGTGCCATTCTCTTCCACTTCGCCAGCGAATGCACGACCTCGATCGTCTCATCCGGCCACCATGGAACATCGAAGCTGACCGGACGCTCATAGCCATTCAGATTATCATTGAGACCCGAGCTCTTCGGCACGAAAAGCGGCGCAGAGATACGGCTGAGATTCATCTCCCGACCGAACTCCTTCTGAAATGTATCTCTGATATACTTGATTGCCTCCTGTGTCTCACGCACAGAAAGACGCGGATCATAATCCTTCGGAATGATCAGTCCCATATTTACCCCCTAAATCCATGCGAATCGTTCCGACTGGCGGAACGTCCTTATGGTCAATGTCAATAACAGAAAATTTATCACGCAGCGCCCCTACATGCAAGTTCTTTTCACAGCGACATATCGAAACTACGCGTTCATCTCCCGATCGATCCAGCACATCAGCACCGAAACGATGTAGCGCTGCTCTGCCTCCGTAAGCGCCCGATGCGGCGGGATGTGATGCCACTTCGAGAGACAGCCGCGACAGCAGCAGCCGGTGGCATGCTGCGCGATGAAGACCGGGTGCCCCCGCCACGGAGTCTGCTTCCCATCATTCCGCGGCTCCACCGGTGCCAGACGCTCCCGGATGAAATCCAACGCATGCTCCTCGATCTTCGCACGTCCCTGCTTCTCGAAGTAGGCGCGCTCCTGCTTCCGCAGGTGAAATCCCGAACGGAACTTACTCTGACCGAGACGCTCGAACAGCCGTGTCATCGACGCCTCATCGATGCCATCCTGCGCTGCCCTCACTCGGATTTTCTCAGATGTCACCGACGCACAGGCAGCCTCAGAACGAACCTCCGACACCACGTCAGGCCCCGGGCCCGTTTCCCGCATATCCAGTCCTGCACTCGCCTGGTCAGGGATGGCCTCCGTCCTCTGCGAGTCGCAGCGATTCCTGAAGGAACTGCACCTGCGCGCCGGATTTCCGCGCCCGCTCACTCTCCTCGAGCTGCCGATGATCCTCGGCACTGGCGCCCTGGTAATCATCATCGTCATCCGATACCTCGATCGTATAGTGCAGATTCTTCACACTCGGATGCTCCGGCGACCCAAAGAACGTCGGATCCTCGTCCTCCGGACGCGCTTCTTCATCTGCCGACGCATCCCCATCCTCGAACGGATTAAAGTTCACCGGCGCAAAGCCATCCGCATCCGGCAGCGCGACTTGGCCAGCGGACATCGATTCTCTCCGGTCCGTGCCGCCCGTCATCCGATCAAACATCGACGGTGCGTGTTCCGGTCCCCCATCCATACAGTCAAACATCGACGGCGCATGCCCCATCGCTTCCCATCCGGTCTGTACGGACCTTCTTCCAGCGTCACTCCGCTGCGGCTTACGCGTCTCCATGGACGACGTGTCGTCCTTCGCCGCTCGTCCAGCTTCCACGGACATATCCTGGTCCATTGCCGTCACCGGTGCGTTCATCGCGAGGCAGATTGGAAAATACTCCATCTCCGCCTTCGCCGCCTGCGAAGCCTGCAGCTTCGCCGGAATATGGAACACCCGCCCCTTCATCTGAAAGTTTGCACCGGTCCCCGCAAAGTGAAACGGCACCTCCGCCGCGATGCACTGCTTCCGAAGCCCCTGCACGAAGGCGAAGTCCAACACCGCACCATCTTCCGCGGGGTCGCCCGCCACCTGCACCGCCATGATCAGACCGGTCGACAGCATTGGTCTGAGATCGACCGCCTCCGACAGCCGCTCCGCGTAGAGCAGCACGGAGCGCGGTGCAAGTGCGCTCCGGTCGAGCGCCTGCCAATGCTGGTCTGCCGACGCCTGTGTTGAGATTTCAATCGATGGCTGCCGTTCCGACTCGTAATCCTTCATCTTACCTGCCCTCTGCGATCTTCTTCCGCGTTTCCTCGTCGATCACGTCGCGAAGCTTCTGAATCGTCTTCGAAAACTTCATATTTTCCGCACCGTACGTGAGCTGCAGCTCGCGCTCGAGCGGAAGCCAGGTGCTGAGCTTCGCCTCATCGTGCTGCACCACCGCCTCGATCTTATCGAAGGCCTTGTAGATGCGTGCCTCGGTCGTCTCAAGCGCCTCCATCTCCTCCCAAAGCGCCGGCAGTTCTGTGTCAAACGGTGCCGGCATCGAGCGGAACCAGTCGAGCAGGATGTCCGACTCCTTCACCGAATCCGCGTCCGTCTTGTAAAACGACGGGATATCGCCGGTGAAAGCCTCGCCGAGGTCATGGATGATGCACATCCGAAGCACCTGGTCGATGTCGGCCTCCGGAAACTCCTTCTTCAGCTCGTGGCTGTACATGAGCACCATGAACGCAAGTCGCCAGCTGTGCTCCGCCACCGACTCATGCCGGTCCTGCGAGGTCCAGCTGTGCCGTGTATTATTTTTCAGCATCTCCGCCCGATGCATGATGTCCAGAAATTCGAATTCAGTCATAAAAAATCTCCCATGGAAACTCCGCCGGTGGCGCTGCCGTGAAGGAACACTCCTTCCTTTCCTTCACATCATAGAACGAAAGCTGCCGGCAGAACAGCGCGAGATGCGGACTCCGCACCCGCGAGCCATACTTCCCGTCCCCGACGAGGGGCAGCTTCCGCGCCGCGAACTGACAGCGGATCTGATGGAAGCGCCCCGTCTGAAGTTCCACCTCGACGAGTGTAAGCGACGTCGGGTTCTTCCCTTCCGGCTGCGCCGTAGTCGACTCTGCCGACTGCACCTGTGCCGGACTCTCTGGAGCTTCTTCGCCCGGCTTTGCCTGATTCGACGCATCGTTTGAAGCTGGCATCTGTGTCTCCAGCACATGATAGCGGAGCGAAGCCTCCTTCACGCCGGCGCGTTTCCGCTTCACCGGAAACATTTTCTTCTTCATCTTATCCTTATAGAGAAGGTCCTGCATCTCCCCGCTCGCCGGCTCCGGTACACCCGGAACGACACAGAGGTAGGTCTTCCGAAGACGGTTCTCCGTCAGCTGTCGGCTCAGCTCCGCCGCCGTCCCACGGTCCCGTGCCAGCACCAGGAGTCCCGCCGCCGCTTTATCAAGCCGGTGCACGACATAATAATCCGTCGCCCGATCCCCGTTCTGCTCCGCAAGCAGCCCCGGTAGCTCGTGCTCCGAATCCTCACCGGCCGCCTTGCAGACGACCACATACTCCGCTGTCTGATGAATGATCTTCATTTCTTCGTCTTCTTTTCCCTGTCCCGCTCATCCACGAACGCCGCCCCGGATAAACGCTCTTTATTTCTTCGTCTTCTTTCCCGGTTCCGTTCATCCGCGGCCCCCGCCTCGGATAAACAATTCTTACTCCTTCGTCTTCTTTTCCTTATCCCGCTCATCCGCGAACTTCTCGAGGCTTGTGATATGGTTGCAGTACTCCGATGCCGCACAGGACGCACAGCCCTTGTAGCCGGAGCAGCCATCCTTCCCGAGATCCTCTTTCTTCATCGCATGCCGGAAAATATAGACCGTCAGCGCCGCGATCCCCACGATCAGTAAAATTGCAATCGGTAAATTCATAATAACACCTCTACTTCAGCATGATAAATACACCATTGTTTCCCCGAAGCCCATGCGTATAGCGATGGCTGAACAACAGCTCCGGATTACAGTTCGTACAGATATCCGTCGTGCTGATCTGTGCCGCCGGCACGCCCGCTTCCTCGAGCACGATGCGGTTCGCCGCCCAGAGATCGAGATGATACTTATGCTCACCGGCTGCATTGAGCCCATCATCACGCAGGATCTCTGTCGTATGCCCTGGAAAGGCTGCCCTGAAATGCGCTGCTACATCCTCCGAGACCTCATAGCAGTCCCGGCAGATGCTCGGCCCGATGGCACAGATGAGATCCGAAGGCACCGACCCGTAGGTCGTCTGCATTGCCCGGATCGTAACCTCTCCCATCCGTGCGACCGTACCGCGCCAGCCGGAGTGACTCGCGCCGATCGCGCGGTGCACCGGATCGACGAATAGCAGCGGCACACAGTCCGCCGCGAAGATCCCGAGAGCGAGCCCCGGCACATCCGTGATCAGACCATCGACGTCTTCGTACGGACGCTCCCGCACGACGCCACAGCCCGCATCCGCCGCGGTGACGACCCGGACATTCGTCGTATGCGTCTGCTTCGTGAGCACCATGTGTGCCTCATCGGTCCCGAGCACCGCCGCCATCCGGTGGAAGTTCTCGCGCACCCGCGCATCCTCATCGCCATGCCCGAAGCGCAGATTCATCGATGAAAAGATGCCCTGGCTCGTCCCGCCGATCCGCGTCGAAAACGCATGCTTGACGATCCCCGTCGCCCGGACCACCGGCACCTGCATATAGAGGAGCGCACTCCCATCCGGGTTTTCCGTTTTTATGATATCCATGACGGGCGTAGCGCCCGTCCGCCTGATCTTCAACATAGACCATACTTTAGCATAAAAAAGAAATTATCACAAACAAAAAGCTCCAGGAAAACCTGAAGCTCATGAAGTGACGGATCCGGGAATCGAACCCGGGATTCAGCCGTGAGAGGGCTGCGTCTTAGCCTCTTGACCAATCCGCCATATTTGTGTCGCTCAAGGCGACTCGATTACTATAACAGTCACCCTCCCGAAAGTCAACTACTTTTTCGAAAAATTTTAAACAGATTGCGCCCCGGAGTGCTGCAGGCAGAAGCGCAGTACTCCGAGCTCAGAAGACTCTAAAATCTCATCCCTAAGAAGCACTAAGCCCTCTGCAATCACCGAGTTTTCTTTATGAAAACTCGGCGTTGCAGAGGGTTCCAAGGAAAATTTGCACTAAGTGCTTCTAAGGGATGAGATTTTGATTCTTCACGACCTCTCCGTATGGCTTCTGACTGCAGCACTCCGAGGCACAATCCGACTCAAAGTAAACCATTCAGGTCGTCATAGAACGTCGGATATGAAATATTGATACAGTCCGCGTCGAGGAGCTCGACGGCGGTGCGCTCATCACCGGCGAGGGCGAGGACCGCGAAGGTCATCGCGATGCGGTGATCCTTATGCGTGTCGATGATGCCGGAGCCGACACGAAGGCCACTGCCCTGCCCCTCGATGATCATGCCATCTTCCGTCTCCTCTGCAGAGATACCAAGCGCACGCAGGCCCTCGACCATCACGGCGATGCGGTTTGATTCCTTCACCTTCAGCTCCTGTGCATCACGGAAAACCGTGCGACCACTCGCACCCGCCGCCACTGCGGCGATGACCGGCAGCTCATCGATGAGACGCGGAATCATCGCACCGGAGATCTCCGTGCCATGAAGCGCCGCACTGTAGCGGACATGGATATCCGCGACATCCTCGAAGCCGGCGAGGCGACGATTCTCCAGCGTGATGTCCGCGCCCATCGCGGCATACGCATCAAGGATACCCGCACGCGTTTCGTTGATGCCGACGTTCCGGATGAGCACATCCGAGCCCGGCACGAGCAGTGCCGCCGAGATGAAGTATGCCGCCGAGGAAATGTCGCCCGGCACCTCCAGGATCTCCGGCAGTGCGCTGAGCTTCGCCCCCGGCTGCAGCGTGATCTCGGCCCGTCCATCTGGAAGCATCCGAGTGGAGACATTGGCCCCCAGCGCACGCAGCATACGCTCACTATGGTCGCGGGAAAGGGCCGGCTCGATGACCGTGGTCGGACCCTCGGCGTAGAGACCGGCGAAGAGAATGGACGACTTCACCTGTGCACTGGCGACCGGGGAGCTATAGCGGATTCCATGCAGCTTCTGCCCATGGATCGCGAGTGGCGCGCAGCCGTTCTCACGGATCGAGCGGATGTCCGCACCCATCTCCTGAAGCGGGATCATGATGCGCTTCATCGGGCGCTTCTGTATGCTCTCATCCCCCGTCAGCTCGGAATCAAAGTCCTGCGCGGCCAGGATGCCGGAAATAAGCCTCGTCGTGGTCCCGGAGTTTCCGCAGTCGAGCATCCCATCCGGCTTCTGTAAACCACGAAGACCGCGGCCGTGAATCACGACCTCGGTCTCACGCTGGTCAAGCTCGATGGCGATACCCATATGTCGGAAGCAGCCGATCGTCGAGAGGCAGTCCGCACCATTCAGGAAGCCGCTCACGTGGGTGTCACCCTCGCTGAGGGCCCCCAGCATGACGGCACGATGCGAAATGCTCTTGTCTCCCGGCACCGTTAGGCTCCCCTTCAGGGGATGCTGCGCTGCATATATGGTTTTCTTCATCAGTCGATAAATCCTCTCATCGTCATGTAGTTCTTCATCAGGACTTCCATCTCGTCGAAGTCGATGCGGCTCGCGTTGATCATCAGATCATAATTATCCGGCTGCATCCAGTCCTCACCGGTGTAGTACTTATGGTAGTCCTTCCGCTCCTTATCGATCTTCCGAATGCGGCGGAGGGCCTCCTCTTCGTTGACCTTATCGTAGTCCATGACGCGCTTCGTACGGGTTACGAGATCTGCATAGACGAAGAAATCGACATGGTTCTCCATATCCGCCTCGGTCAGGATGTAATTACTGCAGCGTCCGGCGATGATGCAGCTCTCCTTCGAGGCGATATCTCGGATCACCTCTGCCTGGAAGCGGAACAGGTTCTCCGGAGAGACGATGTTCTCCTGGGTGTTCGGCTTCCCGATGTCCGGCTTCAGACCGTACAGGGCCTTAAACAGGAAGTTCCGTCCGGCCTTCTCGTCTGCCATACGGAAATACTGCTCACCGATTGCGGTCTTCTCCGAGGTGAGCTTCAGAATATCATCATCATAAAAATGAATGCCGAGATCCTCCGCGAGACGCTTGCCTACGAGGCGTCCGCCAGAACCATACTGTCTGCCGATCGTAATGACGAATTGCTTCTTAATCATAGTTGCCTCCTGATGTGATTACCTGTTGATACTATAATTATATACCATTTGAAACCCGCGTTACAATATATATCAGATACCTTCCTTCGTCGAAAGGAGGATACGGTCGTTGTTCATCTCCTTGCCGGCACCCTCGGCGAAGCGCTCGAGGAGATCGTTGACACTCATCTTCGCTCTTTCCTCGCCACGTACGTCGAAGACAATGTTTCCGCTGTTCATCATCAGTGTCCGGTTCCCGAGCTCCAGCGCCTGGTTCATGTTGTGGGTGACCATGAGGCAGCTGATGTTCCGCTCCTTCACGATCTTCTTCGTCAGCTCCAGCACCTTCTTCGCCGTCGACGGATCGAGGGCTGCCGTATGCTCATCGAGCATAAGGATCTTCGGGGTGACCATGGTCGCCATCAGCAGGGTCAGCGCCTGGCGCTGTCCGCCGGACAGCAGTCCCACCGGCTGGCTCATCCGGTCCTCGAGTCCCATATCGAGGAGCGACAGCTGCTCCCGGAAGGCCTCGCGGTCCTTCTTCGTCACATAGCTGAAGAGTCCCTTCTTATGCTCGCTGGCCCGAAGATAGGCCACCGAGAGGTTCTCCTCGATCGTCATGTGGGGTGCCGTGCCCATCAGCGGGTCCTGAAAGAGGCGTCCGATATAGCGGCTGCGAACATGCTCCGGAACGAAGGTGATGTCCTCCCCGTCGAGCTCGATATAGCCGGAGTCCGTGTAGAAGGTCCCGGCGATGGCATTGAACAGCGTCGACTTGCCGGCGCCGTTCGAACCGACGATGGTGGCGAAATCCCCATCCTCGAGGGTGAGGCACAGATCCGAGATGGCACGCTTTTCATTGACGGTGCCTGCATTGAAGGTCTTAAAGATATGTTCGATTTTCAGCATCTCATCTACCTCCCTGCATGGACTTACGTTCACGGATCGCGTTCAGCTGCTTATGCTTGAATGCGACGAGCTCCTTCGCACGCGGTGCAGCGATCGCCACCGCGACGATCACCGCCGATACGAGCTTGAAGGCCTCAGTCGGAACATTGAGACGCAGCGCGACGGAAATGATGAAGCGGTAGAGGCAGGAGCCGACGACCATACCGAAGATCCGCGCCATCATCTTATGCTTTCCGAAGAGAGTTTCGCCGATGACGAGGGACGCGAGGGCGATTGTGACCATGCCGGTACCCAGGTTGATGTCACAGGTTTTGTTATACTGCGCGATGAGGCATCCAGAAAGACCGGTGATGGCATTGGCCATACAGAGACCGACCGTGATCGTGAAGGCCGGGTTGATGGAGGATGCACGGACCATCGCCGGGCTGTCACCCGTCGCACGAATCGAGAGACCGAGGGTCGTGCTCAGGAACCAGCGGATCAGCAGGCAGACCACGAGGACGATCGCCGCAAGGAGGATCAGCTTGCTCCAGCTCGCGAAGGCCTTACTGCTGCTCAGCTTTCCGAAGAGCGTGAAGATCGTGTCCGTGCCGAAGATGGAGACGTTCGAGCTGAAGCCCATGACGGCCAGGTTCACGGTATACAGGCCCGTGTTCACGATGATACCCGCGAGGATGCTCTCGACACCGAGCTTCGTCTGCAAAAACGCCGTTACGAAGCCCGAGCAGACACCCGCTGCCATCGCCGCGAAAATCGCGAGGAAGGGATGACCTGCGATGGTCACGACCGCGCCCACCGCGCAGCCGAGTGTGTAGCAGCCGTCGGTCGAGAGATCACAGATATTCAGGATGGAATAGCTGATAAACAGTGAAAGCGCCACCAGTGAGTAGACGAGACCTACCTCCAGTGCCGTGCGGATGATGCCCGCTGTGAGAAAACCAGTCAAGGGTTCATACCTCCTAACAAAAAGATAGCTATATTGTAGCAGATTTTCTTTATGGGGTCAGACCCCATTACAAATTTCTTACGCTGTCGTAAGGGCTTCGCAATGGGATCTGACCCTCTTACGAAATTCTTAAGAAAAAGGCTGCCGTTTGCGCGACAGCCTCTGTGATGCTTTATGACGGATACGCTCATCTGCGGAGACAGCGCGTTTCAGATTCGGGAAGCATCGAAATCACCATTTAGTTTGAAAATTCCTTTTCGGTCTTTGTCTCAACGATCTGTGTGCAGAGATCCTGGATCTCGGACTTCACGGTATCGAGAGAAAGGCCCAGCGCCTCGCAGCTGTCGGTGTTGATGGTCGCGATACCATTATCGAAGGTCTTGACCGCGAGGCTTGCCGTATCCTTCCCATCGAGGAGAATCTCCGCTACGGTGTCTGCGGTTGCGACACCGAGGTTCGAATAATCGACACCATAGCCCATGAAGGCACCGTTCAGTGCGAAGGAATCTGCGCCTGTGTAGTGCGGGATCCCCGCCTCGAGGAACTTCTCATAGATGCCGAGCTCGGCCTGCTGAATCGTGTTGTCGGTCGGTGTAAATACCGCATCCACGCCCTCTGCGACGAGTGCATCGGCAGCCGCCTGTACCTCATCGGTCTTCGTACCGGTCTTCTCGATGTACTTGATGCCCTTTCCATCGAGGTACTTCTTCGCATCCTCGATCGGCTGCTTCGAGGAGTCCTCCGAGTTGGAGTACAGCAGTCCGACATAATCGGTATCCGGATTCACGGCCAGCATGAGATCCATGATCGCGTTCGTGTTCAGTGCATCCGAGGTTCCGGTAATGTTGGCGCCCGGCGCATCCATGGACGCGACCAGCTTCGCGGATACCGGATCCGATACGGCGGAGAATACCACTGGGATATCCTGACCTTCCACTGCGGACTGTACGACCTGTGCCGCCGGAGTTGCGATCGGGATGATGATGTCAACATCATCTGAAATCAGCTGACTCGCAATCTGGTTCAGTACAGTAGCGTCGCCCTGACCATTGAAGGTGTAGTCCTTATAATTGAAGCTGACACCCTTCTCCTCGGAAAGCTTATCCAGCTCCTTCTCCACGTTCTCTTCGATCTGATTGAGGGACGGATGATCCATGAACTGAACGATACCGACCTTATATTCCTTCCCCGACTCTGCCGCTGCCTCGGTAGCAGCTGCTGTATCTGCTGCAGCTTCCGTGGTCTCCGCCTTCGTCTCCACAGCCGTCGTCGCGGCCGGTGTAGTGGAAGAACCACATGCCCCCAGTGTCGCTGCCATCAGTGCTGCCATCGTCGCTGCCATAAACTGCTTCTTCATAATATTTACCTCCATGATGTCGGGCGCTCGCCCTCTGTTGATGTTCAACTGGAGCTGATCGAAATATGAATGATCCAGAAATAAAATAAAGCCCCATGCGGAGATTTCTCTCTGCATGAGGCGAATTAATCCATAATCCGTGGTACCACTCATCTTACCTTTCGGTCACTTTTCACATACCAGCATATGTGCTGCCTGATAACGGTGCAGAACCCGTCGCTTCCTACTCGATCCCTTTCGGAGCGCCCTCCAGAGTCCATTCACTCATCTATCCTGTACCGTATTCGCATCATCGACGGCTCTCTTTGACATTCAGGATGAACTACTTCTCTCTGTCATCGGTTTGTTTTATTCGATTGACTGTACTTTAACACGTTAAATCCGAATCGTCAACACCCGATCCATAATTAAATTTTATATCAGATGTTCTATTACCGATCCATCTCGCTGTGGAAACCAGTGGAGTAGTGATCGCGGATCACCGACTCGATCTCCTTCAGTGAGCTCTGCGGCAGATCGCCCGGGATGGTATTCTTCATCGCAGAGGTCGCATTACCATACTTCACTGCCTCCTGAACATCACCGTCTGAGTGAATCAGTCCATAGAGCGCACCGGAAATATACGCATCACCGGATCCGATCCGATCGACGACATCGATGTTCTCGTACGCCGGCTCCTCGAAGTAGGCGTCACGCTCTGCACAGTAGGCAAGGGAGCTGAAATCATGGCTCTTCGGGCTGTGTACCGTGCGTTGCGTCGCAAATACAGCCTTGATCGGGAACTCCTCGGTGAAGCTCTTGATCATCTCCCGGCAGCTTCCGGTCTTCAGGAAGGTGAGCTGTGCCGTCGACTCGGAGCAGAAGAAAACATCCACATACGGAAGAATCTTCAGAATCGTCTCGCGTGCCTCATCGCCACTCCAGAGGTTCCCACGGAAGTTCACGTCGAAGGAAATCAGCGCGCCGTTTTCCTTGAAGCGCTTGATCGCCTCGATGGTCGTCTCACGAAGCTGTGGAGACAGTGCCAGGGTGATCCCTGACGTATGGAAGCACTTCGTGCTCTTATACACCTCCGGGTTGATCTCATCGAGACTCAGGGAGAAGAAGCTCGAGTTCCGGCGATCATAGATGACCTGCGGCTTACGCGGGTATGCGCCATACTCATAGTAGTACACACCAACTCTGGCATCCTCTGACTGATCATAGATGAAGAAGTCATCCGATACGCCGTAGCTTCGGATGGTACCCTTCATAAACTGACCGAGGTCATGTGCCGGAAGCTTCGAGATGATACCGGTATGAAGACCGAGCAGTGCGGCGCCTACCGCTACGTTCAGCTCTGCACCGCCGACGTTCTTCTCGAACACATCTGAACGGGCGATTCGCTCGTTTCCTGGTGGCGAAAGTCGAAGCAGCAGCTGTCCCATCGTTACAAGATCAAAGGGTCTATCCGGAAAATTCATATTCATGCCTCCCATGCCTCGGAAAATGCTTCCGAAATTGTCGATATTGTGTATAATGCATTGATTTTATACCATTCTTTCGGTATAATCAAGGAAAATGTAAACGCTTACACGAAAGAGTTCATTTCCTGGTGACCGTTCTTTACAGAATCTTTCATGCGAAGCGTCAAAGAAGGAAACAGTATGAATATTTACGATATTTCGAAAGTAGCCGGGGTTTCCATCGCTTCCGTCTCCCGTGTCATCAACGGCGCGGAAAACGTCTCCGAGAAGACCCGGAAAAAGGTGCTCGATGTCATCGACCAGTACGGCTACACACCGAACGCGTATGCACGTGGTCTCGGGCGCGGTTCCATGAAGACCATCGGCATCATGTGCTCCGACCCGACCGATATGTACCTTGCGAGCGCCATTAACTTCCTCGAGACCGAGCTGCGCAGCCAGGGCTATAATTCCATCCTCTGCTGCACCGGCTTCGAACTCGAGAATAAGAAGGCGAGCTTCGAGCTCCTGAAATCCCGTCAGGTCGACGCCTTCATCCTCGTCGGTTCACAGTTTATCGAGCCGAATCCGGAGGACAATGCCTACATTATCGAGGGTGCCCGGGAGCATCCGGTCATGATTCTGAACGGTTATCTCGAGGGCGAGAACATCTACTGCACCGTCTGCGATGAGCAGGGCGGTATGCGAAACGCGCTCCACCAGCTCTATGACACCGGCGCACGGAAGTTCGTCTATGTCTACTCGAGCGTCAGCTACTCCGGCACACAGAAGCTGGCCGGGCTGCACCAGGGCATCGCGGAGCTCGGACTCCCACAGGACGCACTCCGCACCGTCCATGGCCACCGCCGCTTCGACGAAATGGCACAGCTTCTGAAGGAAGCCTACGAAGAGGAAGCCTTCGACGCCATCCTCGGCTCCTCCGACACCTCCGGTGTCGGTGCCGTCAAGTTCGCACGACGCATGAACCTTCGGATCCCGGAGGATCTCCAGATCGTCAGCTGGAACGACTCCACCCTCGCGGTAGCCTCCTCTCCGGAGCTGACCAGTGTCGACGCGATGCTGAAGGAGCTCTGCCAGAAAACCTGCCAGCATCTGATGACGATTCTGAATCCGGCGGAGGATGCGCAAGGCGAGCCGCTCGAGACGGAGATCCCGAAGAAGACCGTCATCGCGACGCGCCTCGTCACGCGTGAAACCACACGTTTCTGAAGACAATGCCGTAAGGCGTTGCATATATATTTATCCCTATCTGTCGCTGCCACCGGAGCGAAATGCACGGGCCGCACGGCAGATACCACAAACTCATGGAGGTAAAGCTATGAAACCATTTATGGACAAGGACTTCCTGCTCTCGACCGATGTAGCGAAGGAGCTCTATCACGAGATCGCAGAGAAGGCACCGATTCTCGATTACCACTGTCATATCGATCCGAAGGATATCGCAACGGATAAGAGCTACGATAACATCTACCAGGTATGGCTCGGAAAGCCACCGATCGGTGACCACTACAAGTGGAGACAGATGCGTGTCAACGGCGTACCGGAGGAGTACATCACCGGAGATAAGCCGGACCGCGAGAAGTTCCAGATGTGGGCAGAGACCCTTCCGAAGCTCATCGGTAACCCGCTCTACCACTGGTCTCACCTCGAGCTTCGTAAGTACTTCGGCTACGAGGGCTACCTGAACGGCGACACCGCTGAGGAAGTATGGAACCTCTGCAACGAGAAGCTCCATGATCCGTCCATGTCCGTACGGAACATCATCAAGCAGTCGAACGTAAAGCTCATCTGCACCACCGATGACCCGATCGATACCCTCGAGTGGCATCAGAAGCTCAAGGACGACGCAAGCTTCGACGTAAAGGTTCTTCCTGCATGGAGACCGGACAAGCTGAACAACATCGAGCTCCCGACCTTCGCACCATACATCGCAAAGCTCGCTGAGAGATCCGGTATCACCATCACCGATATGGATTCCCTCGAGAAGGCAGTCGCTGACCGTCTCGATTTCTTCCAGTCCATGGGCTGCTCTGTCACCGACCACGGTGTTCGTTACGTTGCATACGCTCCGGCTGAGAAGTCCGAGCTCGATGCGATC